>CAMDOF010000086.1 GCA_945903465.1 Opitutus sp. GAS368
AACTTGGAATTCGGCGAGGCCGTAGGCGGGATCGACGATGACCTTATGGATTTTCTCTGGGGTATCGTGGGCCACTTTCTCGATTTCGACTCCGCCCTCGGTGGAGGCGACGATGACGGGGCGGGACGACGCGCGATCGAGGAGGATCGCGAGGTAGTATTCTTTTTTAATGTCGCTGGCGACGGTGAAGTAGACGGTCTGAACCTTGCGACCGGCCGGACCCGTCTGAACAGTGACGAGAGTCTTGCCGAGCATATTGGCGGCCATGGCCTGAGCGTCTTGCTTGGTCTTGCAGAATTTCACGCCCCCCTTGAAGCCGTCTGTGAACGTGCCCTTGCCGCGGCCACCGGCATGGATTTGAGATTTCACCATGGTTGGTCCGTCGGGTAGGCCAGCGAGGGCGACGGCGGCCGCCTCCAGCGTCGTCGCGGCGGCGCCCTTGGGGACGGGGACGCCGTATTTTTCAAAGAGGGCCTTGGCCTGATACTCGTGAATGTTCATGGAAAGAGAAAAAGAGGGGAGTTAGCCAGAGTGGGCTAGGGTTACGCACGCAAAAAATAAGAGGGCGCTGGGATCGGGATGCGGGCGGGTCGTTCGAGTCCGAGCGATGGGCGAGGATTTTCGCTCTGGCGTTTCATTTATTTTGAGAAATTTTTAGTGGGATAATTTTTCGGGGCGGTCGCTTTTCGCGGGGGCGGTTGCCGCGATGAGTCGCGGCGGTTCGCATGATATGCTGAGATGTGCGGCCATGGGCTGGCGCGACGGTGCCTTGCGTGCTGAACGCCGGAGCGGGCGCGCCGAAGGCCGCACTGTGCGGCCATGGGCTGGCGGCGACGGTGCTTTGCGTGGGGTCTCTTGAGCGTGACCGCTTGGCGGGTTTGCCATCGAGTCTGCGCGCCTTGTTGGTTTGATTTGGGGTGTGGTGGTTTTTGAGGGGAACGCTGGGCAAGGTGGAGCGACCGAGAAGCACCGAGGAGAGCCGGGTGGAGATCGCGAAGGCTTTGGGGGGCTGGCGAGGGCGCGAGCGGTACTGTCGGGATGGCGGCAGAAACCGGGGCGGACGGAGTTGATGTTGTCGCCGCCGCTGTTGGTAAATTCGGAGAGTGACGCCTTCCCAAGGATGATGCCGCCGGCGGCCTTGATCTGGGCGACGAGGGGCGCGTCAGTCAGAGCGTAGTCATTTTTCCAGCTATGAAAACCGGAGTTCGTCGGCCGGCCGAGGGCGCCGATGCCCTCCTTCACGGCGCAAGCACGCCGTGGAGCGGGCAGACGAGTTTGCCGTTGGCCTGGCGTTTCCATCGAGGGCGTCGGCCTCGGCGAGTGCCGACCCATTCAGATTGATAATCGAGTGGATGCGTAGGCCGCGTTGGTTGTAGGCGGCGATGCGTTCGAGGTAGGCGGCGACGATCGGCTGAGTCGTGACTTCGCCGCGGAGATAGGCGGCCGGCACGCCCGCGATGGTGGCCTCTTCGACTGGATAGGGCGCGGGGGAGGCAGCGGAGTGCCGCCTGACGACGGCGGCGAGAGTGGCGACGGTGTGGCGAAGTGGGTGCAACATACGACGGTGGGTTTCACGTAACCGCCCGTCTTGCTCTCGATGAAGGCGAGCGCGGCGAGGACGACATCGTCACGCCACGGCGGGACGACGACATGGATGCCCAGTGGAAGGTTGTCTTTTTCGGCGGTGCCGCCGCGCACGTCGCTGGCGGGCCAACCGGTGGTGTTGGATTGGCTCGTGTAGCTAGCACCGGTCTCGTTGCGGAGGGGCTCGGCGTCGTGGGTGATCGGCGCGGAGTTGGAGGCGGAACAAATGATGATCGCGCTCGTCATCGGGTTCGTCGCTGGGTGGCTGTGATCGGCGCGGAATTGGAGGCGAAACAAATGATGAGGTCGGATTTTTCAAACCACGCGAGCTGTTCGGATTTGATGGTGGCCCTCTCGTCGCAAAGGCGGGTGAAGTCCGGCGAAGGCCGCACGTCGCCATCGAGGCGGAGGCCAGGTGAGGCCTGCGTGGCGCCGATGAGACCGGCGAGCCACGGTGCAAGGCGAGGGCATCGGAGATTATGGGCATTTTTTTTGGCGTTCATGATAGGAGAGCTAAAAGGCGTTTTGTTGCTGGCAGCGTTAAGGTTTTGCGTGGCGGTTGAGCACGGCCTGAGAGAGTTTGCGCTTGGCGTTGCTGGCGGTGAGTTCGGCGGGAGAGTTCTCGCGGGGAGGCGCTGGCGGGAGGCGGCTCGCCAAATCGGAGGAGGCACGCCATCAGCAGAATGCCCATAATTTAACAAAAGAAGTTGGCGCTGCGCGGCTCGGGACTTAAACATTCCGTTTCCCCTCGATGAATTTTATTACCCTCTTGCTTTGGGCTGGCTGCGTGCTCGGTTTAATCACGCGCTCCCTGGCCCAGCCCGTTTCTCCTAATGTGATTCTTATTCTGGCGGATGACCTCGGCTGGGCTGATCTTGGTTGTTATGGAAACGCCTTCAACGAAACTCCGCACATCGATCGCCTAGCGCGGCAGGGATTGCGCTTCACCCAATTCTACGCGGGTCCGGTTTGTTCGCCCACGCGCACGAATCTGCAAAGCGGTCAGGACCAAGCGCGCTTTGGCATCACGCAACATATTCCCGGTCACATCCGCCCCTTTGCGCGGCTCGCCGATCCCGTTGTGCCGCGGCAACTGCCCCTCGCCGTCGAGACGTTTGCGGAACGTCTCGCCGCGGTCGGTTATCAAACCGGTTATTTCGGCAAATGGCATCTCGGTGGCACCGGTTTCGGTCCCGCTCAACAGGGATGGCAGACGGTCATTGAGTGCCAGGGGAATACCCAGCCGCCGGCCGTCACTGGTAGTTCCTCGACCCGCCGCACCGCGGATTTTCTCACGGAGAAAGCCGTCGAATTTATTACCACGAAGCGCTCACGGCCCTTTCTGTTGCAGGTCTCGCATTTTGCCGTCCATATTCCGCTCTCGACGACGCCGGAGCTTTTAAAAAAATATTCTGGCAAGCCGCCGGCGCCCGGCTATCCGAGCAACCCGGCTTACGCGGGGCTTCTGGAAGAGCTCGACGAAAGCGTCGGTCGCATCGTTGAGGCCGTCGACCGGGCTGGCCTCGCCGAAAACACGTTGGTATTT
Organism: Opitutus sp. GAS368; assembly: GCA_945903465.1. GTDB lineage: Bacteria > Verrucomicrobiota > Verrucomicrobiia > Opitutales > Opitutaceae > ER46. Next base: position 3,131 of record CAMDOF010000086.1, read on the forward strand.
TTTCTTTCCGATAATGGCGGCATCGAGCACGAGCAGAGTGGTCGCTTGGTCACCTCCAACCTGCCCTTGCGCGGCGAAAAAGGCACGCTCTACGAGGGTGGCGTACGCATCCCCGCGATCGCGCGCTGGCCGGGTAAGATTGCCGCAGGTGGCGTTGCCGCGACCCCCGCCATCACCCACGATCTCTACCCGACGCTCGTGGAAATCGCCCGAGCGACGTTGCCCACCTCCCAGCCGCAGGATGGTCTCAGCTTGGCTCCTCTGCTCCGCAACCCCGCGGCGACGCTCGCTCGCGATACCCTTTTCTGGCATCTGCCCCACTATCATCACAGTACCCCGGCCAGCGCGTTGCGCCGTGGTGATTGGAAACTCATCGAGTTCTTCGAGGATAACTCGCTTCAGTTGTATGACCTCGCCAAGGACCCCGCTGAGCAGATCAATCTCGCTGCCCGCGAGCCTGCGCGCGCCGCTGAACTCCGGGCGGCCCTCGCGGCCTGGCGTGGGCGGGTCGGCGCCCGGTTGCCCGTTCCCAACCCGAACTATGACGCCGCCCGCGCCTCCGAACTGGGTCGGGCCGGCAAGGGCAAAGGCGATGAGCTTTAAAATATACCGCTCAGCCGCTCCGGGGCTGCCGCCGATTGGGGCAACCCCTCGTTCCTGGCTTCGCTGGTCTTTTTCATCTTCTAAATTCGTTCGTTGAAGTATTCTTTTCTATGAAATTCCACTCTCTGCTCGCCGCGTTTCTTCGAGCGTTTTCACTTCCACTGAGTTTGCTGGCAGCGACCGCGGCTGAACCCCGTAAGCCCAATGTTCTCTTTATCGCGATCGATGATCAGAACGATTGGATCGGCCACCTCGGCGGGCATCCGCTCGCGAAGACGCCCCACCTCGATCGGCTCGCCGCCCGCGGGACAACCTTCTTGAACGCGCATTGCCAGGCGCCGCTGTGCAATCCTTCCCGCACCAGCCTTCTCTTGGGCTTGCGGCCGACCACCACGGGCATCTACGGACTTTCCCCGTGGTTTCGCACCTTGCCGGAATGGAAGGATCGCGTGGCCTTGCCCCAGCACTTTGCTGACCACGGCTATCGCACCGCGGCCACCGGTAAAATTTATCACGGTGGCACAGGTGGCGGCGGCGGCGGTGCGGGCAAAGGAAAGGGCAAGGCCAAAGCGGCCACCGATGCGCCCGCGGCGCGCCCGGAGTTTCAGGTCACGGGTGCATTTGGCGGCGTCGGTTCCAGACCGCCGCAAAAACTCGTGCCCCCGACTCCGATGGGTGATAATCCACTCGTGGACTGGGGCGTGTGGCCCTTGGACAACGATGATACCGGTAAGGGCGATTACCAGGTTGCGAGTTGGACCGTCGACCAAATCAAATCGGCGCCGAAGGATCAGCCCTTTTTTATCGCCGCCGGCTTTTTCCTCCCCCACGTGCCTTGTTACGCCACGCAAAAGTGGTTCGATCTTTATCCTGATGACGACAGCGTGCTGCCCAAGATCAAGCGTGACGACCGCGACGACACGCCGCGTTTTTCCTGGTATCTGCACTGGAGCCTCCCGGAGCCTCGCTTGAAATGGGTCGAGGACAATCGCCAGTGGCGCAACTTGGTGCGTTCTTACCTCGCCTGTACTAGCTTTGTGGATTCACAAGTGGGCCGCCTCCTCGCGGCCCTCGACGAGGCCGGCGTCGCTGATAACACCATCGTCGTCCTGTGGGGCGATCATGGCTGGCATCTTGGTGAAAAGGGGATCACGGGAAAAAATACACTCTGGGATCGCGGTACCAAGGTTCCGCTCATCTTTGCCGGTCCCGGTGTGAAAGGTGGCCAGCGCTGTCTCCAGCCCGCCGAGTTGCTCGATATTTACCCCACTTTGATCGATCTGGCGGGGCTCTCGCCCCGCCGCGATTTGGAAGGGCTCAGCCTCCTCCCCCAGCTCAAGAACGCCAGTACCGTGCGCACGCGCCCGGCCATTACCAGCCATAATCAAGGCAATCATGGCATTCGCAGCGAGCGCTGGCGTTACATCCGCTACGCCGACGGGAGCGAGGAACTCTACGATATGCTGAGCGATCCCCATGAGTGGACCAACCTGGCCAGTCGCACCGAGCACACCGCGATTATCGCCCAGCATAAACAATGGCTCCCCAAAATCGACCGCCCACCCGCGCCCAACAGTGCCAGCCGCGTACTGACCTATGATCGCGCGACCGACGAAGCCATTTGGGAAGGCAAGCTCGTCAAACGCGGCGATCCCATTCCCCAGTAACTCGCGTCGAGTCACGGCCACCGCGCCCGCGGGCACGGGCTTCGTTGGTCGGTCCCTTGCCCCTTTAATTCATTTTACTCGTTATGATCCGATCCCTCACCACCCTTTTATTTGTCTTCGCTTTCGTTGGCCTGCGGGCGGAGGTCGCGTCGCCCGCCCGTCCCAATATCGTCGTCTTTCTCGTCGACGATATGGGCGTGATGGATACATCGGTCCCGTTTCTCACCGACGCCGCCGGCCAGGCCAAGCGGTATCCGCTTAATGACTACTACCGCACGCCGAATATGGAGCGGCTCGCGGCGCGGGGCATCCGCTTTAATCAATTCTGTGCGATGAGCGTCTGCTCGCCGACGCGCATCTCCATTATGACGGGTCAAAATGCCGCCCGCCACCGCACGACCAACTGGATCAACCCCGACACCAATAACGCCGGCCCGCAGGGGGCCTCCCAATGGAATTGGCAAGGGTTGAAGCGGGGCGATGTGACCTTGGCCGGCTTGCTGCAAGGTAACGGTTACCGGACGATTCATGTCGGCAAGGGGCACTTCGGGCCGCGGGATAGCGAAGGAGCGGACCCGCTTAATCTCGGTTTTGGCGTCAATGTCGGCGGTGCTTCGATTGGCTCGCCAGGCAGTTATTATGCCAAGGAGAACTTCGGCAATGGCGGTAAGCGCGCCTCCAGTGCCGTTCCTCATCTTGCAAAATATCATGGCACGGACCTTTTTTTGAGCGAGGCGCTCACCCTTGAATCCAAGGCGCACGTCAGCGCCGCGGTCCAAGCGAAGCTGCCGTTCTACCTCTACCTCGCCCACTACGCCGTCCACGCGCCCTTCCAACCCGATCCGCGCTTCGCCGCGCATTACAAAAATTCGGGCAAGCCGGCAAATGCTCAGGCCTTTGCCACGCTGGTCGAGGGGATGGATAAATCCTTGGGCGATCTGCTCGATCATCTCGAGGCGCTCGGCATAGCCGAGAATACCCTAATCTTTTTCCTCGGTGACAACGGCTCCGATGCCCCGCTCGGTCATGAACACGCGGTCGCCTGCGCGGCTCCTCTCCGGGGTAAAAAGGGTTCTCATTACGAGGGCGGTATGCGCGTGCCGCTCTTGGCCGCGTGGGCCAAACCTTCCGCAAATAACCCTCACCAGCAGCGACTCCCGATTCCTCTTGGGGCCATCCAGACCCAGCAGGCTGCCGTGATGGATCTTTTTCCAACGATCTTGGCCGTTACCGGTACAAATGCCCCGCGCGGGCACGTCGTCGACGGGCGGCGCCTCGATACCTTGCTGGCCGGTCGGCCCGACCCGTCCCGCCCGGAGGCGTTTTTGATGCACTACCCGCACGCGCCGCATCGGAGCGATTACTGGACGAGCTATCGCGAGGGTTCTTGGAAGGTCATTTACCATTATTTTCCTTCGGCAGTTTCCGGAAATTCCCACTACCAGCTGTTTCACCTCGGCCGTGATCCGTTCGAGCAAACCAACCTCGCCACCTCTGAGCCCGCGGAGCTTCTTCGCCTGATGCCACGCCTGATCGCGGCTCTCGACACTTATGGCGCGGTTTACCCGAAGGACCCGACCTCGGGCGCTCCGCTGCGGCCACAAGCTCCGTAATCGGCGGTTTTGCCCGCGCCTTGCCCGCGTCCGCCCGCGTGCCGGCCGAGGCGGGCCGGGGCGCGCGGTGCTCGGCACGGGGCCTCGTCTCACCTCGCCCGGTTCACGGCCGCGCCGAGGTCGCGCGAGCTAAATCCGGCGCTGAATCCGCCATCGTCAACTGGCGAAAACCAGCGACCCGGTGAAAGGTGAACAGGTTGGCATTGTGATACGATTGCCCGCCCCAAGAGGTGCGGGCCACCGCCACGAGGTCGTCGCCGTCGAATTGCCAATCGAGATATTGCCAGCCCACGCGTTCGCCACCTTGCAGCACGTCGCCTTCGCGCCACCGCAAAATGATGCTTTCCTCCCGCCAAGTGCGGAGGTTCGCCGATGAGGTCAAAACGGTGACATTGCGCTGGTGGATCGGGCTCGTGGCCCATTCGCGACCTTCGTGCGGCTGGGTGATTTTCTGGATCAGCGCCCAGTACCGCTGCGTTTTAGGATCAAAGCGAATGGTAAACTTTGACTGCGATCCGGGGAAATGGATGAAGCCGGTCATGGGGTTGAACGTCTGCGTGCGGCCGTCCGCCGTCAGGGTGCAGAGCGCGCCGACTTCATAGCGGGGTAGGCCCGCTGCGCCTCCGGTCGGCATAAACGAATCCTCCGGCCGGGGTTCTGTATGCACCCGCAGAATATTAACGAGCGTGCCTTGGGGTGTCACGACGACGTTACCTTCCAGCCATCCGGGGCGGCGACCGTTAAACCAAGCGGGATCGAAGAGCGTCCCGTTGCTGCGACGCCACTGGGTGGCGTCAAGTAGGTCCGCATTTTCCGGGGCGGAAACGACCAGTGACGAAAAATGCAGCGGCCAGGATTGGTCGTTCGTCCGTTCCTCAACGGCTCGCCAGATGCGACCGTGGTGCACGACGACCGGCACGGGCGCGCCATGAAAGCGGCCTTGCGCGAGCAGACCGCTCCGTTGGTCGCGCGGTGTCGTCCATGTTTTGCCGCCGTCGGTTGACCGCCGGATCGTCAGGTCGCCGTAGCGGCTCGCCGTCCCGTGGAGGTAGAGGTCACCGCGATGTACAAAAAGCGAGAACCAGGCCTGTCCGGAGATTTGCGCAAGCGGCGCCCAAGTCGCGCCACGATCGCTTGAGCGGAAAAGATGCGTGGTATCCGTGAGGGTCGCGTTCTTACCGAAAAAATCATGCGCGGCCACGTAGCTGCCGTCGTTGAGAATCGCGATAGCGGGTGTTCCGATGTAGGCCTTGGCTGGTTCGGGACTGCGTGCGATGATGATTCCCGGGGGCGGACCGGCTTGGGCCCAAGCCACGGGTCGAGTGGCGAGGGCGATCAGCAGAGTTCCGATAAAAAACCACGCGTGGTGACGGTGGTAGGCGGGAGGGATTTTTTTTTGAAAAAGCGGCATCCGGGAACGCCGCGCTGGTACTCGCGACAAATGTTCGGGATGGCTGGGCCTCGCGAGGCGTGGTGCGGTGGCTTGCATTGGTTTTATGGGATGATTGGGTCAGGCCACCCTTTTCGGGAGTGGCGGCGCCGAGCGGTTATCGCGAGGGCCCTGCAGCGGTGGGCAGACGCGCGTGCATGGCCTGAAGCGAAGCGTCGAGTTGCCGCCGTAGCGCGCGTGCCCGGCCCGGCTCCGCGTTGGCGAGATCGCGCTGCTCGGATGGATCAGCCGAGACGCGATAAAGCTCATCGTGCGAGTCTTCGTAAAAATGGATGAGTTTCCAATCGCCCGCGAGGATGGTCGACTGGGGGCGGGTTTGACTGATCGCAAAGTCATCGGTGCCGATTTTTTTGAGAGCCTCCGCAAAGCCGGTTTCAGGGTGGTAGTACGGGAAGTGCCAAATGAAGACGCGTTCGGCCGCCGCCGCGGCGGTGCTCGCCGGGCTCTCCCCGCGCCACTGCGGCAGGACGTTTTCGCCGTCGAGAGTCACTCGTTGCGGCAATGGGGCGCGGGCGGCCGCTGCGAGGGTCGGCAATAAATCGGTGCCAATAAATGGGGCAGAACTCGTCGCGCCAGCGCGGATCTGCCCGGGCCAGCGCACAATCCACGGCACTCGCACGCCGCCTTCGTACAGGTTCCACTTGCTGCCCCGCAACGGACCGTTGGCGGAAAACTCCGGATGGCCGCCGTTATCCGAGGTGAAGACGACGAGGGTGTTTTTTGCGAGATCGAGTTCGTCGAGGGCGGTCAGAACCTCGCCGACAAGATGATCGAGGGTCTCGACCATGGCGCCGTAAACCGCTCGCCGCGGGTCGGCGCCTTGGGGCATCCGCGCGGCATATTTTTCGATCAACCACGCCGCGCGTGAGCGGATCGGTGTGTGGACGTAATAGTGGGAGAGGTGCAGGAAAAAGGGGCGGGCGTCGCGGTGATGGGTGCGGAGAAAGGCGACGGCTTGCTCGGTCAGGGCGTCGCGATCGTACGCCCGGTTCGCAACCGGAGCAGTTCGCGCCGCGGGTGTGCGCTCTGGATCGCCATAGGGATGGCTGCCAAATTCAGAGGAGCCTTCGGCGTAACCTTGCTGGCGCGGGCCGTGAGTTGAGGACCAGCCGAGATATCCGCCGGTATGTTGGCTCACGTGCCATTTGCCGAAGTAGCCGGTCGTGTAACCCGCAGGGCCGAGGACTTCGGCGAGCGTCGTTTCGGCGAGGTCCAAGTTAAGTGGATACGGTGGTGGCACGAGGCGGTGGGTATCTGGTCGCTTCGCTCCGGGTTCTTTGGTGACAAATTCGAAGCCGAGGCGGGCCGGGGAACGGCCCGTGAGGAGCGCCGCCCGCGAGGCCGAGCAGATCGGCGCGGCAGCGTAACCGTGGGTGAAGCGCGTGCCTTCGCGCGCGAGGCGATCCAGCTGCGGGGTGTCGTGCCAAGGATGACCATAGCAGTGGAGGTCGCGCCAGCCGAGGTCGTCGGCGAGAATGAAGACGATATTTGGCCTTGGCCGGGCATCATCGCTCGCAGCGTTCAGGGCGGCGTTTAATGTCAAGACGAGGGGTAGAAGCAAACGGAGCATCTGTGGCGAAATTACCACGGCCAACTGCTCTGAAGCAACCTTGCGTCGAGGCGCCTCTCGGGTCGGCTGGCCGCCTTTGGTCGATCGCGGCCACGGGATCGATGATCCCGGCAACCGAAATGGAACATCGGCGAACTTGCGGGCTCGGGTCATCCGATCAGTTTAAGGTGATGAATTTAGCTCTCCAATTTTTTCTGATCAGTGGTGTGTTCCTGCTGATTTCCATGCAGGCCGCGCCCGTTCCGAATTCGGCGGTGCGGCCCGTGGCGGGTGTCGAGCGCGTCGCCATTGTGAGTCTCGATGGGCTCCGCCCGGACCTATTGTTGTTGGCGGAGGCCCCGACTTTGCACCGGCTGCTCCGTTCGGGTGCGTATTCAATGTGGGCACGCACCACCGCAACGGCGGTCACGTTGCCTTCGCACACAAGTATGCTGACGGGTGTGTCGCCCAATAGGCACGGTATCGAGTGGAATACGGATCTCCCGCTGCGCATCCCCGTGTTCCCGAACGTTCCGACAATTTTTGAAATCGGCACCAAGGCGGGCCTGGTCTGCACGTTTGTCGCGGGTAAATCCAAGCTGAGCGTGCTGAATAAGCCCGGGACCGTGGCGCACGCTTTTCTGCCGAACGGGAAAGACGGGAATAACGCCTGGGTGGTGACCGCCGCGCAAGCGGCTCTCGCCCTGGCCGTGCCGGATATCGGATTTTTTCATTTCCCGGACATTGACGCGACAGGTCACGCGAACGGTTGGGGCTCGCCCGAACAGCTGGCTTCGATCGCCGCGACCGATTCCCAACTGAGCGCGGTCTTGGCGGCCTACGAACGAGCCGGCGCGCTCGCTAAAACTGTCTTCATCATCACGTCGGATCATGGCGGCGCGGGACGCGGTCATGGCCATGTCGGTCCGGATGATGGCCGGAGTCGCTTCATTCCTTGGATTGTCCATGGGCCCGGTGTCAGGGCGGGCTTTGATCTGACGCAACTCGGGCGGCTGCAGATTGACACGGAGGACACGGCGGCGACGGTCTGTTGGCTGCTTGGATTGCCGCTTCTGCCCCACCTTGAGGGCAAGCCGATTAGCGACGCCTTCGTTACCAAGTAAGGGTTGCCGACGACCGAGTGAGCAGGTGGCTTGGCGGTCGCGGGACCGTGGGGTCGGAGAAAAGAGTGACCTCCGGAACGGACTGCGCAGGCTGTTTTTTAAATGTCATTCGATTTCAAACCAGCGACTCGACCAACGATGTATTTTATCGGGGTGACCACGCGGCAATCATCAATTAACCGAGTGTTTCCCCTCTGGGCAGAGCGCTTAGGCTTGGGGGATTGTGAATTGCGCGGCTGGGATTTTCCTTTGCGCGATGACCCTCGTCGGTATCGGGCGGCGCTCGCGGCGATCAAGGCTGATCCTGGTTCTCGTGGCGCCTTGGTCACCTCACATAAGATCGATATTGGCGCGGCTTGTCGGGATTTATTCGAGGAGTTTGATCCGTTGACGGCGGCGCTCGGCGAGGTGGGCAGCATTTTTAAACGGAACGGGTGCTTGCACGGGCGGGCGGTGGATCCGTGGACCTCAGGGTGCGCCTTAGCGGAGATTTTGCCCGATGGTTTCCGCTGGGAAGACCGAGCCGCCTTGATTTTAGGGGCGGGTGGCGCGGGCACGGCGCTCGCGTGGCACTTGGCGAGAGGAGGGGACGCGCTTAACCGTCCAGCGCGCGTGCTGGTGGTGGATCGGGTGGCGGCACGCTTGGCTCACCTCCGTGCGCTCCACGCAACCTGGCCGGGGGCGGTCCCGTTGGCGTGTCATGAGGCCGTTTCGGTCGAAGTGGCGGACGGGTTGATTGCTAACCTGCCGCCGGGTTCCTTGGTCGTGAATGCGACCGGCGTCGGTAAAGATACCCCTGGTTCACCGCTTTCGGGTGCGGCCATTTTCCCCCATGAGGGGCAAATTTGGGAATTCAATTACCGAGGTGATTTGCGCTTTTTAGACCAAGCGCGGGCCCAGCAAAAGGAGCGCGGTTTACGGATTGCTGATGGCTGGGGATATTTTTTGCACGGCTGGACCCGGGTGATCGCGGATGTCTTCAACTGTGATATCCCGCCGAAAAGTGAGTTGTTTGCCGAACTCGGTAAGATCGCGGCCGGGTTGCGTTAAGACGCCTGCGTTGAGCGGGGCTTCGTCGGGGGGCGTTGAGCGGGGCTTCGCGGGGGCGTCGTGGGGGCGTCGCTGCGCCCCTCTTCCGGGGCCGCCCTTCCTGCGTGTGCCGGAAATACTGGACCGGCCTTTAGGGCGCGACGCGTCGTCCGACGATGACGAGATCGCGTTCTTGCGCATCCAGCACGGCGACGCGCGGCAAGGTTCCCCAGCGCGTGAAGCCGTATCCTTGGAAGAGGCGCAGGCTCGGTTCGTTGTGGCCGAAGATGTAACCGAGCAGCGTGTGGAGGCCGAGGGAGGGGGCCCGGTTGACGGCATGTTCCAAAAGATGCCGGCCCAAGCCTTGGCGCTGGTGCGTCGAGGCGACGTAGAGCGCGATCATGGCCGTGCCGTCGTAGGCGGCGCGCGCGTAAAATGAATCGAAGCTCAGCCACGCGGCGACGATACCGCTAACGTCAACCAAGACCCACAGGGGCCGCGAGGGCTGCTGATGGGCGTCGAACCACGGTTGCCGCGCCGCCACGGTCACGGGTTCGAGATCCGCGGTAACGAGACGGCTCGGAATGGTGGCGTTGTAAATCGCGACGATCGCCGGCAAGTCCGCCGCGGTGGCGTCGCGAAGAGTGAAAGCAGAAAAGGGCATGCGGTTTTTTATAATTGATGACGCGTCCCTCAATGCCCTTGGCACGCGGGCGGGGAGCAAGGTTGCTGGCGGCGGAGTCAGCCCTCGGGTCCAAGCGTGGGGTCAGGGCCCGCGCAGGCGTGATTGGTCACGAGGCCGGGTTCGCGGGGAGCAGGGGCGCCCGCTCGACGGCGGTCAGGGCCGCCCTATTTCTTCGCGGCGTCGACGACGGGCGGCTTGGCGAAGGCGATTTTGTTGACGATATCGATGAGCCGATTGCGGAGGATCTCATCTTCCTCTTCGGTCGTTTTCTGGTAAGTGCGCCCCTCGATGACCCTTTCGGCGAGCTCCGTGGTAATGACGAAAATGTGGCCGTTGCGAACGAAGAGGAGATTGCCGCGTTTGGCGACTGGGACGATGTCTGCGGAGATTTGGGCGACACGGTCGCGGAACATCGTGCCGTCGGGGACGAGGATGTATGTGAGCAGCGCGCCTTCGAGCATACCCGGAAGGAATTTGGCGCTCTCGATCTTCGCGCCAGCAAAGGCCTGCTTGAAATCGGCGAGAATGAAATTGCTGAAGAAATAGACCAAGTAGTCTTTGAGGCCGCGGGTGGAGAGCTCCCAGCGTTGAGTGGCGTCCTGTTCAAAGGCGGCGATACTCACGTGAAGATTAAACGAGTCCTGAAACGTGACGACGTTTGGGGTATCGGTAATGCCGCCGCCGAGTTCGGGGAGGACCGGAATCGCGATCCTGAATAAACCGGTGGGCGAGAGATAATTTTTGCCATCAACTTTGCCCAATAATTCTTGGGCGTAAGCGCGAGGCGCAAAGGCGGTCAGAGCGGTCAAGGCAAGGGCGAGGGTTAAGCGAGACATAAGGAAAAAGGATTAGGGGGTGGCGCCGCGCTTTCAAGCTAAGGTTGCGAGGCTTTGGGCGAGTTGGATCCAAGCCTCCACCGAGATGGCTTCGGGGCGTGCTTGGGCGGAGATATTAACCTGGCGGAGCAGGTCCGGCCAATCTGGGCGAGATTCGCCCAAGCGGGCCCGGAGGAGCGCTCCGATTTGCTTGCGGCGCTGCTGAAAACAACTCCGAATCAGCGCCTTCATGGGCGCGGTGAACGTGTAGGGAGCGCGCAGTCGAACGAGGTGAATGAGGTGGGACTCGACGTCGGGCCGGGGAAAAAAACAGGGGGCGGCGACTTTATGGCCTGGCGCAATGAGGTAAGCCGCTTGCAAAAAAATCGAGATGGCTCCGAACGATTTTGTACCCGACTGGGCGGCGTAGCGCTGGGACGCCTCCTGCTGGAGCATCAGAACCAGTCTCGCCGGCAGTGGCCCTGAGAGCACGGCATCCAGCCACGGCGTGGCGATGGCGTAGGGCAGATTGGCGACCACTTTGAACGCGGGCAGCGCCGTTGCCGCCACGCTCGTGCCGGCGGGCAGTCCGGCCAGCGGTTGCTCAATGGCGTCGCCTTCCAATAAATGGAAATGGTCAGGAAAACGGGGCGCGAGGCTGGTCTCCAGATGGGCGTGGAGCGCGCGATCTTTTTCCACCGCCCAGACGTGCGCCCCCGCCGCCAACAGCGCGGTCGTCAGCGTTCCCAAGCCCGGTCCTACTTCGACGACGGTGTCGCCCGCGACGATCTCGGCGAGTTCGAGAGATTTGCGGACGATGTTGCCGTCCACGAGAAAGTTCTGCCCGAGAAACTGTTTCGGTGCGTGCCCGAGATGCGCGAGTAACTCACGCGTCGCCGTCAGGGAGAGCGGCATGGCTCAGCGCGGGGCGCGCCCTTCGTCGACTTCGTAGTAATCGAAAAACGTCTGCAGATCCGCGCGGTGGCCGAGGCCGCTTTCCGCTTTTTGTCTTTCCAAGGTGGGGGTCGCGTCGTCCCGCCAGCCGCGTTTGGATGAGAAGCCGTTCCAAATGAGTCGGTCAACATCAGTGATTTTTCGACCCTGCTTTTCAGCCCAAGTAAAAATTTCCTCATCGGTGCCGCCGGCCAGTACGCGGACGCGGAGGTCTTCGTAAGCGAGCCCAAGGAAGTGGCAGAGGCGGCCGTCGAAGCCTTTGCCGAGGAATTCGAGGTGCTCCTCGTGGAGTTCGCCGCGGGCATGCACGCGGATTTTAAAAAGTGTTCGGGGGAGGAAATATAAACCTCCCACCTGTTGAAATGCGCTGATCGGGCGATGTTTCATAATTAAGTTCAGGCGGCGCGGAATTCGGCCAAGAGGGCTGTGGGATCGGCCGCGCGCATCAGGGCTTCCCCAACGAGAATCGCCTGGGCGCCCGCTGCCCGCACGCGTCGAGCGTCCCCTCCGCTCATCAGGCCACTCTCGCTCACGGCGATTACCCCAGAGGGAAATAACGGAATCAGCCGTTCGCTGAGGCCCAGATCCGTCTTAAAAATAGCCAGATCGCGGTTGTTTACTCCGATGATCTTGGCCCCATGGCGGAGCGCAATCGCGAGTTCGCGCTCATGGTGGATCTCAAAGAGAGCATCAAGGCCGGCCGCTTGCGCGGCCGCGGCGAGAATCTTGATTTCATCGTCCGCCAAGGCGCGCACGATGATCAAGATCGCGCTGGCCCCAGCTTGCCGCGCCTCCAGCACTTGCAGAGGGTGCACCATGAAATCTTTGCGCAGGCACGGCTGCGCCGGCGGCTGCGCCGAAAAATGCGCGGCGACGCTGCGCAAATCATCCAACGTGCCGCCGAAAAATTTCTCGTCGGTGAGGATCGAAAGGGCATCGGCGCCCGCTTGCTGGTAGCGGATCGCCTGAGCCACCGCCGAGGCGCCGGCCTTGATCTCGCCCGCGGATGGGGAGCGTCGCTTGATCTCGGAAATAACCGCGAGCCGACCATCGGTTCGGTTCAACGCCCCCGCAAACGACGGCCCGCGTGGCCATGCGTGGTCGAGCTGCGCGAGTTCGGCTTCGTCCACCGGACGGAGCCGAGGAGCGATTTCGCGGCGTTTCCACGCCATGATTTCAGTGAGCTTATCGGACATGAGGGTCCAAGCAACACCGAGAATCACCGGAACTCAAAGCTGAAAAATTTTCGTGTACTCAATCGTCTCCGTAGCCACCTTCGAAGCATGACGGCAATTGACGAATTAAAGGCCACGATGGTGCGATTGCGTGCCCCGGACGGGTGCCCGTGGGATCAGGAGCAGACGCATGCGACGTTGGTGCGCTGCTTGATCGACGAAGTGAGCGAGCTCATTGACACGATCGATCGCAGTGACTGGCCGCATATGCGGGAAGAGCTCGGCGACGTCTTGATTCAAGTGGTCTTTCACGCGCAGATCGCGGCGGAAAAGGGGCTCTTCACCTTCGAAGATGTCGCGCGGGATATTAACGACAAACTCGTGCGCCGCCATCCCCATGTTTTTGGCGCGAGGCGTTTGGGGACCTCCGCGGAGGTGCTGGTCGAATGGGAAAAAATTAAAGCGACGGAAAAGAAGCTGGGCCCGGCGCCTTCGGCCACGGCAATTTTTAAGGATTTACCGCCGCGTCTGCCGGCCTTGATGTTCGCCGAGGCGATCTGGAAGCAGATTGAGAAAAAGCGACTGCCGGTGGCCGGGGTGGTGGATGTGGCCCAGGTCGAGGCGCTCAGTCGCCAACTCGATGAGCCCCTTTTGGGGAAATTGCTCTTTGAACTGGCCGCCGCGGCGCGTTCCCGTGGTCTTGATCCGGAAGGGGCGCTGCGGTTGTACGCGACGCGGATCATGGCGAATGTGGAAAAACAGGCGGGGATGTCCCCGGGGGTGGGGTAGAGCGCCGGTGCTTCGGCCCGATCAGCGGTTTCGCTGCTGATTCGGGTGGGGCCGATCAGCTCAACGCGATGGCCGATCTTTTGGAAATTCCTCCGGTGGTCGTGGCCGAGTGGTGGACCCCCTTCGCCCAGTTTCTGGCCAGTGAGCGTCGTTATTCGGCGTATACTGTGCGCAACTACCGGCAGGCGTTTGCCGACCTTTACCGGTGGCTGGCGAGTCCTGGAGTTGGCTTGTGGGAGCGCGGTTTTGATGCGCTCGAGGCGAGGCAGATGCGGGACTTCGTGATTGAGGCCCAGCGGCGGTTTGACCGGCGGACGTTGCATAATCATGCGTCGGGGCTGCGGTCTTTTTTTAAGTTCTGGATGCAGCGGGGGCGCTTGCAGCGGAATCCGCTGCTGAACGTGCCGCTCCCTAAACTGGAAAAGCGGCTGCCGCAATTTTTAACCGAAGAGCAAATGCAACAGCTGCTGGTCGGCCCGCAGCGGTTGTTGGCGAATGGCGGGTTGGCGGCGGCGGTCGCTTGGCGCGATCGGCTCGCGATGGAGCTCTTGTATGGCGGCGGTTTGCGGGTGAGTGAGTTGGTCGCGCTTAATTTCGGATCGGTTGATTTCACCACGGGGGTGGCGCGCGTACTGGGCAAGGGGCAGAAGGAACGTTTGTGTCCACTGGGTCGGGTCGCTTTGGCTGTTTTAAAAAAAGTGCGCGATGAGCTGACCGTCAACCCAGCCGCGGACGGGCCCGTTTTGAGTAATGGGAACGGCACGCGGATGAGCGTGGGGGCGGTCCAGCTCATGTTGAAACGTTATCTCGCATTGGCGGGCCTCCCTCTCGATCTCACTCCGCACAAATTACGCCACTCGTACGCGACGCATTTGCTGAACGCCGGAGCGGATCTGCGGCTCGTGCAGGAGTTGCTCGGTCACGCGCAGCTTGCGACCACGCAGCTCTACACCCACGTCAGCATGACCCGCTTGCAGGAGATCTACGCCAAGGCGCATCCGCGCGCGTGAGCGCGCCGCCCCGGCTTAATTACCACGTGAGGCGCTTCGCGGTGCCGTTACCGGCGCGATCATAAAGCGTCACTTCAAGCGCATTCGCGTTGGAAACGCGCGCGAGCGGGACCTCGAGGCTAAACGTTTCCTCGCGGCCGTCGCGGATCCCATCGATGGGTTGCTCGACGGTCTCCCGGACGTTGTTGTTGAAGACCACTTCGATCCCTTCCAGCAGAGAGAGTTGGTCGCGGCCACGAACGGTGACGATGACTTTATTGTCTCTTAAAACTGCCGTGGCCGCGATCATTTCGGGCGGGGTATTGTCGATGATGAGGTCGTCGGTTTCAAATGTCCGGCTCAGGCGCTCGGCGAGTGGGCGGGGCGCCGTTTCGGTCGCGACGAGGCGGGTGAAATAAACGCCATCGGGAAGGTTTTTCGTGTCGAACTGGGCGTAACCTTCCCGGGTGGTGGTCGCCAGATCGGACCAGGCGGGGTCGCCGTCTCGGCGGATGGAAAACGTGCTCACGGTGGCGTCACCGTCCTGGTCGGTGATCGTCCAGAGGATCACTTGCGTGCCGGGCGACGGCACGACTTGGCTGGTGAGAAAATTGCTGCGGCGACGGTCATCATCCTTCGTCGCCGAAGTGAGCGTGCTCAGCGACACGACGGCTGATGGCACGGTTTCCTGCGCAGGAATAACGGCGTAACCGGGAGTGAGGATGCGAAAGTCCTGGAGGGACGGGCGATGGTTGGCGGGTAATGAAAAAAGGGCGGCCCGATCGAGCTCGAAACTGGCGGCGGGCGCTGAATCCGCTAAACGGATACGGAGCCGCACGTAGCGGCCGCGCTGGGCGTCGGCGCGCCGACCGCCGTCGGGAGCGATCGTCAGTCCGTTCCACGGACCCCAGCCCTCGAGCTCGTCGGCGCCGTAGCTGGTGCGGAGCTCGGTCGTCACGTCGGCCTCGGCTAACTGGCGCAGACGATTGAAGCGGAAAGCGCCGATCAGGGAGGGCGTCGAGAGATCCAGACGGCGGGTTTCCGCCTCGCGCGGTCCGCTGGGTTTAAAGTCGAGCAGCGCGAGGCCGGGGGCGTTATTGCGCAGGACCAGAAATTGATCAGGGGCGTCGGGATTGCTCCCGGGGGCGCGCAGTGGCACGAGGTGATTTAACTGGGCGGAAATGCTTCCTGAAAAAGTGAGCGCGAAGCGGCTTTTCAGATCGTAGCCGATGAGTTCGCCCTGCTCGCCACCGGCGATGATGAGCGTGTCTCCGCGCCGGATGAGGCGATAAAAAGCGGTGTTGGCCCGACTCGTGAGGGTCTCGCTCAAGCCTTCTGCCGGGAACCACACCAAGGCGCTGCGCCCGGCAAAGCGCTCCGGATTGGCCGGGGGCGGCGTTGTCTCTTTGCTTTCTCCGGTGGTCTTGGTTGCCAGTGCAGGCGTGATCCGCGACTCGTGCGAGGTCGAGGAGAAGACGATCGTCGCGTAGAGATCTCCGTTCGGTTGCGGTAGCAAATCGGTGATTTCCGCATCTTTGTTTTCTTGGAGAATCACCGGGGCGCCGCCCTCGCGCGCGAACGTATAGACGTTGCCTTTGGGGGCGGAGCCCGCGGCGATCCGGCCGTCGGGCAGGGCGACGAGGCGGCGGACGTTGCGGTCCCGAATCTCACCGAACAGGGTGACGCCGCGAGTGGCGAGGATGGCGACGTCGGTAATTTTTTCCGTGCTAATGCCGGCCGCGGCGAACGCCGGGAGGTTAATTTTGTAAATGCGTCCGGGGTTGCCCGTGGCGGCGAGCGCCGTGGTGGCATTGAGAGCGACGAGATCGAAGAGGGAGTCGACGGGCAGCGCGGTGCGTGCCACGACCGCCCCATCACGAATCAGATAAAGGGCGCCTTTCGGCGAGGTGCCGGCGAGGAGCGTGCCATCTGGAAACCGTTTCAAGGCGAACACCTGGGGATCGTCGAGCTTCACGAATTCGCGAGTCTTCGCGGTCTTTTCCGTGGGATCAAAGGTGGCTTCGAGGATTTGCCCGTCGGGGCCGCTGCCAATGAGCCACTTCGCCGCGTCGTCCGTGGCTTCAAGGCACCAGAGCAGAAGGGCCGGGGCAGGGGTGACCAGCTCAGTCAGGGTCGGTCCGGCGACGAGCCGACCGTCGGCACGGGTGGCGAGGCCTTTGAGATTGCGGCTCGGGACGTCTCGAAAAAAATCGACCTCCATTTTCCGGGAAAGGGGTTCGGCGCCAAGGGCGGAGGTGGCGAGGCCGACGATGAGAGTGCAGAGGCGCAGAGAGGGCGAAGGAAACACGTTGTGAAAACGGATGAGTTGGTCGGAGGAAGGCAAGACGGGGAAGGGTCGGGGAGGGGCGCGGCGTCGGTGCAGGCGGCGCGAGTGGTGGCGCGGTGGCAACGAAGGGTCGAGCGAGGCGGCGGTGATTTTCTGGAGGTCGGGGCGACGCCGTCAGGTTAATCAAGAACGGTGAGCGGGCGGCGCAGGGTGGTGCCGAGAAGTTTCCCTGGCAGGAGGTGTTTTTCCCAGAGCGGCAGCAAGGCGTCGCGTCGGCGGAAGCGCGTCTCGTCGGATCCGCGGGCGATTCGTTCAATGGACCCCGGAGTATCGGGAGTGGCCACAGTCTGATCGCTGAAGAGTGAAGTCTTTTCGAGAATGGCGAGGCAGAGGCCATCAGAGGGCCGGTCGTCGCGCAGGGCGGCCAGGTAGGCGTCGAAGCTGCGCAGTTCGGCCGCCGCAATCAAGCGAGGGCGCCCGGTGAGTTCGTCGAGTGAGCGACCCGGTGCGAGGATGACCTCGAGTTGTTTGCCGGTCCACGCCGCGGCGATGGGCAGATTGACGGTTTCGCGATGAGACGCCCCCTGCCAATCGCGCCAACCGATGGTGGCTTGGATGGTTTGGCCGGCCGTCGCACTGGTTCGGGACAACTGAAATAGTTCGAGGGTGGCACTGGGATTGGTCGCGAGCGGCTCAATCGAAAACTCGACGTGCTCGGGGTAGGTCGGCGCGTACGGATTCTGCAGGTGGGCGGCCAGCCCTTGAATAAATTCAGTCAGTCCTTGGGCGAAGCCTTGGGGCCCCGCGTACACGGTTTGGTATTCGAGTGGGGCCGTCGCGGGGAACTGCACGTGGCTGGTCAGGCGGAAACCTTGCGCGAAGCCGCCTTCGTTGGAGCCAAGCAGCGCTTGGGTGACCCCGGTCGCCACGAGGACGGGCGTGAGTTGACGTTGGCGGATGACGGAAAAGTGAAGCGTCTGGGCCGTGCCGCGCAGGGGTTTTACCGTGACCGCGACGCGCGTGAGCGCGGGACCGGCGCCGACGAGTCCGGAAACGGCGGAGAGGCGGTCTTGGGTGATGGTGCCGATGATCGCGCCGGTATTGGCGATCTTCGTCGATTGCATTTGGGAAGGTAGAATCGTGATAATCTCGGCCGCGCACATCGGGAGGGCGACTTCCCCGAGGGTCAGCAGGGGATGGCCAAACGCGGTGATCTTTTTGCCATCGACGCGTGAGACCGTGCCCGTGCTGGCGAGCGTGATATCGCCGATGGCGAGGGCCACCGCGATCGCGGCACCGGGTTGGAGTGGAGGCGCGGCCACGGTCTTAGCTTGGGCGTCGTTGCTGGTCGCGACGGCCACGGTGGTATGACCGCCGAGGGTGAGCGCCGCCAAGCCGAGCGCTTGGAAGCGCGGAGCAAACAGGTCCGCGACGGCGGGGCTAAGTCCGCCCAGCGTGAACACGGGTTGGAGCGCGCGTAAGGCGGATTCCGGATGGTTGGACCGGAGCTCGTTGGCCACGAGCTGGTCGGACGTGCGGCCGTAAGGGAAATCCCCGTTGGCCGCGAGGGAAGGTTTATCGCGAACCTCAGCGAGATCGGCCGCGGGGGTGAAGCCGGCGTGGCGCACGGTTTCGAAGCGTTGGAGTTGGTAACTTAAGGCGCCCGCCAAACGCCCGCCAATATAGAGCGGGCTGCCGCTCATTCCGGCGACCGCGCCCATATTCTGCACCCGTGGATCGGTGAGTTGGCAGACGATCAGTGATTTTCCCGGACCGAGGGCATTGCGCAGGATTCCGGTGAACACGACGGCGAAAGGTTCCGGTTCCGTGCCTTGGAAAACGGTCCACACCTCCCCGGTTTGCCCGGGCTTTAATTCATCGAGTGGCAGGATGGCCGCCTCGCTGGGTTGCGCGGCAAACAGCCGCACTCCGAGCAGCGCGATGAGGACGAAGCGGCGAAACCAACCGGTGCAGGGAGAAGGCATGTTTTTTTTTCGCAGCCGGGTCGGCCGCCGGGATCTTTTAAAGATTGGCAATGGCCTGAGTCATGATTTCGCAGGCGCGCGCGATGGCCGCGCCGTCGTGCGCCGTGCTGATGAAACCGGCTTCGTAGGCGCTGGGCGCGAGGTAAACCCCGCCGTCGAGACAGGCTCGGAAGAAGCGCGCGAAGAGGGCGGCGTCGCTGGTGAGCGCGGTCGCGTAATCGCGGACCGGAGTATCCGTAAAAAAAATACTGAACATGGCGCCGCATTGCGGCACTTGCACCGCGATGCCTTTGGCGCGCGCGGCGGCGAGGACCGCGTCGCGCAACTGGCGCCCCAGCCGGTCGAGGCGTTGGTAGGGATCCAGATCCGAGCCGTCGTCTTCCAAGAGGCGCAGCGCCGCGATCCCCGCGGCCATCGCGAGGGGATTCCCGCTCAGCGTTCCCGCTTGGTAGACCGGCCCGATCGGCGCTAAATAGTCCATGATTTCGGCGCGTCCCCCCAGGGCCCCGACCGGCAGGCCCCCACCGATGATTTTGCCGAGACAGGTGAGGTCGGGGACAATCTGTTCGCGCTCCTGCACGCCGCCGCGGGCGATGCGAAAGCCCGTCATGACCTCGTCGAAAATCAGGACGGCGCCGTGTTGCGCGGTCAGGGCGCGAACCTTGGCGAGATAACCGGCATCGGGCATGATAAAACCGACATTACCGCAATAAGGCTCAAGAATGACGCCGGCAATCAGCTGGGGGTTGGCCGCGAAGGCCGCCGCGAGGGCGGCGATGTCGTTGAAGGGAAGCACGATGGTTTCTCGGGCGAACGCCGCCGGCACGCCCGCGCTATCGGGGTGGCCGTGCGTAAGCGCGCCCGAACCGGCCTTGATCAACAGCGAATCGCTATGCCCGTGATAACAGCCCGAAAACTTAACAATTTTATCGCGGCGCGTGAAGCCGCGGGCCAGCCGGATGGCCGTCATCGTGGCCTCGGTGCCGCTATTGCACATCCGAACTTTTTGGATCGAGGGGACGAACCGCACGATCATTTCAGCCATGGTAACCTCCGCGGGATGAGGTGTCCCGAAGGAGGTGCCCAGTTCAAGGGCCGCCCCGATCGCCGCCTTGATTTTAGGATGGTTGTGACCGTGAATGGCGGGGCCCCAAGTACAGACGAAATCAATTAATTCGCGATCGTCGACCGTGTGGAGCGTCGCTCCGTGGGCCGATTTAACAAAAAACGGTACGCCCCCGACCGAGCGGAAGGCCCGCACGGGAGAATTGACCCCGCCAGGCATGAGCTGTTGGGCGCGGGCGAAAAGATTTTCAGAGGTCGTCACGGTTTGGGCAGTGCGGAAGGGGGCGAACGAGGAATTGGCTCGAGGGCGAGAGGCGCGAAAGAGACGGAGGCGAAAGGGTCCGCGGCGTGGTCAGGCGGGCATTCGGCGAGGTGAGGGGCGGGTGGGGGCGGCGGCTGTGGCGGCAAATTGAGGAGCTGGGGAGGGCTTCAACTGACATATTTCTGGACGATGGGGATCCGGCGGCCGACGCCGAAGGCGAGCGGGGTGATCTTCAGGCCGGGTGCGGCTTGTTTGCGCTTGTACTCGTTGATATCCACTTTGCGCACGATGTCGTTGACGGTGCTTTCTGCGAAGCCCGCCTCCAGCAGGTCGCGACGAGAGAGCCCTTCTTCGACGTAGCCTTTGAGAATCGCATCAAGAATTTCGTAAGGAGGCAGGCTGTCCTGGTCTGTTTGATTGGGGCGCAGTTCGGC
Source organism: Opitutus sp. GAS368 (assembly GCA_945903465.1). GTDB lineage: Bacteria > Verrucomicrobiota > Verrucomicrobiia > Opitutales > Opitutaceae > ER46. The sequence continues at coordinate 23,606 of CAMDOF010000086.1, forward strand.
GCTCGGCGGCTTCTCGATCGTCGATGCAGGGATGACCTCAGATGTGCGATTGATCCAGCGGGCCAGCGCGTACACCTGCATTTTGAAGACGTCGCTGATCACGGCCAGTCCACCGCACATATCGCCATAAAGGGTGCAGTAGCCGACGGCCATCTCGCTCTTGTTGCCGGTCGTGAGGAGGAGGGCGCCGAATTTATTTGAGAGCGCCATCATCAGCACGCCGCGCACGCGCGCCTGAATATTTTCCTCGGCGACGTCGCGGGGCCGCCCGTTAAAGAGCGGTGCCAGGGAACCCTCGCAGGCCGCCACTGCGTCCGCGATCGTGATGGTCTCGAAGCGCACCCCGAGGTTTTCAGCCAGGATGCGCGCATCATCCCGCGAGTGTTGGGAGGAGATGGAAGACGGAAGCGAGACCCCGGTAACGTTCTCCGGACCGAAAGCCGCGGCGGCGATCACGGCGACGACGGCGGAGTCGATGCCACCGGACAGCGCAATCAGCGCCCGTTTGAAACCGCTCTTTTGCGCGTAGTCGCGCAGGCCGAGGACGAGCGCGTCGAACATATCCTTGAGCGCTTCCTGGGCAAAGGTCGGGTGCACTCCCGCCGAGGCGCGTCCGCTGTCCGCGGCGGCCGCGGGATCAGCCGCCACGTCGACCACGCGGAGATCCTCGGCGAATGCGGCCAGTCCGGCGATGACTTGCCCCTGAGCGTTGCAGGCCAAACTCCGCCCATCGAAAATCAATTCATCGTTCCCGCCCACGCAGTTGACGTAGACAACGGGGCAACCGAGCGCGCGGGCGGAATCTCCGACCACGAGGTTTTGGCGGACGGACTCCTTTGCGCTGTGCCACGGACTGGCCGAGAGATTGATCATCAGATCGCATTTCCCTCCAGCCAATTGCTCGAGCGGCAGGTGGCCGTTGTAAAGCCGGCGCGTGTTAATCAACGGGTGCGTCCAAATATCCTCGCAAATGGTGAGAGCGATTCGGCGGCCCGCGTGTTCGATGATGGTGGGTGCCGTGGCCGGCTCGAAGTAGCGGTCCTCGTCAAAGACATCATACGTTGGCAGCAGGCACTTGCGGCCAACCGCCGCGATTTGCCCATTAACACAAAACGCCGCAGAATTAAAAAAGGGGCGACCGCGACCGCTGGGATTTACTTCGACGGTCCCGATGACCGCGGGCACGGCGCCCACGGCGGCGGCGATTTCAGCGAGGGCGGCGGCGACGTCGGTGACGAAGCGTCGCTTAAAGAGGAGATCGCGCGGCGGGTAACCGCAGACCGCCAGCTCAGGGAGCACCACCAACTCGGCGCCCTGCTGCAGGAGCGCGTGGTAGGCGTCGATAATTTTACGCCGATTACCGGCGAGGTCGCCGACGGTCGGGTTGAGCTGGGCAAGGCCGATACGCATGAAAGAGGAACGAAGGGAGCATCTTTGCTAAATGCTGACAACTCGCAACGTGGGCTTGCCCTTTACGTCTGGCGCACCGTTTGCTCTAACCTCATACCTATGCTCAAAGTTTCATTTCGCGTCGTGCTCTGGGTGATCTTTATTTGCCAGAGGTCGCTGTCCGCAGAGCCGGCGGGAAATTTTAGCCTAGAGGAAGCCTTGGCGGCCGTGGAGAAAGTCAACCTCACCGTCCTGCTTGGCCGGGAGTCCGTCAACCAGTCGAAAGAGCTCATCATCCAGCAACGCGCCGCCTCGCTGCCGCTCTTTGATGCTTCCCTTCAACAACGGCGTTCTCAGGGCGTGAGTATTGCGACGGTCGTGGTCGCATCGGGCCGGCCCGCGAGTCGCTTCGACGCTTTGGTGTCCGGCAGTTATTCACTCTATAATGGTAACCGCCTCTCCAATTTGCGCAGCTTGCGGACGGCCGCCGAGGTTTCCCAGGCCAACTACCGCGCCACCGTTCAAAATATTTTAGCGGATGTCGCGGATGCCTATTTTGCTCATCTGCGCAACCGGCGGCGCCTCGATGTGCTGGATGCCAATATCGTCCGCGCGCGGGCTCTTTATGAGTTAGCGCGTAACCAGCTGGCCGCGGGCGTCGCGACGCAGATCGACGTCACCCGCGCCGAGTCGCAAGTCGCGATCGCGGAGCAGGCGCGTTTACAACAGGTCACCACGGTGCAACGCAGCGAACTCTTTTTGAAACGCCTCCTCGATCTCGAGCTGTCGCGTGAACTGCGGCTCGCTGACTTTCAGGTGCGCCGCGTCGAGCCGGCGCTGTTCGTATTCGGGGAAGACAAGATCACTTTTGCCCGTCGCGCTGATTACCTCGCCTTGCAGAAATCAGTCGAACAAGCCCAGATTGATGTCCAGACGGCGCGATTTGAGCGGATGCCCAGCCTGGTGTTGACGGGCAACTACGGCTTCGCCTCCGCCAAGTTCGACGACAGCGAGAAGCAGGATCAATGGGGCCTTGGTCTCGGTGTCAGTGTGCCCATTTTTGATGGCAACCGCTCGGCCGCTAATCGTCGGCTGGCGCTTTCGCGGCAGCGGGCCCAAGAGGTTCGGCTGCACGGCTTGGAGATGCAAATTTCCACGGAGCTCCGCATCGCCGTGCAGGATGCCGGTTCTCGTAATGCTCAGATTGTGGTGGCCGAAAAGGGCGGCCGCCTGGCGCAGGAAGAGTTGCGTTTGGCCCAGCAGCGTTACCAGCAGGGCGTCGCCGATAACCGCGAGGTTGTCGAGGCCCAGAATCGCCTCGCGTTGGCCGAAGATAATTTAGTCGAAGCCATCTATCAGTATAATCTGAGCCGGGTGGAGCTGGCTCGGGCTAAGGGGGACGTGAGTGCGGTCCTTGCCGAGAAGCTTCCTTGACGCGTGATGGGTCTGCCTCGCTTGATCCTCGCTTCGGCGTCCCCGCGGCGTCGTGAATTACTGGGTACTTTAGGCGTGGCCTTTGAGGTCGTCGTCGCCGACGTCGTGGAGCTTGAGGAACCTGCCACCGATCCGCGGTTGATGGTCGCTCACAACGCCGCCCTCAAGGCGGAATGGGTCGCCGCTCGTCATCCCGAAGCCTTCGTTCTTGGAGCAGATACCACGGTCTTCATTGATGAGCAGTCCTTGAGCAAGCCTCGCGATGGCGCGGAGGCGCGGGACATGCTGCGCCGCCTCAGCGGGCGCACCCACCTTGTATTTACGGGCTTGGCGCTGCGGTCGCCGCGCGCTGGCTGGCGGATCGATCAGGGCGTGGCCAGTGAGGTGACGTTTAAGCGGCTCGATGAGGCGATCATTGAGGCCTACCTCGCCCGCGTGCATACCCTCGATAAGGCTGGCGGTTACGGCATCCAAGAGCACGGCGACTTGATCGTCGCCTCCTTTACCGGCTCACTTTCAAATATAATCGGCCTGCCCGTGGAAACTACGAAACAAATTTTGACGCGCTGCGGTCTGTTGTCTTGAGTCGTCTATTTCACGGGCACTCGCCTCGTTAATTATGATTCAAAGCATCCCCAAATCACCCGCGCCCGGTTCTTTGCGCGGATGGTTCGTGCGCACCTGTTGGAATCGGGATTCCCGGTCCACGTCGATCGGGGTGATCGCTGTCCTGTTGTTTCACCTGCTGCTGTGGCTGCTGGGGCCGTTGTTGTTAAAGTTCGACGATATCGTGCTCGCCGAAAGACCTGCCAGCACTTCGCGCGATTTTAACATCGAGATCGCCCCGGATGCGTTTACCAAGACCCCACCCAAGCCCAAGGATCCGTTTAAGTTTGTGGAGACGAATCCCGACGCGCCCGAAAATGTTCCGGATAAGACAACTAATTTCGCGGCCCAGAACCAGCAGGTGGCCCAAGAGAAGCCCACTCCAAATGGGAAGAGCGACAAGCCCGCGATGGAGGGCAAGAAGGATTTTGAATCCAATCAGATCGTGAGCGGCCGCCTCTCCCAGCCGATCGAGCATATGGAGGCCCTCCCGCCACCGAGTAGTTTGCCCGAGGCCGAGCAGAAGGTCGCGCCTCCGAAGGCGGAGCAAAATCCCCTAGCCGGTACCGATAAATTTGAAGGGGAGAACAAGGACGGCATCGGCAGTAATGTCGCCAAGCGGCTGGATAATGCCCGCGCGATTCTGGAAAAGATCGAGGGAGTCAAAGATGCGAAAGAGTTCGAGGGCGCCACCTCCATCGCGCCCGCGATCGATCCCAAACGCCCGCGCGCACGGCCCCAGGTCGTGAAACAACAGCAGGTTCGCCCGGCCATTCTGGCCGAGAATAAATTCGGGACCACGAACATTGGTAACATCGCCGTTGATGCGCGTTGGAGCGAGTACGGTGCTTATTTGCAGCGGATGATCGACACCGTGCAAATTCAATGGGAGCGCCTTATCCTCCAGCAATCGGCCAATCCCGCGGTCGGCAGTACCGTCACCGTCAGGTTCATTATGAATGATGAGGGGCGCATCTCGCAGATTGTGAATGTGGACAGTACCGCCAACGAAACGTCTTCGCGCGCCTGCGTCAGCGCCATTACCGACCGCGCTCCCTTTGGGCCGTGGACAGACGATATGAAGGCCGTCCTCGGCTCGCGGCAGGAGATGACGTTCACGTTCTACTACCAGTGAATTTCTCCTCTTGAAATAGGGATAATAGGGGTGCTGGATACCCGCTATGGATACCCACCAAAAAAGCGACGCCGTAGCCCCTGTAACTCGGAAATATCAGACAGAAGCCAAAGCACGCGCTGCTGGCGCGACTTGGTGGCGGGAGCCGTCTTGGCCGGAATGTCTCTACAAAAAACTTACGGTCGGCCGCTTCTTTTATCGCGCGCGAAGCGGTGCATCTCGGCCATTTCTTCAACTTGAGACCGATGACCTCATTGTCGCAAAAAGACGGTTGCGAGACCGCATGACCGAGGTCGTGGATTTACGCGAAAGCGGTCAGACTTCGCAAAGCGGTGACTTCAAGACCCTAGGTGCTTGCTCAGAGGAGATGCTCCGCATTATTGGGCGTTCCGAGCGCAAGCCGCGGACTCAGCTCGCTTACAAGAACCACATCGATCGCCTGCGCGCCAAATGGCAGGCAGGAAAATTTGATACTTATCCCGCGGCACGGGTGGATCTCGACCTGATCATGAATCTGCGGGACTACCTTCAGAAGCGCTGCGAGTTTGTGGTTGGGCGAGTCGGTTCGACTACCAAAAAGCCCAAGAGAAAAACGGGATACTCGAACAACATCGTCAATCAGACCATGTGGGCTCTACGCGTCTGTCTCGACATCGCAGTGGAAAAACGAGTGCGAATCGAAAATCCGTTTCTCACCAAATCCACTCTGGAACGGAAGATCAACCTGCCGAAAGGACAACGCCAGCCCGACTTTCCGACGACTGAGGGGATGCGGAAACTGTTCGCCGAGATGCGATGCGTGCCGGAGTCAGACCGAGTTCAGACAGAGCGCGGGAGTGCTTTCCTTGATTATCGTAGGACTTTCGCGAATCGCACTGCTGATCTTGCGGAGTTTCTCGCCTACACGGGGTGTCGGCACGAGGAGGCGCTTGATGTCCGAGTAAACTATGACGGTAAGAATACGCCGGGCTTTCTGTTCGTGGATGGCACCAAGTCGAAGAGTTCGAAGCGTGACGTGCCGATCGCCGTCCCCGGGTTGCGGCCGCTACTCGACCGACTGAAAGAAGGAAAGAAACCCGACGATACGCTCTTCGACGGGAAGGCTGACTGTCTCCAGGCGATGGCAAGGGCGTGCAAGCGGCTCGGTATCCCGAAACTGGTTCAGCACGAATTACGACACTACTTCGCGACCGTGATGATTGAAGAAGGCGTTTCGTTTGCCCTTTTGAGTGAATGGCTCGGACACTCCGATGGCGGCGTGCTGGCGGCCAGAACCTATGGACACATCCGGAAAGTTTACGCTCAGTTTGAAGCCAAGCGAATCGCGGAATCGATGGCCAAGAAAAATGAGCTCACTGTTTCTGATTCGGCCGGCAGCGTGAGTTCCCGCGACGCGGCCGCATGATCGCGTGCCTACATCAGGGTGCCTGCGAAGGCGCGAGCGGCGGCTTTCCTGTGCTGCAAGTGAGGAGAGCGCTGAATCCCGCGGTTACAATAGGAGGGCATGCCTTAATCGAGGCATGACCAGAACCAATCATAACCCAGGTGAGCCCCATGCGCTGGCCGGCTGAGTTCGGTAACGAGAAATGGGCGACACGATCAATCGCAGATGCCATGAAAACTTTTTCCGCAGTGTTTGTAGTGCGCGGTGAGGCGCGGCGAACTTACTTCGAAGCAACCAGCGATGCCGAGGCGCGGGAAATTTGTGTTCGTTGGGAGGCTGGTCTTGAAGGGGAAACTGTCCCTCGCGAGCAAGAGACGAGAGCACTCCCAGAGGCATACGATGAAGGGGCTGCACGCCAATTGCTGGGTGGAATATCAAAATCGACGCTGTATCGGGAAATTCAAGATGGAAAGCTGGAGCGAGTCCGTGGCACCCGTCGCATCCTCATCACGCGCGCCTCACTGGAGTCACGGTCACGTTGGCGAGCCCTTACTCGCTTACCGACAGAGGTGGTGGGCGTTGGACGTTAGTGCAAAGCACGAATCTTCATTTGCGTCTCCGACCACTGGGCATAGCCGCCGGGTGCTTTGCTCAACGATCAATCAGTCGAACATTCTCGCTGCTCAAGGTCGCGATGGGGGCGAGTGGAAGCTGAATGTTGGCGTGAACCGGCTGGACGCGTTGCGGGTTGTCAAAATGCGGCCAGCGGGAACTCGCGAGCCCTGCCGGATTGGTGAAGATGTAGGTGGAGCGTTTGTTAGTCGGCGCCGAATGAGCAAGATTGTCGCCATCGAGGCTGCGGTTGCCAGTCGGGGTGCCGTCGAGGTTGGCAGGGGTGTTGAAGCGTAGTCGGAGAATACTGAACGGCGGGTTCACTTGAATCGAACGATCCACATTCGGAGCCGGTTGGAAAAAGAGTCCGGCGTTTAACCCGCCGGCCTGCGAGGCACGAACAATCACGATGCCCGTGCCGGAGATCGTGAGTTGGCTTCCTGCGATGATACCAGGGCCACTGACCAGCGAGAAGGCGACTGGCAGCCCAGACGATGCCGTCGCGAAGAGTGTCAGTGACGTGCTCGGATAAGGTGCCGTCGTCGGTGGCGTGAACGTGATCGACTGCGCGACGCTGGCGGTGAAGTTGGCGGTGATACTGCGGTTGGCCGAAGCTATCGAGACGGTGGTCGAACTCGCGCTGGCGTCTGCAACGGGATCTCCCGTCCAGTTTGCGAACACATAGCCTAGGCTCGGCGTCGCGGAGATGGTGATGATGGCGGTGCCGGCGAGTCCCGTCGCGGAGCCGGTCGCGGTGCCGCCGAGACCGGCGTTGACGGTCAGCGCGTAGGTGGCGGCCACGACATTCACGGTGGCGGTTGCCGTGTTCGATGACGCGTAAGTGGAATCTCCGGTTCGATAGACAATAGCGCTGGCAGTTCCGATGGAAGAGAACGTGATCATCTTGGATGTGCCGGTGCCTGATGCGACGCCGCCCCACGTGAACGCGCCGGTTCCCGTGCCGCCACTTGCGGTGAACGTGACCGTTTGTCCGACTGT
>CAMDOF010000087.1 GCA_945903465.1 Opitutus sp. GAS368
GGCGTTGTGCAGAGTGTGCTCCGCGCACAGCGTTTGATCAAACTGGGGACGTTCGTCGGGCAGGATCAGGCGCAGTTCGAGGGCGGGCAGCCCGGGCAAAGCCAATGCGGGATCGGAGTCGATCATGCGCCCAGCGCAACCCAGCCCAGCCCGATACGTGAGAAAAAACGATTATCCTCCTCCGCCTCAGACATCGAGTGCGATAGATGACACCGCCGCGCCCCGCCACCACGATAAAACGGATTACGCTCGACGCTAAAATATCAGCGCTTAAAAAAAGCCACTACCCAGGATGCTTTCTATTATAAATATCCTAACAGAACCGTTTTTATTTAGTCTAAAACTGTGTTCTCGGCCCTCGCAATTGATCAGCAGTCCAATGACATCCCTAACTAAAGCTCACTGTCCCCGGCGGTTCGTACTTACCGAGCTAGGCGTTGGCCCGGCGCTATTCGGCGCGGCCGCCGTCGCGTTCGCGCTAAGCTTTTTTTTACCGGCAATTGGCGCGGCGGGGGCGTCGCATGAGGACGATCGGTTCCGTTGGCATCTCGAGGCAGGTCCGAGCCTTTGGCTGAATAATCGCGTGACCTATGGGGCACTCGCCGCCACCAATCCCGCCACCGCGGCAAAATCCGAGCGCATTTACGACGACGGCTATAATCGGGTGGATGCATCAGGGAATCTAGGTGACGGCACCGCTGGTCCCCTGGCGAGTCGCACAGGTTATTTCGGATACGCCAGTGACAAGCAAGTTGACCTTAAAGCCGGCACCGTCGCACTCCATCTTTCCCGGCTCTCCGCCGGAGAATACCTCACCGAAAAAACCTCTCAAGAACAACCCGCGTGGCATGCCAATCTGAGGGTTTCCCTGCGGAGCCAAGAGCCCACGGCCCGCGAGTGGGGTCTCGAGCTCGGCATCGATATGGCCGGGCTCAAACAAAAATCATCTTCAGCGATTGATACCAACCTCCAAGTCCTCACCGACACCTACGCTCTAGGCGGCGTGGTCCCTCAGCGGGCGCCCTACAACGGGCGTTTCAGCCCGCTGCCCGGTGACCAACGAATAGGGGATGTGGCCACCCGGACCTTTAGCAACGTGACGGGCACTGTGACTGGCCAACGCGAATTCGACGCTCGCACGACTGCACTCCGCCTCGGACCATGGATTGAATTTGGCAAAGCCCGCTCCGGAGACGATCTGCCCGAGCTTCAACGCTGGGCCCTCGGTTTGCGCGGCGGTCTCGCCCTGATATTTACTCGAGCCGATTTTAAAGTCACCGAGCAGGTGCAAGCCCCCGGTCTGCCTTTCGGCTCTGCCTCCAGCGCGACGGCCCGCAGGAGCCGGACGGACTTAGGCGCGTTCTTTGGCGCAACCGCCCGCCGCGCCTTTACTCGGCGTCTTGCCTTGGTCGGAGGGCTCGAGTTCATCCGCGGCGGTCGCCTGACGCTGACCCAAGGAAACAACTTCGTGAGGCTCGATCTTTCACGCACCCTAGTGGCGCAACTGGGTTTGGAATGGGACTTCGACAAACGTTAGCCAGATACCGGGCAATCGTACACGATCGCCGACGGGGAGCGGCCACTTTGGGCCGATGACTGGCCCTCCACTGCGGCTGTTCGTGAGCTCTTTCAGGATTCAACGAAACCTTATCGACCGCCGATTCGCCGATGATGTCCGGAGTGGATGTTTTCGCTCCCCGGCGCTTTTAGGCCTCACTGGCTAGATTTAAAACTGGGGTGGATTACGCGAGAAGCCCTGGCAGAACCTTGGCTGGGACAACTCCTGTCAGGCGTTGATCGAGGCCCTGAAACTTGAAGGAGAAGCGTTCGTGATCGATCCCCATCAGGTGGAGCATCGTCGCGTGGAGATCACGCACGTGGACGGGGTCCTTTACGATGTTGTAAGACATTTCGTCAGTTTCGCCGTAGACTGTCCCAGGCTTAATGCCACCGCCGGCCATCCATATGCTGAAGCAGCGCGGGTGGTGGTCCCGCCCGTAGTTCGTCTCGGTGAGCGCGCCTTGGCAGTAGACGGTTCGGCCAAACTCGCCGCCCCAGATCACCAGGGTATCTTCGAGCAGCCCGCGCTGCTTCAAATCCTGTACGAGACCGTAACAAGCTTGATCGACGTCCTTGCACTGCGACGCGATGTCACGGGGCAGGCTCCCGTGTTGATCCCAGCCGCGATGAAAAATTTGCACAAAGCGGACGCCGCGCTCGACCAAGCGACGCGCCATCAGAGCGGAACTTGCGAAGCTGCCGCGATTCCGCGCCTCCTCTCCATAGAGTTCAAATGTCGCCGCCGGTTCATTCCCTAAGTCGGCAAGTTCTGGGATGCTCGTCTGCATCCGGAAAGCCATCTCGTATTGCTGAGTACGCGTCTGGATATCGGGGTCACCGATTTGGGCGTAGCTGCGCCGATTGAGTTCATCGAGCCCGTCGAGCATTTTTCGGCGCAATTCACGCGGCACACCGGGGGCATCATTAAGGTAAAGCACCGGATCCCCTTGGGGGCGAAATGAAACCCCGGCGTGCTTACCCGGGAGAAACCCGCTGCCCCACAAGCGCGCGGAAATCGCCTGTACGTTGGAAAACGGGCTGGAGTGCTTGGCGTGCAAGACCACAAACGCGGGCAAATCCTGATTGAGCGATCCGAGACCGTAGGCGAGCCAGGAGCCGATCGAGGCTTTGCCATTTTGCATCGACCCCGTATAAACGAGTTGGTTGGCCGGTTCGTGATTAATGGCATCCGTCTTCATCGAGCGGATGATGCAAAGATCATCGGCCATCGTGGCGATATGAGGTAGAAGCTCGCTGATCCAGGCCCCGCTCTTCCCGTGCTGTGCGAACTTAAAACGCGTAGGTGCGACTGGAAATTGGGCCTGCTTTGCCGTCATCCCCGTGAGTCGCTCTCCCTGACCACCCAACCAATCTTTGATATCCTCTTTAAAACGCCCGCGCAGGTCGGGCTTGTAGTCAAATAAGTCCAACTGCGAAGGCGCCCCGATCAATGAAATATAAATCGCTCGCTTGGCCTTAGGTGCGATTTTTCCCAAGTCCGGCAACGCGGGCCCCGCCGCCGCGGCCCTCGCACTCTGGCCCAGTAACGAGCTCAACGCTGCGACGCCCAAGCCCGTGCCGCTGCGCCGGAAAAATTGGCGCCGAGTGATTGAAGAATTGTAGGCGTTGAACGTATCTTGCCAGTCGGGAGGAAGCGTATGCATACGAAAAAAAGGGCTTAAAAAAATGGTCGAGATCGCCAGGCCGGAAAATGGTCAGGAACTGTGCGCGCGATCGTGAGGGGTCATTTCGTCAGTGACTCGTCAGTATTCATGACCTGACTCGCCACAAGCGTCCACGCCGCCAGGTCGGGTAGAGGCAGGGTGCTGTCGGTCAGCGAGGCACCGGTCGCGAGTAATTTTTCGGCCGATTTCGGTTCACGGCGATAAAGGGCGAGGGCGTCATCGTGCAGGCGTTTAACGACTCCGCGCTCACTGCGCGTAAACTTTCGCCCGAGTAAGCGAAGGGAAACCGCATCCAAGCGGCGGTCAAAAGCCGGCGGTGCCTCGCGAAGCACGCGGGCGGCGAGTTGGCGGGAAGCCTCGACAAAGAGAGGCTCGTTTAGCGTGACAAGGGCCTGCAAAGGCGTGTTGGTACGATCCCGGCGCACGCATGAAACCTCGCGGCTGGGTGCGTTGAGAATATCCATCGCGGGGGCGGGCGCCGTACGCTTGATCAGAGTGTAGATCGAACGTCGGTAAAGATCATCACCCGCATCCTGCCGATAAAAACGCGTCGTTGATTCTTTCATCGCCACGTCTTCCCAGACACCCTCTGGCTGGTAGGGTCGGACTGGGCGTCCGCCGACTTTCGTCACGAGTAAGCCGGACGCGGCCAAGACTTGGTCGCGCAATTGTTCGGCATCGAGCCGGTAACGCGGACCGCGGGCGAGTAATCGGTTCGCCGGATCTTTTTCGAACGTGTCGGCCGAGACCGCGGCCGACTGCCGATAAGTCGCGCTCGTCACGATCAGGCGAACCAGTTTCCGGTAGTCCCAGCCCGACTCGCGAAGCTCGACTGCCAACCAATCCAATAATTGCGGGTGAGATGGGCGAGAACCGGTGACGCCGAAGTCTCCGGACGACTCGACCAAACCCGTGCCGAAAAACTGTTGCCAGACGCGATTAACCGTCACGCGTGCCGTGAGCGGGTGCTCGGGTGCCACCAGCCATTGGGCGAGAGCGAGACGGTTCCGAGGCGCGCTTGCTGGCAGCGGCGGCAGCGCGCTGGGCGTGGCGGCCGCAACCTTTTCCCCCAGCTGGGAATATTCACCTCGAATCAGGATATTCGCCGAGGCTTCGGAATCTTTTTTCTCCTCCATCACCAGCGTAACTCCGCCCCGCAGCCGCAGAGCGTCGTCCTCCGTCAATAACTGCTCCAATGTCTTGGCGTAGGCGAGGGAGGCTCCATCCACGGAAGCGAGAAAATGAGTGCGGAGAAGTTTTTTCTGAGCGGCCGTACGCTGTGCTGGCGCGCTCCGCCACGCCGCGAATGTGTCCACGACGTCCGCGAGTGGTTTAATGTCCCCAGCCAAAAAGCCGCGGTGAAAAAGTCGCAAATCCTGAACCCACACGTTACCCCCAGTCAGGAGGGTGGCCGCATGAGTCGGGGTAGCTTGGCGAGAGCCGAGGCGCAGGGGCGCGACGGGAACGATGTCAACGGGGAGATGGGCGGAGACGGTAGAATTAGCAACAGACTTACCATCCACAAAAACCTCGATCGTGCGACTGCGCATGGAGGCTGCGTCGAAACTCAGGAGAACATGATGCCAACTCCCAGGAGCCAAGGCGGCGGTTGCCACTCCCCGCGCGTCGACGCGACCCTTACCATCGGCGACGTGCAACCCGAGCTTGCCATTCTCAATGAGAATTTCCCAGCCGGGGCCCTTTCGACCCTCTTCAAAACAAGCGAGCAATGAACCTGACGGGGCCCCATCGATCCGGATCAAGAAGGCGAAGCTCTCGGCTTTGCCCCGCAACAGCGAGATCGCCGGCCCGACTTCGAAGGCAGTCGTATTCAGGAGCGTGGCGGGACCATAGGGCCCGTCAACGGCAAGGATATCTTCGGATGAAGGGGAGGGCGTTTTTCCCGAAGAGTCCGCGCTCACGGGCACGGCGCGCGGGCGCTCGGCGATCAGCGGTAGCTGCGAGCCCAGTTTGCGATCTCCGGCGGGTGGCGCGAGGACCGAAGCAGTCGTCAACCATTGCACGAAATCAGGATCGGCCGCGCGATCGCGCGAATCAAGTGCGGCGCGGGCCGCGATAATTTCCTCCTGCAACCGAGTCCACCGAGCGCGATCCTCCTCTGCAGGGATGAAAAGGTTCGGCGCGGTGTCCGCGACATTACCGTCCATGGCCGGCATGGTATTATTCCGGAAGAAAGCGGTCAACGCGTAGAAATCGCGCTGGGAGACAGCGTCGAATTTATGGTCGTGGCAAGCCGCGCAGCCCGTGGTGAGACCAAGCCACACCGTGGACAGTGTATCCACCCGATCTTTGGCATAAATTGCCTCATACTCCGCGGCGATGGCCCCTCCTTCGCTGGTGGTGGGCAAGCAACGATTAAACCCGGAAGCGACGCGTTGATCAAGAGTCGGCTCGGGCAGCAGATCACCCGCGATTTGCTCAATGGTAAATTGATCGAAGGGCAGATTGCGATGGAACGAACCGATCACCCAGTCGCGGTACGGCCAGATCGTACGGTAGTTATCGATATGAATACCGTGGGTATCCGCGTAACGCACCGCATCGAGCCAGTGACGTGCGAAGTGTTCGGCGCAAGCCGCGGTCGTCAACAAGCGATCGACGGTTCGCGCGTAGGCGGCTGGCGAATGATCGAGCTCAAAAGTGGCGAGCTCGGTCGGTGTCGGCGGGAGCCCGGTGAGGTCGAGGGTTAGTCGGCGTAGTAGCCGGGCCGGCGCCTCGACGGCGTTCGGCCGCAGGCCGGTGCTCCGGAGTTTGGCCCCGACAAAAGCGTCGATTTGATTCGGTACAGATCCGGCGAACTTAGCCGAGGCGGCCGGCACGGCAGGACGACGCGGTGCCAGCAAGGACCAATGCGGTTGATACTCGGCGCCCTCGGCAATCCAGCGGGTGAGCAGCGCGATTTCGCCGGGTTTGAGCTGCTTGTGGGAATCGGTCGGCGGCATCACCTCGTCGGGATCAGTGCTGAGGATGCGCTCGACCACGGCGCTTTCCTTAGGATTCCCCGGAGTGATCGCAGGCCGGTCATCTCGCTTGGCAGTGGCGAACTCAGCGCGATCGAGCCGGAGCTTGCCCTTGCGACTCGCCGAGTCGGGGCCGTGGCAGGAGAAACAATTTTCCGCAAGGATCGGCTGAATATCTTCGTTGTAGTTGAGCTTGGCCGGTGCACCGACCGCCGTCGCGATCGTCATAAATCCGCTGGCGAAAAGCGCGCAGGCACTTCTGGCGGCCCGCGAGTGCGGCCTAGACGTGACGGCGAGAAACGCACGCCGCGAGCGGAGTATGATCGCGGATGCGTCCCGCGGGCCAAGCGTGCGGATGAGAAAGGAACGAGGAGAAAAATGGCTCATTTAGGGAAAACGGCGGAGTGATCCAGCGCCTTGATTGGCCAGAGTTTGGAAGGAACGTGTTGCGATTGGAGAATAGCGGACAAACGGGCGACAATTTCAGGATTTTGGTCGGCAACGTTGCGGGATTCGGCGGGGTCGTTTTTTAAATTATAAAGTTCGAGCGCACCCGTAGTTTGATCTTTTGCCCGCGGGATTGGGTGGAGATTATTGCGAAAGGCCTTCCACGCGTCAACTCGCACGGACTGTTGACCACCGTAAGCTTGCGACTCGCGGTAAAGAAAAGGACGTTCCGCTTGGGGACGACCGAGCAACGTCGGCGCAAAGCTGATTCCGTCAAGACCTGCGGGCGTCGCGGCCGGCGCTCCAATTAAATCGAGGAAAGTCGGCAACCAATCCTCAAAGCCGGTCACTCGCTCGCTGGTGGTGCCCGCCGCGATTTTTCCCGGCCAGCGGACAATGCAAGGGACGCGGAAGCCTCCCTCGTAATACCCACCCTTTCGCCCGCGCAACCCGCCGTTGCTATTAAAAAAGTCGGTATCCGTGCCGCCCAGGCGATCATAAAGGGGGCCATTGTCGCTGGTAAAAACGATGATGGTGTTCTCGCGCAAGCCGCACTCGTCGACGAGGGCGAGCAGCCGACCGATGTCCCGATCGAGCCGCGTCACCATGGCGGCGTAAGCAGCGCGAGGCGTCCGGTGCGGCAGATAGCCACGATCGCCTGCGTAGGGCTCCTCCGGGAAGGCATCTTGATACTCGGCCAGCGAATCCGCGGGCACCTGCAGCGCGAGATGCGGTACGGTACTGGGATAATAGAGAAAGAACGGCCCGTCCTTTTGCGCCCGTAAGAAATTCCGAGCGGCCTCGTTGATCAGATCGGGCGCGTAGTCCGAGCCCGAAAACGAAGCATAACTCGCGGGATCACGAGGATCGGCGCCTGGCGGAAGCTTTTGGTGAGCACTAAATGTTGGATTATTCAGGGGCACGCGCTCGCGGTTGCGCCACAAGCTCGTGGGGTAAAAATTATGGGCGACCGCCTGATCGTTGTATCCAAAAAACAAATCCATCCCCTGCGCATTGGGATCACCGGTGCTGCCGACCGCGCCGAGACCCCACTTGCCGAATCCGCCGGTGGCGTAACCGAGTTTTTTTAAGGTCAGCGGCAACTGTAATTCTCCTGCAGGTACGGGCTCCTGCCCCTCGCCGCTGGCGCCCCCCTGGCCGATCCCACCGCGGTTGTTCCGGATGTAAGCGTGCCCTGGGTGTTGGCCGGTCATTAACACACATCGCGAGGGCGCACAGACATTGTGACCGGAATAGTGATGAGTGAAGCGCATGCCGTCTTGCGCCAGACGATCAAGATGCGGCGTACGAATTTTTTTCTGACCAAAGGCCCCGATGTCGCCGTAGCCAAGATCATCCGCAAGTAGAAAAATCACGTTGGGCCGGCGCGCCGCCGGTTCGGTCGCGAAGCTCCTGCTCCCAAGTGTGATTAACCCGCAGAGCAAACGCAGAAGCAGAACGAAGCGCATAAGTGAAAATGCCCGCGACCGAATTGGGGAAGATGACCGTGGAGGTAATCGACGGGATGATGGAGCGTAACCCTGATCATCTTTCTACCCGTCAACCAAGGTTACGGCTGACCATTACGATTTTTTCGCACCGACTTTTTTCAACTTCGTGAAACGCCCCGCAAAGTTCCAATCTTGCACGAAGAGGTTGCCCTCTTGGTCAAACGTCAGCCCGTGGGGGGCGATGAAAATACCATCGCGCCAGTGCTCGGGCTCGAGCTTGAACGCTGCCCACTGTTTCTGGTCGGGATTATCGCCAAGGGTTGAGAGGATCTTGCCCGTTTTGTCCGTCACCACTACGCGGCCCTGCAATTCAGCAATTGCCGCCACCTCGCCAAAAAATGAAATCGCGCAAGGCCGCCGCAAGTCAGTAGCAAGGACGCCGATCCATTTGCCCTCGAGATCAAGGTGAACCAAGCGTTTGTTTTCACGATCAGCGACTAACAGACGGGGCGTGCCGTATCGTGTATCAAGCGCGATCCCGTGGCACGTCTTAAACTGGTTATCGCCCTCGCCCTTGGTGCCGATCGTCTTGAGGTACTTTTGATCTGCGCTAAAGACATGAATGACACTGGCGCCATAACCATCCGCCACATAGATGCGACCATCTGGGCCGACGGCAATTCCGGTGGGGGAGTAATTCGACGCTTTCTTTTTTTCGTCGGCGGGTTTGTCGTAAAAGCCGCTCTCTTTGGGCAAGCCAATTGTCCACTGAACTTTACCGGTCAGTGACAATTTCACGACCTTCGCGGACTTGTTGAGCGCGCCGTAAAGAAATTCCTGACCGCCCTCCGCGCGCAACATGAGCCCGTGCAAGTTGGTGAGTTCCGGGGCCATGGTCCGGATCAGCCGGCCATCGCGGGAGAAAACGAAGATCCCCTCCGGTCCATCCGAACTCATGTAGATATTTCCGGCGCGATCCACGGCCGCGCCGCCATGAGTCGAAGCGAGGGTCTTGCCCGTGGGCAACTTGGCCCAGCCCGCTTCAACTTCAAAACGCCACGCGCCTTGGCCCAGCGGGCCAGCCGGTAGTGGCGATGCGGTCACCTGCCCAAGGGGAAGATGAAATGAGGACTGGGCCTGCAGCACGCTGGGCAAGGCTAAGGCGAGGGTAAGCGCAAGACGGGAAACCATCAGGCGACGGTTGCCAACCTACGCGGCGGCGTCAAGCGGGTGGATGCAGAATTGCAGAGACGGAATTGCCGGATTAAAATTAAGGAACGGACGCGAACGCGGCCGGCCTGCGCAAACTCGGTCCACGCTATCGCGAGCTCGGTTTTTCGGGAGCGGTCGGCGCTGGCGCCGGGGCCGAGGAGGCGATCACCCCACGCGCTACCACAACGGTGTTTTCTGCAATCGATTCCATTGCTCCCATTTCGCGGTGAGCGCAGCGACGCGGGCACTTTGTTCGCGGGCAAGATCGTTACTCTCCCCGACATCCGCGGCTAGATTGTAAAGCTGCCAATCGCCCACCGGGGTATTTTTGCCCGTCTTCCCGGCGGCCCCTCGCGCGGGCTCTTTCACAATTTTCCAATCGCCCTCCCGCAACGCCTGGCGCGACCCGACGCGCCAAAAAAATGCACGGGGAGGTGCGTGGACGGCATTGGGCGCGAGCATCGCGACCAAGTCCCGGCCATCGCTGGCTCCCGCCGAGCCTCCCGGCGCCGCGACCGCCCCGGCGACGGCCAAGGCCGTGGCGGTTAAATCGACTGAGATGACGGGTAAAGAGCTGACCACCCCCGCCGAAAAATGCCCTGGCCAGCGCACCATCATTGGTACGCGAATGCCGCCCTCCAGCAATTGACCCTTCTCGCCACGCAACGGCGCGTTGCTCGAGGTGAGCTCGCGCGTGGGGCCGCCATTATCGCTGAGAAAAATCACGAGCGTATCTTGGGCGATCCCGGCATCCCGTAATTGGGTGAGCACCGCACCTACGCTATCGTCGAGCTGCGCCAGCATCGCCGCGAAAATCCGACGATGAAGGTCGGGGATGTGTTTAAATTTTTCCATGTAACGATCCGCGCCCTGCATCGGGCTGTGCACCGAGTTGAACGCCAGATAGAGAAAAAAAGGCTGCGCCGAGTGACGCTGGATAAAACTGCACGCTTCTCGCGTAAACGCCTCCGTGAGGTTGGCTCGCTCATCGACGGGTTGGCTGGAACGTAACAACGGATTGTCCGCATCGTAGTCGGGCTCGTTGCCACCCATGTGGGTACTCCAGACCACGCGACCATCCGGAGAGGTCCAGCGACCCGCGCCACCATCCGGCAGCGCACGCCGGCGCAGCCACGACGTCACGCCCGGCCACGGGGTCGGCACGTAGGTATGGCCCTCGTGAAGAAATCCGTAAAACTCATCAAAGCCCCGCCTCTGAGGGTGAAATTCCGCCGTGCCGCCGAGATGCCACTTGCCGACGAGCGCTGTGGCGTAACCGGTTTCCCGCAGGCGATCGGCCACGGTCCGCTCACTCAATGGCAAACCGACTCCCGGTGCGGCATTTTTGGCACCAATCGGATTGAATTCGAAACCGAAGCGCGTCTGGTAACGCCCGGTGAGCAGGGCGGCGCGAGAAGCTGCGCAAAAAGGCGCCGTCACGTAGCCGTCCGTGAAGCGAACGCCCTCAGTCGCGAGGCGGTCGAGGTGGGGCGTGGGGATGTCTTTGCCCCCGTAACAGCCAAGTTCCCCGTAGCCGAGGTCGTCCGCGACAATCAAGAGCACGTTGGGCCGACGCGCCGGCCGATCCGCGGCAACCGCGGAAAGTGCGATGATCAGACCAAGCCAAGTATGAAGTGCTTTTTTGGATACAAGCATGATGGCGATAGGGGTTAACCGGATTTTTGGGGAGATTTAGTGCAGATTAAAGTGCCCGCAGCGGCCGCGGGAGCGCGAGTGCCAACCCCGCGACTGGCGGCTGGCCAAGCATGATTAAAGTCGGAAAATTCCAATGGCCTTGGGTTTATTATCCGGGAGCGCCGGTCGATGCCTT
This sequence comes from Opitutus sp. GAS368, assembly GCA_945903465.1. Lineage (GTDB taxonomy): Bacteria > Verrucomicrobiota > Verrucomicrobiia > Opitutales > Opitutaceae > ER46. The sequence goes on from CAMDOF010000087.1 coordinate 11,168, forward strand.
GAATGCGAAAACACGCGGGAATTTGCGCCACGTCCGCAGTCCGACTGCGTCAGCTGGTCGCAGCTAAAAAAAAGAGGATCAGGCGATCAGCTCTTTAATGACCTGACCGCCGAATTGACTGAGCTGCTTGAATCGGCCGGCGTGGTAGTAGGTGAGTTTGTTGTCGTCGAGGCCGAGGATGCGGAGGAGCGTGCAGTGGACGTCGCGGACGTGGTGGACTTTGTCGACGGCGGTCATGCCGGTCTCGTTGGTGGCGCCGATGGTGTGGCCCGCCTTTACGCCGCCGCCAGCGAGCCACATTGTCATTGCGTTGGGATTGTGATCTCGACCGTAGGCGGTGCCGCCGCGGACGCCGTTGTCGGGCGTGCGGCCGAACTCGCCGCACCACACAATGAGCGTGCTATCGAGCAGTCCGCGTTGTTTGAGATCGCTGATGAGCGCGGCGATGGGCTGGTCGACACCGCGCACGAGATTGCCGTGGGCGCGCTCGATATAGTCATGGCTGTCCCAGGTTCCATTGTAGAGTTGCACGAAGCGGACGCCTTTCTCAACGAGCTTGCGGGCGAGGAGGCATTTGCGGCCGAAGGAGTCGGTGGCGTCCTGACCGATGCCGTAGAGCGCTTTGGTTTTTTCGTCTTCCTTGGAAAGGTCGAGGGTCTCGGGGACCTGCATCTGCATGCGGAAGGCGAGCTCGTAGTTGTCCATGCGCGCGGCGAGTTCGTCAAAGCCGGGGTGTTGCGCGGCGTGAGTGGCGTTGAGTTGCGCGATGAGATCGAGGTTCTGGCGCTGGCGTTCGGGCGTGACGCCGGCGGGAGGAGCCAAATCGAGGATGGGCGAGCCCTTGGCGCGGAGGGGCGTGCCCTGAAAACTCGCGGGCAGGTAGCCGTTGCTCCAGTTGGCGGTGCCGCCCTGCGGGTAGGATACCTCTGGCAGAACGATGAAGCCGGGAAGATCTTGGTTGAGGGAGCCGAGACCGTAGTTGACCCACGCGCCGAGACCGGGATCGCCGCCGAAGCGGTTACCGCAGTTCATCTGATACATGGCGGTCGGGTGGTTGACGCTGTCGACCTGGCAGCCGCGGTAGAAACAAAGATCGTCCGCGACCTTGGCGAGGTGCGACCAGTTGGTGGCCATGTCGGCGCCGCTCTGGCCGGCTTTGATGAATTCGAACGGACTGCGGACGTAGTAGCGTTTGCCGCTTTCCATCGCGGATTTTTGTTTCCCCTCGCGGGTGAACTCCTGGAGGTGGAGCTTCGCGAGCATCGGCTTAGGGTCGAACGTATCGAGGTGGGAGGGCCCGCCCTCCATCATGAGAAAAATACAGTTCTTGGCCTTGGCCGGGAGGTGGCCGGGGCGCGGCGCGAGCGGATTGGGCTTTTCTGCGGCGTGGGCGGAGTTCCCGAGGAGTGCAGAGAAGGCGACGCTGCCGAGACTCGCGCCGAGGCTGTAAAGAAAATCGCGGCGCGTCGGTGCGTGGAGGGCGCGGGCCCCGGCGCAGGGGAAATAACGATTAGTCGACATACGAGAATTCGTTGGCGTTGAAGAGGGCGAGGCAAACGTCGGCGAGGGCGCGCGTGCGGAGCGGGACGTCGGCGGGGCGGAGGTCGGGGACGAAGTCAGCGTTGGCGTAGAGCGTTTCTTTGAAAGCGAATTTCTCGCCGGTGTTTTCCTCGACCGCTTCGCGGCGGATTTCGAGTGGTGGCTTGGGCGTGACCGGTGATTCGGAAGCGATGAGAGCGGTGATCTTTTTCCAGTGCGCGATACAGGCGGTGAGTTCGGCGGCACTCGGTGCGCGCGAATACGAGAGGGCGAAACAGCGGGCGATAGCAGCGGAATCGGAGGTGGTTTCCTTCACGGATCTGGCGGCCAAGGCGAGCGCGCGGGCGTGGCTCGCGGCGCCGTTGAAGAGACTGAAGACTTGGGGTGTGACCGAAGAGGCGTCGCGGCGTTCGCAGGAAAAATCTGGGGTGGGTTGGTTGAACACTTCCATCGCGGGGTCGGGGAGGCCGCGGATTTTGAGTGCGTAGAGGCTGCGTCGGTGACGCTGGGCGGGGAGCGGATTCGGGATCCACGCGGAGGCGAAAGTGCCCATGACCTGGCGCGGTTGCAGCGCGGCTTCGAGGTTCATCTCGGGGCGATTTGGAATGCCGCCGAGGGTGCGGTTGAGTTCGCCGGTGACGGTGAGCATCGCATCGCGCAGTTCCTCGGCGGTGAGGCGGCGCGGCGCAAACGCGGCGTAGCTCGTGCCGGCGGGATCTTTTCCGGCGAGGAGGTTGCGGTCGGGGTGCACGGAGCTGCACCGATAGGCCTCGCTCGTCATGATGACGCGGTGGAGCGCTTTGAAGGACCAACCGCCCTCGACGAAGGTGGCGGCGAGCCAGTCGAGGAGTTCGGGATGGGTGGGCTTTTTCCCAGTGCTGCCGAAATTATTCGGATTGCCCGCGAGCGGTTGGCCGAAGTGCCAGAGCCAGACGCGATTCACGATGGCGCGCGTGGTGAGCGGATTGTTAGCGGTGGCCACCCACTCCGCGAACGCGGTGCGACGGCCTTCGATGCTGTCGGGCACGGGCGTTTTCGGCGCGACCCCGATGGCGCTTAGCACGCCGGGCGAAACTTTCTCACTGCCGGCGAAGGGATCGCCGTAGGGTAAAATGTGCGTGTTCTCCAATTCTCCCTCGGTCAGGCGATTCGCGGGCATGCGCAGGGGGTTGAAGACCGCTTTCAGTTCGGGGGTGCGCCCGTTGTAGACCGCGAGCGCGAAGGGCGCGTAGCGGTCGAGTTCCCACTTGAGACGCTCGAGGCCTTTGCGGGCGACGCGTTCGTTGCCGAAGTCCTCGGGGCTGAAGCCGAGGAGTTTGGGCGGAAACTGATCCTCGGGCATTTTCACACGCGCCATCGCGGTGCGGGCGAGGTTGAAGGCGCCCTGGAATTCCCGGCGCTTGCCTCCGCGCTCCTCCGTGCGGGCCTGATCGACGGCGGCAAGCCACTTGGTGGAGTCGAGGCCTTTTTCCTGAAACCATTTCTCGGCCGAGGCCAGCATCTGCGTGTCGAGGCGGCGCAGGGTCGCGAGGTAGGCTTCGCGGCGGGATTCAAGGTACTTGGCCTCGTCGAAACCGGCGATGTTTTCCTCGGGGAGAAACGCCGCGGGGCGCTCGGCGAGTTGCGTCGTCGCGAACGTGGCCTGGATCGAATAGTAGTCGCGCGTCGGCACAGGGTCGAACTTGTGGTCGTGGCAACGCGCGCATTGAAGGGACTGCGCGAGGAAGGTTTCGCCGACGCTGTTAGTAACGTCGTCGAGGAAACGTTGGCGCGCGACCTTGGCGACTTCCATGCCGGTGAGTTCCCACGGACCCATCCGGAGAAAGCCGGTGGCAACGACCGACTCGGGATTTTCCGAGTCGAATTCGTCGCCGGCGATTTGTTCGCGGGCGAAGCGATCGTAAGGTTTATCCGCGTTGAAGGAGCGCACGACGTAGTCGCGGTAGCGCCAAGCGTTGCCGCGCTCGAAGTCGTTGGCGAAGCCGCTGCTGTCGGCATAGCGCGCGACGTCGAGCCAGTGCTGCGCCATGCGCTCGCCGTAGTGCGGGCTGGCGAGGAGGCGGTCGATCAGATTGCGGATCGCGGATTGCGGATCGCGGATTGAGTCGGCGGCGAAGGCGGTGATTTCTTCAGGTGACGGTGGGAGGCCGGTCAGATCAAACGTGGCGCGGCGGAGGAAGGTCCGCGCGTCGGCGGCAGGCGCGGGAGTGAGACCGGCGGGAAGTTTCGCGGCGAGGAAGGCGTCAACGGGATTTGCGATTACCGATTTGCGATTGCCGATTTTTGATGAGACCGGCAACTCCGGCTTCCGCACGGGCTGATAGCCCCACATGCCTTCAGGTTTGTAGCGGCGGTTCGTCCAATCGGCGGAGAGTCCGCCGCTGGTTTTCATGATGATCCCGTCCTCGGCCGACCATTTTTCGGCGTTCGTGGTGGCTATCTGTTTTTGTTTTGCCGCGTCCGGCCACGGTGCGCCGCCGGCAATCCATTCTCGCAGCCAGACGATCTGCTCGGCGGGGAGCTGGTCCGCTTCCTTCGGCGGCATCGGCTTCCAATCCTCGCTCTTGCGTTGTACCGCGATAATGAGAGGGCTCTCCTCGGGCTCGCCCGGCACGACGGCCGGTTTGGTGCTGTCGCCGCCGAGCATCATCTCGGCGTGCGTCCGCAGATCGAGCCCACCCTTGAGCTTGGCCTCGTCGTCGCCGTGGCACGCGAGACATTTCTCCTTGAGCAACGGCCAGACTCGGCGGACAAAGAGCACTTCTGCGTCCGGCGCGGCGGCGGCGTCAACGAGGGGGAGTGCGAAGAGCAGCACCGCGCCGGCGTGCAGACGGGGGAATTTCATGCGGAGATAGAAATTATTTTTTCGTCCAGCGCAACAGGGGCGTGGCGCCGGTGGTTTTTTTGGGCTTATGCCCATTTGCCTTCACAACGCGCTCAACGGCGACGCCGAATCGCAGGTTCGTGGTCGGGCCGCCGTCTGGCGGCGCCGCCGGCGCATTCGATGCTAACGGGGGGGCGCAGCAAGTCGGCGCCCCTACGCGATCCTGCGCAGCGTGAAGTCGGATCAAAACTAAAACGTCCCTTTCACCCCGATGGTCCAGAGCGAGCCGTAGTTGATGCGTTGGCGGAATTGTGCGGCGACCGGCGTGCTCGGGCCGGAGATTTCCAGATCCGACGGGGCGTCACCGATGTTGTTCAAGTTGGCAAAGAGCGAGAAGTTTTTGTGGAAATAATACTCGCCGATGACGTCGAGCATCAGCCGCTTTGAGCCCCACGTGTAGGTGCCGGATTCGATGCCGCGCGCGATGGCGATCGGGGCCTGCCGGCGCGGGCTGTTGTAGTTCCACTTCATCTGCACATTATACTTGGGGCGCGAAAGACTGACGCCCCAGGCCACGGTCCGCGGGACGTAGCCTTGGAAACTGTTCGAATCGTCACCCTTGGCCGCGAGCATGCTCGCGTTGGCATACACCTGCACTCCCCGCGCCCAAGGCGGCAGAAACGTGAGCGCCTGCTTGTAGTTGAAATCGGCGCCCGACATGCGGACGGGATTCGCCACGTTGTACTGGGTGCTCACGTCGTAGTCGCCGTAGATGGCGGGATCGAGGCCGTAGAGACCGAGGAAATCAGCGTTGGGGCGGAAACGGGTCGCGCCGAAGAAGTTCGCGAGGTCGCGCCGGAACGCGCTCACGGAGACGAGGCCGACTTTCTCAAAATAGTACTCGAGGGAAAGTTTGTAGGTGCGGGCGCTCCACGCCTTGATGGCGGCATTGTTGACGGTGATGAAATTGTTCGGCCCCGGTAGATTTTCGGTGTCGGGGAGAGTGAGACTACCGGCATACTGCACGAAGTCGGGCCGACCCACGGACCAATAATAACCGGCGCGGGCGAGGACATTTTCCCGGAGGTGGTAGGTGGCGTTCAGGCTCGGGAAAAAGCGGAGATACTCCTTTTCGGCGCGGAGGCCGCGGTCGACGTTCGTGCGCTGGACGGCGGCGAGCGTGCCGGCGGTGGCAACGACCGCTGGGCGGCCGGCGAGCAGGACGACGCGGCCGGAAGGATCGCGCTGGTAGTTCCGGGTGGCGTCGATCAATGCGCCTTCGCCGAGGGCGTTGGTCTGCTCGGCGCGGAGGCCGCCGGTGAGCTTGAGGCGGCCAGAAAGCAGCGCGAGGTCGCCTCGGAGGTAGACGGAGGCGATCATTTCCTGCGCGTGCTTCGACGAGCCCACATTGGCCGTGTAGCGGTTGACGTCGTTGCCGAGGAAATACGCGGGGCTCGCTTTCCAAAGATCCCAAAGCTTGTGGTTGCTCACCCAGTCGATTTTCGGAAATCCGAACGGCGCGGTGCGCTGGGAAAAAATATCGTCGCGCACTTGCCCGGCGCCGTCGTCGGCGTTGCCGGCGGAACCGTTGGGGCCGACGAAGGTGAAAGTGGGCGTATCGGTGCGGGTGTCGAAGACCGCCTGGCGCACGTCGACCCCGGCCTTGAGCGTGAGCGGCAGAACCGGCAGGTCGCGGCGGATGCTGGCATAGACCGAGCGCTCGAGCTTGGCGGCCTCCAATTGGGCGCCGTTGACGGTATTGAGGGTGTATGAGCCGATCGAATACGGATCAATCGCCGCGCCCGTGGTGGCGTCGGTGACCGCGATCGTGCCGGGCCGGAGGTAGAAGATGTCGCTGTAGGCGATGTTGACGTTGAGGCGGCGGGCCTGGGAGTTGTTGAAGTGCCCGTCCGCGAGGTTATGGCTGTGGCGGGTCGAGTGGGAGTGGCCGGCGCCGGCGTCGATGCGCCAGATCGGCCCGTTGTGCACATAGGTGAGCGTGGGCATGTAGACCGTGCCGCCGACGACCGCGATACCGTTGGTCAGCCGGATTTCGCCGGCGCCACCGGAGCCGCGCACGGCCATCGCGGAAAAATCGCCGGGGTTGACCCGGTTGACGAAGAAATTGAGCGTCCGGTTGTTCGAGTAGAAATCGATGAAGCCGCGCATGAAGCCGAGGGAGATGCGGTCCTGGTTCGCGAGCTTGAAGTCGAAGGTGACGCCGAAGGAATTGCGCCGTGTAAGCTTCGGCTGGTCGCCGATGCCGAAATCGGTGAGGTAGGGTTTGTCGGGCGTGGTGTCGGGCAGCGTGCCGCCGTTGGTGGCGAGCGCCGTGCCGCGGAAGCCGCGTTGGATGAAGTCGGCTTCCGTGTAGACGGACGATCGGCTGGCGGAGACAGTGAAGCCGAAGCGGGCGTTGACGGGCACGATGGCGGAAAAATCGAGGCCCGGTCGAATCTTGGGAGTGAGTTCACGCGCCGGACCGGGGGTCGGGCGGAAATCTTTTTCGCCGTCGCGCAACGCAAAGTACCCGGTGAAGTTGACGACCGGACGCGAACGTTCGAAGGAGGAACGTGGGACCATGTTGACGGTGCCGGCGAGGGCGGAGCCGGTGGTTTCGGGCGTTGGCGTGAACGCGACCTCGATGCGGGAAATATTGTTCATCGAGAGTTGCTCGATGCCGACCTGGCGGGAAGTGCCGGCGGTGGCGTTGGCGACGCTGAAGCCGTTGAGGCTGACGGGCACGGCACTGGGCGGGACTCCGTTCATCGTGAGCAGGTAGGGCTCGCCGCCGCCGCCGATGTTGACGGCCATGCCGGGGATGGCCTTGAGGAGTTCGCCGATGCCGCCTTCGGTCATCGCGGAATATTCGTCGGCGGCGACGACGCTCATGACATTGGGCGCGAAGCGCTGCGTGTTGATCGCGATGGCGGAGCCGTCCATCTCCTTCGAGGTGCCGACGACGAAGGCGTCGAGCTTCACGACGCTGGCGGAGGTCGGTCGCGTTTGATAGCCGCTGAGCTCGAAATTGAGCCTGGATATCTGGCCCGCGGTCACCGTGATCGGCCGAGTCTGGGTGACGACGCCGGTGCGAAACGCGCGTACGTTGGCCGCGCCGGCGGGGACGTTGCCGAGGCGATATTGACCGGAGGCGTCGGTGAGTGTTTCGAGCGAAGTGCCCTCGACGGTGATGCGCGTGAGTTCGAGATTCTCGCCGGTGGCGGGATTCGAGACGCGGCCCTCGATCAGGCCGGTGGGCGTCGTTTGGGCGAGGGCCCGTGCGCAGAACAGGAGCGCGGCAATGGCGAGGCAGGCGAAGCGGGAGCGGGGTTTCATGAAGTTGAGTAGGGGAGGAAGGGGCGAGAAAGTCAGTGGCCTAGTCCGGCCGCCCGGCAGGAGGCAACGCGGCGAGGTCGTGGGCGCGGGCGCGGAGACGAGCGACCGTGTCGGGATGTTGGGCGGCGACGTTAACGGACTCGGCGGGATCGGTGGCGAGGTCGTAGAGTTCCGCCGGCGGACCAAGGTGGAGCTTCCAGTTCTTTTCACGGAAGGACACGCGGCGGCGCTCGTTGGCGCCGTAGAGCGAGAAAAGCGAGGTGCGCGGCGAACGGTCGCCCTGCGCGCCGAGCAGCACCGGGGAGAAATCGCGGCCGTCGAGAGCGGGCGGCGCGGGTGTGTCGGCGAGGCGCGCCAGTGTGGGCAGGATATCGAGAGCTGTGACGAAATCGTCGCACACCCGGCCGGCAGGGACACGGCCGGGCCACCACGCGATAAACGGCACGCGCAGGCCGCCCTCGTAGACCGTATGCTTGGTGCCGCGCAATGGCGCGGCGGTGCCGGGCGTGTTACGCTCGGGACCGTTGTCGCTCGTGAAAAAGACCAGGGTATTTTCGGCGATCCCCAACGTACGCAGCTTTTCGAGAATCTGCCCCGTGCTGTCGTCCAGTTCCTCCACCGCATCCCCGTAAAGACCGCGGGCCGACTTGCCTTTAAACTTTGGGGACGCGTCGAACGGAATGTGTGGCATCGCGTGGCCGAGATAGAGGAAGAACGGCCGGGCCCGGTTCGCTTCGATCGATTTCAGCGCCTCCGCCGTGTAGAGCCCGGTCATCTCGGCCGGCACGGCAGGGCGTTTTTCCACCGCATCTCCGCGCAGCACGGGCATGCCGCCCTCTTTTTCGAAAACCACCGTCTCGAACTTGTCGAGGTTGTGGAGCACGCCGTAGTAGCTGTCGAACCCCTGGTCCATTGGCCGCATGCCTTTGACAAAGCCCAGGTGCCACTTGCCGATGCAGCTAGTCGCATAACCGCGCGGCTTCATGACTTCGGCGAGAGTGACCTCATCGGACGCGAGCCCCCGAGTGGCATCCGGTCGCAGTACGCCGGTGGCGAGACCGAGGCGGCCAGGATACTTGCCGGTCATGAGTGCGGCGCGCGAGGGCGTACAGAGCGGCGAGGTGACGGAAAAGTCCGTGAAGCGTGTGCCCTCGCGCGCCATGCGATCGAGGTGCGGGGTGTGGATATCCTTCGCGCCGTAGCAGGCGAGATCGCCATAGCCAAGGTCGTCGCAGTTGATTAGGATGACGTTCGGAGCGAGGGCGGGCGCCGCGGCGGCCCACACCAAGGCGGGGAGGGTGGCGAGCCCACGCAGGGCGGGCGCAAGCAGTTTGCTGAATTTCAAGACGAGATTCAAAATGGACCGTTTACGTCAAACGTCCACGTCGCAACCCATTGCTGAAGCTGGCGGAGCTGGGCGTGTTCGGGAGGTACTGGGGCCGGAAATCTCAAGGTCGCTAGCAGCCAGGTCGGACTTAGAAAAAAGGCCTCTGGGGCGATCATTTGGGAGTTTGAGTTAATAAAAAGTCGATTATTGAGCCACAAACGCCTTCGAGTGGCTAATTCCGACAGGCTCGAGGGGCAGCGCTCAGATTGGGGAAGAGAGCAATGCGGCGGTTGAGCCCCTATTCGATGTTGAGATCGACGAAGATGCTTGGAACCTGCACGCGTGTAGATCGAGAACCTGCGTGATTTTTATCGCAAGTATTATTCGCTGTTGAGATCGACGAGGACGCTGGGAATTCCAGTGGTGGGTCGGGGGATCGATACGGTGATCGGTGACGAAAGGGCCGCGGCGGGCGCGGCCGGCGTAGTTCCAGCGCAGGCGAACGCCGTCGCTTTCGCGCGCGAGAACGGGCCGCGCTTTAAGCTTCCAGAGCGGCAAACCCGGCCCGGGAGAAACGCCAAAAAATCTGCCGGCGGTGTGGGTTTCCAAGAGGAAAATCCGAACTAAACTCCCGCAGCGTTTTGCCCGCGGGTTCCGTTCCACGTTTAACCCCTGGGACATTATCCCAGTCATCAAACGATCCGAACCAAGTTCGGAGTTTATTTTGAAATGGTCGGGGCGGCGAGATTCGAACTCGCGACCTCTACGTCCCGAACGTAGCGCTCTACCAGACTAAGCTACGCCCCGACAGAAAATCAGCAGCTATCAACCGAACAATCAGCGTTGGGGAGGCAGGAGCAGCAACCTCACCAGCGCAAGGAGAAAAGCGGTCGTTGGCGGAGGGCGTCTGGCGGGAGTGAATTTCAACGCGGAGGGAAATCGACATCCATAAATTCGGCCCTTGGATACCTTTGTCGGGAGCCGGCCAGCAGAATCGAATCGTACCGCCAACGAATAATCGGAAATCATCGGTCATCAGAAATCATCGGTGAACCGGAATAATCGGCAAACGCGCTTGACGCCGGCTGTGGTTTAACGAGGCTCGCGGTCCGATTTTCGCCCTCATCGTCTATCGGTTAGGACAGGAGATTCTCAATCTTCAAAGCGGGGTTCGATTCCCCGTGGGGGCACCATCTACAGAGGTAGCCGCGGGAAGGGGGACGAAAAGGGGACAGAACCCCTCCCCCCGACTGACTCAGTGACCGTCCAGGCGCCAAAGCCCCGTGGGGGCACCATTCTTTCAGAGGCGGTCCGAAAGTAACTGACGGAAAACGAATAAACGGGCGGGGCAAGGAATCCACGCGACACCGCGGAAACGAGCCCTCGTCAAGGATCGGGAAGACGACGTCGAGAACGACGCCTCCGGTGAGGTATTGGGCCGCAGGTGGCGTGCGATCGGCCGTCTGGGCAAGCGGAGCGGCGAAGTTCTTTTGATACCCCGAGGGCGCCGTGTGATCAGGGATACGATGAACGCGAACTCCGCGCGTTCGCTGGGCCCTTGATAGCCCGAGGGCGCCGTGTGATCCGGGATACGATGAACGGGCGCAACCGTCAGGTCGGCGAAAAGGTTTCGACCATGGTCGGTATGACGAAAGTCAGCCCAAAGCGGAGTGGATGCGTGAAGATATGTGCGCGTGCGGTCCGTTGATCGCACCGATGACGAAAGTCAGCCCGAAGCGGAGTGGATGCGTGGCCGGAAGTCACCACGCCTTCAAACCGCCTGCTGTCGGTTGGCGATCCGCCGATTCCCGCATCACGATTTCCGGCATTGCTTCGCGACGACATGCATTGAGGCGGAGGTGGATATTCCCACCGTGAGCGGTTGGCTGGGCCACCAAGAGGGCCGCGCGCTGGCGATGCGAGTTTATGGGCAGCTGCCCCAAGAGCATCGTTTCGCTGCCCTATCGAAGGTCCATCTCCAAATTCTGGTTGTGGCAATGAGCCCCGATGGCTTCCGATTGGCCCCATGGATTTCGTTGTGGAGATTAACCACGAAGCCTGTGTCTTGCCCGTAAAACGGCTCAAATTTACTCCCTCCGCGAGGGATGGACCGACGGGGTCATGTCGCGTCTCTCGACGTGACCCGCGTCGGGGCTGCTCGATCGCTCGTTCCGCACAGGGGGACCCGACGCGGTCGCTTGCGAGCAGGCAGCCACGCCCCGGGACAACGGAACGGAGCCTCCCCGCAGTCTCCCGTCGGCGCGGGTGCTCCCGAGCGCCGGGTTCGCCGGATGGCGCGTTCCGGGCCGTCTCAATCGCACCAGTGCTGCCAGATGGTGCGGTAGTGTTTTTCCATATCTCGGGTGAAGCCCACATTGTCCATCAGGGGTGAGTTTCTGATTTCGTCGCGCAAGCCCTCGCGGATCTTCGCGAGGTGAGCCGGGGCTGCCGCCAGCTGCTGGGCTATTGTCAGGTAATGTTCTGCAGAATCGGCCACCCATTCGGGACGACCCAGCGTGGCCAGAATACTCCGACCGCCCCTGCTGGCCGTGCGCTCACCGGCCCAGGTGATCACCGGCACACCCATCCAGAGGGCATCAAATGTCGTGGTGCCACCCGCAAACGGCGAGGGGTCGAGCGCAATGTCGATCCGACCGTACGTCGCCATATAGGACGGGCCGTCCTGGTAGCCGATGAGGGTGACGCGCTCGCGAGGGAGTCCGTGGCTGGCCAAAAACTCGAGCAGGCCTTCCCGGGCGCGCGACTCCTTGATGTGAAGGATCAGCCGCGCGCCGGGGACCGATGCGACCAACTTGGCCCAGAGAACCCGGGTCCCTTCGTTGACCTTCACGAAGTTGTTGAGGCTGCCAAAGGTGACAAATCCGGCGGCGAGGCAGGGCGGCGGTTGCACATTGGCGAAGCTGGTGCGGACCGGGGGCTGGAAAGTCCACCAGCACCGAGAAAGCCGCAGAGGCTTCTCCGGAAACGGCGATTCCGGTCCGTCCGGAGGGTCGAGGTAAATATCCGTGAGCCGGTAGTCCATCGTCGCTTGGCCCGTGGTGCCGACGTAGGCTAAGTAGGAAACCTGCAGCGGAGCCGGCTTCCGTGCAAACAAGCCGGGCCGGCAGTCGCGTGAGTGCATGGTCAAGTCGACCAAGATGTCGATACCGTCGGAGCGGATCTGTTGCGCCAGAGCCGCGTCGGTCAAGTGGTGGCACTCGCGCCAGAGATCGACATGGCGGGCACATTCTTCAGTGAAACCGTCCTTCAGATAGCGGGAAGAGTAGGCGACGATCTCGAAGTGGGCGCGATCGTGGTGCTGCAGGATGGGCAGCATGAAACGGGCGACAGGATGCATCCAGAAATCGGGGGAGACGTAGCCGATCCGCAGGCGCTTGTTGGGGTCGCGGGGATTCGTGAAAGGGATGGTCTCGGCCAGTTCGCCGAATTTATTCCGGCAGACTCTGCGGTGCTCGGTCGCGATCTCGGCGTCGGAAAGGAGCGGGCTGTAGTTAAGCGCAAAGAGGTAGTTGGGTACGAAGTCGCGTTCATCCTGCCCCAAGTCGAGACCCTTCTTATAGCTGGTGATCGCAAGATCGATTTTGCCCTGATCGAAAAAGGCGTTCCCGAGATTGGAGTGGGCGGCGGCGAAGTCGGGCTTGAGGCGGATGGCCTCCAGCATCGACTGCTCGGCGAGATCGGGAAACTTCGCCTCGCGCTGGAGATTGCCGAGGTTGGCATAGGCCTCATGGTAGTCGGGCCGCGACTGGATGGCCCGCTGGAAGGCTTGCATGCCCTCGTCGTGGCGGCGCAGCGTGAGTAAAATGTTGCCGAGATTGTTCAGGGCCTCGGGAAAATTCGGGCGGAGTTCGACGGCCCGGCGCAGGTAGCTGGCGGCCTCGTCAAAACGCCCCACGGTATTCAGAAAGTTCCCCATGCAGAACAGGGATTGCGGATCTTGGGGGTTGATCTGCAGGGAGCGGTTCAGCCACGCGAGGGCTTGTTCACGGTTGCCCGCATCAAGTTCCATCTGGCCGAGGTTGTTGTAGGGCTCCGCAAACGCGGGGTCTTGTGCCAGCGCGGCGTGGAAAGCCTGCGTCGCCGCAGACTCCAACTTCAAGGCCTTCAGCGCCAGGCCCAGATTATTGTAGGCCTCCGGGAATTGGGGCTGGAGCGAAATCGCCCGCTCCAGCGCCTGCCGCGACTCCACCCAAAGCTTCCGGCGACCAAGCGCGTCCGCCTTGTGAAACCACCCGCCGGCCGATCGAGGATCCAGCGCCAGCACGCGCTCAGCGGCCTCCCTGGCCTCATCAATTTTATTCAATTGCAGATTGGCCGCGGCGAGGCCGTTCCAGGCTTCGGTAAACGGCGGCCTGAGTGTGGCCGCCTGGTGGAAAGCGTCGCGCGCCCGCTGCCACTGACCCAAGATCCGATACAGGTGCCCGAGGTTGTAAGGGGCAACGGGATCGTTGGGGTCAAGTTGGATCGCCGTCTGGTAGGCCGCCGCCGCTTCCTGGGGCTTGCCCAGCTCTTTGAGGGTGTTGCCCAGATTGACGTGGAAAAAGGCCTGGCGCGGATCGAGCGCAATCGACGACTGCATACGCTGCAGCGCCAATTCCAGATTTCCCGACTGCTGCTCGAGCATGCCGAGGTAGTGCAGGGCCGCGGCATGCTGGGGCTGTGCAGCCAAGATCGACTCATAGCCGCGCCGCGCCTCCGCCAATCGCCCCTGCTGATGCAGGCTCATGATAACGGTAATGTCTATTGCAGCAGCCATGGTTAAGTAATGCCGAACAGCCTGAGATTATCCGGATCGGGCGTCCCCTTGAAGGCAATGAGGATGATTTGGAGGTCGGCGACCCTACTGAAGTTGGGAGCGAAGCCCGCCCGCTCCACGGCGCGGGCGAGCGACTGATTGCTGAAACCGGTCTTATGAGCAAAGAAGTCGACCCCGCTGGCCTCGATCTGCCGGCCGAACCCATAAATCACATCGATGGGCGCGATGGGGCCGACGGCCGGGGAGACGTAAAGCGTTCCTTCCAAATCGATTTTACCCTGCACCACCTGGCGCATCAGCTCGGTGAGATCAGGAACGAGAATCTGGGCGAAGCCGCCTGGCTTCAGCACGTGGAAGAAGCCGCCCAGCACCTTGGGCACGTCATGGCGAAAATAATGCTCCAGGTTATGGGAGCAGTAGATGGCATCGAACTGGGCGGCGGCCAGCTCGCCCAGCTGCCGGCCATCGAGCAGGATGTCGGGTGCGCCTTGGGGATCGATATCGAGCAGCACATGTTCAAAACCGGTGTATTCGGGCGGCAGCGGGATCGACTTCGAGCTGCCACCGACGTTTAACAGACGTTTCATAAAAAATAAACGATGGAGTCAATCCACCGTCCGCAGCGAGACGGAGGTTTTGTGCCCGCGTTCGTCGAGGCCAGTGATGATGAAGGCGTGGGTGCTGCCCTCCTCGCGCTCGATGGCGATCACGATTTTGAAGCGCACATCGGTCGTCGTCAGCGGCCCGCCGGTGACCAAGGCATTAAAGAGGAGGTATTTGGTCAGGATCATCGGCGGGCGCTTTCATGCGGTTGAGGCTTACGGCAGTTCGTAGATTTCGACGAGGGCGGTGCCGGTGCTGCTGCCATCAGCAGAGGATACCTGTGCGGTGTAGGCGCCGGGCGTCAGGGTCAGGATCACCGCGGCGTCCTTGCTACCGGTCGCGAGAGCGAAGGCCCCGGTTTCGCGGGCGGCCTGCGCCGTTGCGGTGGCATCGGCCGGGACGGCGCTCCAGTTGTCATTTTCCGCGACGAGTTCACTGCCGCGGTAAACGCGCAGGCGCGGATCGGCGAGCGTACCCGTGAGCCCGAAGGGCGCGAGGCCGGGGCCGATACCGCGGACCAGCACCTTCTTCGGCGAGTTGCCGGTGATGATGAAGCCACCAATCAGGACATTTTCCCCGATGCCGGCTTCGCCGCGGGTCGAGATGTTTACGAGGCGTTGGAAGTCCGCATTCGGATTCAGGCTCGCGTCGTAGATTTCCGCGAGGGCGACACCGGTGCCGCCGACTTCGGACACTTGCGTCGTATAGGCGCCCGGGATCGCGGTCGCCACGGCGCCCGCCACCGCCGCCACGCCGACTTCGGTCACTTGCATCGTATAGGCGCCCGGGGCGAGGGTTACGAGAAGCGCCGCATCTTTCGTGCCGGCCGTAAGACCGAAGGCTCCGACCTGCGCCATCGCGGCGGTCGTATCCGCCCCACTCCAGTCATCGTTCTCGGCGATCACCTTGCCGGTGGCGTCGAAGAGTTGCAGGCGCGGATTGGCCAAGGCTCCCGTCACTCCGAAGCTGGAGAGGGTCGGGCCGACGGCGCGCAGGAGGACGCGTTTCGGGGTCGAGCCACCGATCACGAAGCCCGTGATCAGGATGCGACCGGATCCCACCTGCACGCGGGACGAGAGGTTGATCAGGCGATCCGTCCGGGCCGTCGTCGTCGCGACACCCGCGAAGTTCGTATCGGCCTTGCCGGGGACACTGATCGTGCCGGTCACCGTGGTGTTGGGCGCATCGACACTGCCGCGGATCGTGGTCAAACCGGCGCTCGTCTGCGTTTGCAGGTTAAAGGTGCCGTTACTGGCGAGCGTCGTGAGTCCGCCGGTCGTGACGTCTGTCGAGGTCGCGAGGACGAGCACTTGGTTGTTCGTGCCCACAACCGAGTAAGTCGCACCGCCGGCGGTCGCGAGGTTGCTCGATTGATAGAAGCCCGCGGCATTGGCCGAGGCACCGGTCACGGGCAACACCGCCGCACTGAAGGCGAGTCCCAGGGGTTCGATCACACCCTCGAGGCGGCCGTTTACGAGGATGCCGCGGATTGTGAGTATGACCGGGGCGGCGGCCACGGCCGCAGCGTATGTTCCTGTCGGTCTGGGCGTCGGAGGGGCTTCACTCGGGACGACATACGTGATGATAAAGGTGCCGTCCGGATTGAGGGCGAAGTCGAAGGCCGAGTTGACGCCCACGGACGGCGCCACGACAAGCAACGAACCTCGGTTGGAGTTTGGCGGCATCGAGGCAGCGATATCGCCCGCCTTGGTGGTGCTACCGACGGTCGTGACCGTGCCAAAGTAGACATTCGTCGTAGCCGCGGTGACCGTGAACGAGACGGTGACATCCGGCGCCGCGTTGTAGATCGCGTTACCCGCTTGGGAAGCGCGGATCTGCACATTGCCGGCAACCCCGGTAAGGTCGACTTTCGCCCCCGCGAGCAGGGCCGGACCGTTGACGATGGTGAAGCTGACCGGCAGGTCGCTGCTGGCCGTCGCAGTTAGGGTGAAGGCACCGCTGTTGCTCAGGCGGTCGGTTAGCGGGCTAAACGCGATCGTCTGCGCCAGTTTGCCCGCGGAGGTGATCGTCCCCGTGGCCGTGGCCGGAGCGTAGTTTTCATTGCCTAGCTGGGTCGCCGTCACCGTCGCCGTGCCCGGCGCCGTGAAGGTGAGCTGCCCTCCGGCGAGCGTGGCCGGGCCCGTGACCGCGAGCGTCACCGGCAATTTGCTGCTCGCCGTCGCACTGACAGCGACCGGCGTAGCGATCGTCGCCGTCGACGGGGCATTGAGAGTCACCGTCTGCTCCGCCTTCGCGATCACGAGGGTCGCCCCGGCGCTGCCACGGTAGTTCGGGTCTGTCACAGTGACCGTCATGGAGTAGCTGCCCGCATTGGTCGGCGCGGCTCCGTCCCGCAGGTCCGAGTACACGATGATCGTGGGGACCACCGGCGTCACGGTGATCGTCGCCGCCTTCGGCTGGCCGTCATAGATCTGCGCCAGATTCGAGATCGCGACCGTTGCTTGGGCCGGCTGGATGTTCGCGGTCGCAGCCGGCGGCGTGAGGCTGTAGTTCACGCTGTCCGTGCCGGCGAGGGTCAAACCGGTAATCGAGACCCCCTTGCCGGTGCCAGCATTGGCATCCGAGAAGATGCCCGTCGCGGCACCGGACTGGAGCGTCACGTCGTCCGGACTGATGACGCCCACCAGGGCGGCACTGCCAAACGACACCGCCGCCGTCGAGTTCTTGTCGTAGATCTTGGACGACGCCGTGGCGCCGCTCACCGTGAGGTTCTTCGCCGTGACGTCCGCCGTCGTCGTCGGCTGGGTCACCGTGTAGTTATCCGCGTCAGCGCCACTGAGCGTGAGGCCGGATACTTGCACGAGCTTTGTCCGGCCGATCGTCTTCGCGGCAAAGGCCCCGGCCGCACTGGTCTTCTCCAGGGTGACTGCGTCAGCGCCAATCACTCCCACGAGAGCAGCGGAGGTTGTCGTAAGCGCGGCCACCGTCGTCGCATCGTAAATACGGCTCGCCGCCGTGATCCCCTCAACCGAGAGGGCCTTCGCCGTGATGTCGGCTGTGGTCGTCGGTTGCGTGACCGTGTAGTTACCGGCATCCGCTCCGACGAGCGTGAGGCCGATGATCGCGACCGTCTTACTTGTCGCCACCGTCTTCGAGGAGAAGTTGGCCGTGGCCGCCGTGCTGTCCGCGAGCACCGTATCACCCGAAACAATACCCACGAGGCCAGCCGTCGCGAAGTTTGCGAGCGCAGTCGTGTTGCTGTCGTAGATCTTGCCGGAAGCGGTGACGCTCGTGACCGTGAGGTTCTTCGCCGTGACGTCCGCCGTCGTTGTCGGCTGCGTCACCGTGTAGTTGGTCGAGTTGGCGCCAGTGAGCGTGAGGCCGGATACTTGGACGAGCTTGGCGGTGCCGATCGCCTTCGCGGCAAAGGCCCCGGCCGCACTGGAATTCACCAGGGTGACCGCGTCAGCGCCGATCACGCCCACGAGGGCCGCGGAGGTCGTCGTGAGTGCGGCCACGGTCGTCGCATCGTAGATGCGGCTCACCGCGGTGATCCCTGCAACCGAGAGGGCCTTCGCCGTGATGTCCGCCGTGGTCGTCGGTTGCGTGACCGTGTAGTTCGACGCATCGGCGCCACCGAGGGTGAGGCCGGTGATGGTGACCGTCTTGCCGGTCGCGACCACGTTCGTGGCAAAACTCGCCGTGGCCGCAGCGCTTACCGGGGTAACGATATCGCCGCTCACGACGCCTGCCAGCGCGGCATTCGCGAAGTTCGGCGTCGCGGTCAGGGTCTGGTCGTAGACTTTGTTGGCCACGGTGACCCCATTCACCGTCAGGTTCACTCTCGCTACGGTCAGGGCGACGTTGGCTGTGCCAACGTTACCGGCGGCATCGGTGGCGCTGAGTGTGAGGGTAAAGGAGCCACTGATCGTGGCCGCACCGGTGATTGCGCCGGTGGCGCTATTGAGCGCGAGTCCCGCCGGGAGTCCTGCGGCGCCGAAGCTGACCGCGGAGCCGGAGGCGGTTGCCGTGTAAGTGAAGGCTGATTTGTAAGTAGCACCTGCGGTTGGCGCGCTCGTGATTACAGGCGCGGTCTGGTCGAAGGTGACGGCGGAGGTATTCGTCGTCGCGGTGACGGCGGTGCCGGTGTTGCCGGTGACATCGGTAAACGTGAGCGAGAACGCCACGGCACCTTCGGTGTCGCCAGCGGCCATCGTGACGGTGGCGGTGTAGGTGTTGCCGGAGACCAGCGCGATCGTGGCGGTGCGGCCCGTGATCGTCGCGGTTGGCGTGGCGATCGCTTCATTGGCCGTGAAGGTCACGGTGACGGCGTCGCCCACCTTCGCCCAAAGCGGGTTCGCGTTGTTCGACGCGATGGCGACGGCGGTGAGGGTCGGTGCCGTCTGGTCGAAGGTGACGCCAGAGGTGTTCGTCGTCGTGGTCACGGCCGTGCCGGCGTTGCCGGTGAGGTCGGTGAAGGAGAGGGCGAACGCGACGGAGCCGGCGGTGTCGCCCGCGGCCATCGTGATCGTGGCGGTGTAGGTGTTAGCGGAGACCAACGCGACGGTGGCAGCCCGGCCCGCGATCGTCGCGGTTGGCGTGGCGATCGCTTCGCTTGCCGTGAAGGTCACGGTGACGGTGTCACCGATCTTGGCGCGTGCCGGCGCGGTGTTGTTCGACGCGATGGCGACGGCGGTGAGGGTCGGTGCCGTCTGGTCGAAGGTTACGCCAGATGTGTTCGTCGTCGCGGCGACGGCGGTGCCGGCGTTGCCGGTGACATCGATAAACGTGAGCGAGAACGTCACGGCACCTTCGGTGTCGCCGGCACCCATCGTGACCGTGGCGGTGTAGGTGTTGCCGGAAACAGGCGCGACGGTGGCGGTGCGGCCCGCGATGGTCGCGGTCGGGGTGGCGATCGCTTCGCTTGCCGTGAAGGTCACGGTGACGGTGTCACCGATCTTGGCGCGTGCCGGCGCGGCGTTGTTCGACGCGATGGTGACGGCGGTGAGGGTCGGTGCCGTCTCGTCGAAGGTTACGGCGGAGGTGTTCGTCGTCGCGGTCACGGCCGTGCCGGCGTTGCCGGTGAGGTCGGTGCAGGAGAGAGCGAACGCCACGGCACCCGCGGTGTCGCCCGCGACCATCGTCATCGTGGCGGTGTAGGTGTTAGCGGAGACCAACGCGACGGTGGCAGCCCGGCCCGCGATCGTCGCGGTTGGCGTGGCGATCGCTTCGCTCGCCGTGAAGGTCACGGTGACGGTGTCACCGAT
>CAMDOF010000088.1 GCA_945903465.1 Opitutus sp. GAS368
AGATCGAAGGCAACATTGCGCGCGGCGGTGAAGAGAAAGGCCTTCGGGTAACGCACGCATCCGTTCGCCTGCGCCCGGAGCAGGCGCGTGTAGGTTTCCTGCACGATGTCGTCATGTTCGCCGAGCGTCGGGAAGCGCGCCTGCAAGTAAGCCCGCAGCGCCGGTTCGTGGGGCTGCACTTCCTCGGTAAACCAACGCGACAAGCTCGGTGCAGGCAGACGGGTTGGTTCAGACGGTGGCATGGGGCGGTGCGAACAAAATCCATCCTCCCCGGCCTCCGGTCTGTCGAGGGGAATTTCGGCCAAAACCCCGCGCGGAAACTATTTTTCACGACGGATAACCCAAAACTGCAGCGGCTGCGTCTCTATCTTCAGCGTCCTACGCCCGCGCGTCGAACAACGCGAATCCGCTTTGGGCGAAGGGCGGCTGCGTCTCTAAGTTCAGCGTCTTACGCCCGCCTGCCATCAGCCGCGCATTTTTATCCACGTCGCGAGCCGGTGCTCGGCGGTCTCGTATTCGGAGTAGCGGCTGCCTTCCTGCTCCATCAGATAGAACTCGACTCCGCTCACGGATGCGACGGCCGCAAAGATTTCCTTCCACGGGCAAACGCGCTCGCCGAGGAGCACGCGAAACCCCTTTTGTTCGACGCGGGTGCCGGGCGCCATTCGTCTCTGACCTGAGCCCCAGCTGGAATCAGGGTGAGCCCACCTGGCGGTAAATGAGGCGGAGGTAGGTGGTCGGGCAGCAGGTTTCCGTCGCCGTGCGGGTGGCGCAGAGGTCGCGATCGGGGCGTCCTGCAACGCACTGCTGCAGCGGCGGAGTTCGACGGTGAGCGTGCCCGCCGCGTAGTCGGGGCGCAGGTTGGCGGGCGTCACGAAGAGCCTCTGCCACAACGCGCGCGCATCGTCGGAACGTACGAGAGTTTCGCGCGCTTCGCCGGCCAACGGACTCTCGGCGCGGTAGGCGATCATTTTGATCGTATCGATAAAGTGTTCGCTCTCCGGCCCCAGCTACGCCCAACGTTCGTTCGCGGGTAGCTCCTTGAGCTCATACCATCGTGTCCTCCCATAACCGCGACCCAGCTGCGCCCAACGTTTGTTCGCGGGTAGCTCCTGGAGGGCGGCTTTTTTGGAGTGCTCTTGCGCTCGGCTTGGCGGGTCGCCCGCCGCGCCGTAGTCGTGGAAATGTCCGTGCGCAGCTCGCCGGTCTGCGTGAGAAAAGCGGTCGCTGGTTCCGGCGTCGCCGCGATCGGCAGCACCAGCGCACCGAGCCGCGCGCAGCTGCGTTGTAAATCGCGCGGTGGCGACGCCAGTCGGCTTCGAGGCGGCGGCGGGTGGCCCGCCGCGATGGCCTTGCGTATCGTATCCGGCATGACGTCGAGCAACCGACCGACGCGACCGACGCGCGCGACCGGCGCGCTGGCAGCGAGCAAGGCGCGGGCAGCGAGCGAGGCGCGGCCTTCGTCCAGCTTGCCCGGCGTCAGCGTCGGCCCCGCTCGGCGCGGCCGCGGCGCGACGCATCCCGCCGCCCCGCGGGCGCGGTAAAGTTTCGTCGCGCGCTTAATTGAAACCAACGGCACGCCGAACACCCGTTGGACCTGCCCGATCGTGGCGCTGCCCTGCACGATGAGCTGGCTGGTGAATATCCGAAAACTTGCCACGTCTTTTTCGCTTGGGTGAAGACCGGCCGTTGCCCGTGAAAGTAGACGACCTGTTCCCCCCCTCTCAGCGGCGCGCCAGCTCGCCCGTGAACTCCACCGCTCCAGACAGAAACATCCGCACTTGAATTTGCGGCATCCCGCTGCTTTGCCACCGGCCCCACGCCGCTTCAACCCCGGATACAGTCAGGTTTCGCCTGCTCCGGTCTCTTTTTCGTTCCACGCTTCCCGGCGTTACTTCCGTGGCGGGTCAGGAGGTCGGAGACCTGCGGCTTACGCCCGCCACCTCGGATCTCGTTTCGGCTCCGTCAATTTTTTAAAAATATTCGGGGCCGCCCGTTTCGGAGGGACGCGATTCCACCTTTGGTTGCAGTCTTTTTTCTGGTGATTTGAGCTCCGATCGAATCCGCCCGCGCGATTTTCAGAGAATGATTCCTCTCGCCCCGCTGGTTCTAAATTCATGGCTCGATTCGGGCATTGTAACACTCCGCCGGAGCCAGCGCCCGTTTCGTTCCGTTGTTGTCACAAAAACGCCACGTGTTTGTAACACATGAGCGTTAAGCTCCGTCGCGCCGATCAATCGAGCTCGTCCAGAACTATCCTGAAAACCCTCATGAAACTCTATCCTTCATTGCAAGCCCTCGCTCGCGCGCTGTGCCTCCTTGGCTCCTCCGCTATTTTGTCCGCCCAAGATAGCGGCGCCCTGATGCAAGCGCTCGTCCGCAAGGGCATCCTGAGCAACCAAGAGGCCGAGGACATTCGCGCCGATCTGGTTCGTGAGAATAACACCATCCCCGCGCACGCCGTCGGTGGCGGTAAGTCCACCGATCGCCTCAGCGTCGGCATGCGCATGCAAGCTCAGTACGCTAATCTGGGTACCGACGTGAAAAATGTCGCCGTCAGGCCGGTCCCGACCGATCACGCGTTCTTGCGCCGTATGTACCTCACCCTTAAAGCGGGCGTCGGTGGTGATTGGGGCGCGACCATGACGTATGATCTCGCCGGTGGCAGCTATGACGATGCCATCGTCGAGTGGAAGCCGACCAATGAGCTTACCTTCAACTTTGGCCTCCGCAAAGTGAACGTCGTATACGAGGAGCGCGGCAGCAGCGGTAACCTCAAATCCATCGAGCGCTCCGGCGTCACTCGTTATTTCGTCGAATCCAATAACGGCCGCCGGCTCGGCGCGGCGAGTTACCGCATCGGTGCCTTTCTTGATGGCAAAAAGGAAATCAACAGCACGACAAACTTTGTCTATAGCGCGGCGATCACCAACCCCGAGCGGAATGAATCTTTCACGGGCGCTTCGGCCGCTGGCGACAACACGACCAACCATGCTGCCTTTTGGGCCAACACCGGTATCGCCGGTAAGCTCGCCAACAACGGCACGTGGATCGCGGGCGTCGGCGCCGGTCTTCTGCCCGATCAAGGCGGTTTCGGTACCACCAATTTCGGTCGCGGCTTCGATCTCACGATTTACTCCGCTTACGTCGATGTGCAGGCGGGGCGTTTCGGTCTGATGGCCGAGTATCTTTCGGCTAAAGTTGAGCGCGGCATCTCCCTCACTCGCGATGCCCAGCCCGCCGGCTTCTATATTCAGCCAAGCTTCTTGGTCACCGATTCCTTCGAGCTCGTCGCCCGTTACCAGAAACTGGATACCGATGGTCGCGGCCTAAACCTTGGCGATGTCGTGCGCTCGGCCCCAGCCGGACCCACCATGAACAAGTTCGACGAGTGGTACTTCGGCGCCAACTGGTACCTGCGCGGGAATGATCTCAAACTCCAGCTGGGCGGCATTTATGGTAAAACCCAAGAGACCGTTTTAGGCGCCCCAGCCGAAGCCAAGACCGTCGGCTTGCGCTCCCAGTTGCAGATGCAGTTCTAAGCTTCGATCCTCCTCAACTTACTTGTTCGGCTCTTTCTGCTTTATGAAAAATACCGTCATCCTCCTCATCGCGCTGGCCAGCACCTCCCTCGCTTCCGCCCAAAAACTCGTCATCAAGGGTTCCGATACCTTGGGCGCTAAATTAGTCCCCACTCTCGCCGAAGAATATAAGGCGAAAAATCCCGGCGTCTCCTTTGAAATCGCCGCTGAGGGCTCCACGACCGGCATCGCCGCCATCATCGACGGCACTGCCCAGATCGGCATGAGCTCCCGCCGTGCCAAGCCCACCGAAATGTCGGCCGCCAGCGCCAAGGGCGTCACCCTCAAACCGATTATCGTCGCCCACGATGGTATTGGTATCGTCGTCAGCACCAGCAATCCGTTGACCAAGCTAACCAAGCGTCAGGTGGAGCAAATCTTCGCGGGCGATATCGTCGATTGGTCCGCCGTCGGCGGTAAAGCGGGAAAGATTTCCATCTACACTCGCAACACTTCGTCCGGCACTTATTCGGATTTCAAGCAACTCGCGATGAATAACCGCGACTATGCCAAATCTTCCCAGAAGATGGCCGGCAACGAGCAAATCGCCGCTGAGGTTGGTAAAAATCCTAACGGTATCGGCTATGTCGGTCTCGCCTATCTCACGGCTCCGGGAATCAATGTCGTGGCCATTGACGGCCAGCTTCCGTCCAAAGAGTCCGTCCTCAAACATACCTACCCGTTTGCCCGCCCAACTTTCTACTATACGAACGGTGCTCCGGCGGGTGAGGCCGCGAAATTCATCGACTTTACCCTCAGCGCCGAAGGCAAGTTGATCTCTGAAAAAGTCGGCTTCGTGAGCCCCGAATAATCGCTCCCGAGCTTAAGGTCCGGGGCGCGATTCCGCAGCGTGCCCCGGCCTTACTTTAGTCCATGGCCAGTCCCACTCACCCTTCGTCGTTCCGCCACACGCGGTCACGTTCGTCTTGGAATCGTCACTCGTCTTAACTTGCCCCTTCGCTGGCCCCCCTGTTCTTATTTTTCGTCGTATGATCGAATCGCCGTCAGCGCTTCCGAATCCTAACTTCGCTGTGCAGAAGCGTCGGCTGCGCTTTCTTGGACTCACCATCGATGATACCATCCGGGCCTTCTTCGGGGGCAACGCCTTCGTCGCGGTAGTCGTCCTCGCTTTAATTACGTTTTTTTTATTTCGCGAGGGGATCGGCTTTTTCGTTCAGAACCGCTTCAACGTCGAACTCTACCGTCAGGCCGGTCTCGAGTACGTCGATCATATCCGGCGCCAAGCCGACGATCATGCCGCCCTTTCTCGGTACCTTTCCGACCTGCGTCTCCGCCAGTTTTCAATTTTGACCGAGCGTGAGAAGCGATCTCTCGCCGACACCAACACTGCCCTCGCCCCTTTTGACACCTTCGCTGAGCAATTTTCCGCGTCCGCTGACCCGTTGCGCGCTCTGCTCTCCGATCTGACCGAACAGGCGACCGCCCTTAAAACAAAATTTGTCGTCACCGAGGATCGCAAGGAAGAGCGCCGTCAACTGCTCGCCGTGGGAAAACTCGCGGAGGCTGCGGCGGTAGAAATTGTCGCAGTCGACTTTGCGCGCGAGTTGCAACCGTTGATCGCGATGCTGCCGACCTACCAGACCGCTAATCGCGATTTCGCCCGGACGCTTGCCGAATTAATTGAGCGCCCGCCGGCTTTGGTTCAGGTTGAATTGGCTTCCCGCCTGGCAACCTTCCAGCGCTTTACCCGCGATTATGTCGCCGGATTCCCCGCCATCGAGCGCGCGATGGCCGCATGGGATTACCGCCAGCCCGTGCCCGTTTGGCATGCTCTCACTTCGTTTATTTTTGGCCGGCAATGGCTCACCGCAAGTTTTTGGCAGGATTGGTACGGGATTCTCCCGCTCCTGGTGGGCTCTCTCCTGGTTTCGCTCGTCGCCTTATTCCTCGCGGTGCCGCTTGCCGTCGGCGCGGCCATTTATGTCAACCAGATCGCTTCGCTCCGCGAGCAGCGGTTTATCAAACCCTGCATCGAGTTCATCTCGGCGTTTCCTTCCGTCGTCCTTGGGTTCTTCGGGATCGCCGTCCTCGGTCAGGCGTTGCGCACGCTTTCGCAGCAATCGTGGCTCGCCTGGTTGCCGGGGTTTCCTTTCAGCGAGCGTCTCAACATTCTTACCGCCGGTTCCCTGCTCGCGCTCATTGCTGTTCCCACCATCTTCACGCTCGCGGAGGATGCCCTGAACAATGTCCCGCGCGCTTTTAAGGAGGCCTCTTTCGCCCTCGGCGCTTCCCGCCTGCAGACGGTCCTGAAAATCATTGTCCCCGCCTCGCTCTCCGGAATTATTTCCGCGGTCTTACTCGGCTTGGGACGCGTCATCGGCGAGACGATGGTCGTGCTTCTCTGCGCCGGTAATCGCATCGCCATCCCCGACTTCACTCAGGGCGTGGCCGTGTTGGTTGAGCCGGTCCACACCATGACCGGAATTATCGCTCAGGAGATGGGCGAGGTCGTGCGCGGCAGCGTTCATTACCGCGCCCTCTTTGTCGTTGGCCTCGTCTTGTTTCTGCTTTCCCTCGCCATCAATTACGTCGCGCAGGGTATCGTGCGTCGTTACCGGATCTCCATCGGATGAATCCCGCCACCCACCTCTTTCAGGCCAAGGTTTCGGGCGCTCGCCGTCATGAAAAATGGGTTTTCGCGTTGTTTCGCTTCGCAACCTATTTTGTTCTTTTTTGCGGTCTCGGCGTTTTCCTCAATATCGTCGCGAAGGGGTCTCGCACGGTTTTCAAGGCCGAGGCCCCGTTCGTCAATATCGCCTTCCTCACCCAGGCGCCGGAGTCCCTTTATCTTTTCGAATGGGAGGGCCAAAAACGCGAAATGGGCGATCGCGAATTTCGCGCTTTTAAGGCCGCTCATCCTGCCGCCGCGCAGGTCCCCACCGAGAGCTATGTGTACTCCGCCGGTGGGATTTTCCCGTGCATCGTCGGCACGGTCTTGCTGGTGCTCGGTTCCATGGTCATCGCTCTTTCGCTCGGCGTTTCTGCGGCCATCTTCCTAATCGAGTACGCCGACGACGGCCCTTTCATCCGTTTCGTTCGCCTCGCCATTCTGAATCTGGCCGGCGTCCCTTCCATCGTCTTCGGTCTTTTCGGCTTCGGTATGTTTGTCATTTTCTTCGGCTGGAATGTCTCCCTCCTCGCGGGTTGGTTCACCTTGGCGTTCATGGTCCTCCCGGTCGTGATCACCGCGAGTGAGGAATCGCTCAAGGCCGTCCCCAAGGGGTTTCGCGAGGGTTCCCTCGCTTTGGGCGCCACCAAGTGGCAAACCATCCGTAAAAACGTTCTGCCCTACGCCCTCCCCGGCATCCTCACGTCCTCGGTTCTAGGCATCGCGCGTGTCGCGGGTGAGACCGCCCCCATCATGTTCACCGCCGCTTACGTCGTTCGCGATAAATTACCCTGGGAGGTCGATCACTGGAGCGATTTCTTTTTCCAGGGTGTCATGGCGCTCCCGTATCACATCTACGTCGTCAGCTCAAAAATTCCCCAAAACGAATATACCGAGCGCGTCCAATACGGTACCGCTTTCGTTTTTCTCATCATCGTCGCTCTCATCGCCACACTCTCAATTGTCCTGCGCAATAACTTGCGCGATCGCTATAAGTGGTAACCGCCGTCATCCCGCTCATGACCACTCGCCCCCCCTCTGCCTTCGCTCGCTCTTCAGCGCTTTCCGCAAATTCGCCGGCCTCCCGCCTGTCACCTGCCGTCACCCCGGAGGTCCTCGTCGCGATCGATCACGTCGATTTTTTTTACGGGGCCACCCAGGCGCTCAACGATATCTGCCTCCAGGTTGAGGCCAAGCGCGTCACCGCTTTCATCGGTCCTTCCGGCTGCGGCAAATCTACTCTCTTGCGCTGCCTCAACCGCATGAACGACCTCATCGAGGGTACCCGCCTGAGCCGCGGTACTATTAAAATTCATGGCGTCGATATCTACCAACGCGATGTCGATGTCATCGAACTTCGGAAACGCGTCGGCATGGTCTTTCAGAAATCAAATCCTTTTCCGAAATCCATCTACGAAAATATCACCTACGGCCTTCTTCTCCACGGCCGCCACGAAAAAAAACATCTCGATGAGATCGTCGAGAGGTCTCTCCGCGGCGCCGCCCTCTGGGACGAGGTTAAGGATCGCCTCCATACCAGCGGCTTGGGGCTCTCCGGCGGCCAGCAACAACGCCTTTGCATCGCTCGCGCCATCGCCGTTGAGCCCGAGGTCATTTTGATGGACGAGCCTTGCTCCGCGCTCGATCCCGTCGCCACCGCCAAGGTTGAAGAACTCATCCAGGACCTGCGCTCCCGCTATACCATCATCATCGTTACCCATAACATGCAGCAGGCCGCGCGCTGCTCCGATCGCACCGCATTTTTCTACCTCGGTAAACTCGTCGAATATGCCGATACCCGCGATATTTTCACGAATCCTACCAACCCCCAAACCGAGGCTTACGTCTCCGGTCGCTTTGGCTAATCCGTCATGACTCATTATAACGAAGAACTCGCCCAGCTCAAAGAGAGCTTACTCGCCATGGCCAGTCATGCAGAATCGGCCGTCTCCCGAGCTCTGCGCGCGCTCGTTGATCGCAACGATGATCTCGCCCATCAGGTCGAGGCCGATGATAACATTCTGGATCAATTCGAAATCGAGATCGATGACGTCGCCATCCATCTCCTCGCCAAGGCTCCCCTCGCCACCGAGTTGCGCCTCATCACGGTCGCGATGAAAATTTCCCAAAATCTCGAGCGCGTCGGCGATGAGGCCGTCACCATCTCCCGACGTTCCGTCGAACTCAATTCCGAGCCGCAACTCAAACCTTACGTCGATCTTCCGCGCATGGCGACCATGTCCCTCGAAATGTTGCGCGAGGCCATCACCGCGTTCGTCAATCGCGAACCCGCGCGCGCCCGCGCCGTCGTCCCCCGCGACCAGGACGTCGATGATCTCAATCGCCAACTGCACCGCGAACTTTCCAGTTATATGGTTGAGCGTCCCACCACGATCACCCGTTGCCTCCGCCTCATGGTTATCTCCAAGGCCATCGAGCGCATCGCCGATCACGCCACCAATATCGCCGAGGAGGTCGTTTATCTCTACGAGGCCAAGGATATCCGCCACGCCAGTATTAAAGCACCATGAAGTCTAAAATTCTCGTAGTCGATGATGAGGCCGATGCTCTTGAGATCCTCGGTTTCAAACTCAAGGAAGCGGGTTACTTGCCCATCTTCGCCAAGGATGGTGCCAAAGCTCTCATCGTCGCCCGCGATGAACGCCCCGCGCTCATCGTCCTCGATCTCATGTTGCCCGAGATCGATGGCCTGGAGGTCTGCAAAATCCTCCGGCGTGACCAAGCGACCGCGATGATTCCCATTTTGATGCTCACCGCCCGCGCCGCTGAAATGGATCGCGTCCTCGGATTGGAACTGGGCGCCGATGATTACGTCACCAAACCGTTCAGCCCGCGCGAACTCGTCCTGCGGATCAAAAAACTCCTCGCCCGCGTCAAATCGGCCGACGACGCGGTTACCCAACTGCACGTCGGTGAATTGACGATCGATGTACCCCGGCACGCGGTCATCGTCGCCGGTAATCAGGTCGACCTGACTGCCACTGAGTTCAAACTCTTGGAAATCCTCGCGCGCCGGCGCGGTCGCGTCCAGACCCGCGAGCGCCTCTTGCAGGATGTCTGGGGTTATGAAAATCCGATTGATAGCCGTACAGTCGATACCCACATGCGCCGCTTGCGCGAAAAAATCGGCCCGGTGGCTGCCTATCTTGAAACGATCCGCGGCGTCGGCTATCGGTTTCGTTCCGACGATTAACCGGCTCCCAGTGAGTCGGTGCTCTCTCGCAGCGTTGCCTCGGGTGTTCTTCGCACCTACTTCTCGTTTTCTTTGAACATCACCGAAATTTTTCTCACCTTGGCCGTTCTGATCCTCGGTTGGGTGGTCGCGTGGCAACGCTCCCGCCTCGCCTCCGCGAAGGCTCGCCACGCCTGTGAAATCGCCGACCATCAGACCAACCGCGACCTCGAGCTGGCCGGTCAAGTCGCTCGGACCGCCGCCCTTTTCGACCGCATGGTCGAGGGCATCATCGTGGTCGGTCCGCGCGGCAAAGTCCGCCTGGCCAACCGCGCGGCTTCCGAGTTTTTCGGTTTCGACCTCCCCGTAACCGACCGCTCCATTTTGGAGACGACTCGCCATCATGACGTCGCGACCCTCGTCGCTCGCCTCGAACGTGAGGAGGAGATCCTTAATCACGAACTGCGCCTCGATGCCGTCGCGACTACCCGCTTCCTGCAGGTTAACGCCTTGGCTTTGCGCTCCGCCTCCGGCGAGTGGGAGGGCGCCATTATTGTCTTTCATGAGCTCACTCGCCTTCGCCAACTCGAGGCGGTCCGCCAAGAGTTTGTCGCCAACGTCAGCCATGAGCTCCGCACCCCCCTTTCTTTGATTAAAAGCGCCGCGGAAACGTTGATCGATGGTGCCCGCCACGACCCGGCCGTCACCATGCGTTTTCTCGAAATTATCGATAAACACGCTAATCGCCTCACTTTTCTCATCGATGATTTACTGTTGATCGCCCGCCTTGACTCCGGTCGCGTGGAATTAGATCTGGCGGCCGTCGACCTGCTCTCCGCCGCGCAAGATTCCCTCGATGATGCCGCCACCATCGCTGCTAGTCGCCGGATCTCGCTGCACAATGCGGTCCCGCCCGGTCTGGTCGTTCCGGCTGATCCCGAGCGCTTGCGCCAGGTGCTGGCTAACCTCATCGACAATGCCATCAAATATGGCCACGCCGAGGGTCACGTCACGGTCTCCGGACGCTCGCTACCGGGTAATCGGGTCGAATTGTCCGTGCGCGATGACGGGCCTGGCATCCCCCCGGAGGCGCGCTCGCGGATCTTTGAGCGCTTTTATCGCGTCGACAAGGCGCGCTCGCGGGAGCAGGGCGGCACCGGTCTCGGTCTGGCGATCGTAAAAAACGTCGTGCAGGCCCATGGGGGTGAGGTGCGCGTCGAGAGCACGGTCGATCAGGGCACCGAGTTTTTCATCACACTGCCTGCCGCTGGGAGAAATACCGTGCCTTGAGGCCTCGATGCGCGCCTGCTGCCAGCGGGGGCAAATTTCATCGACCTTGGCTGCCCGTGGTGCCGCCGCCTGCTTGTCCGTGGGGCGATGTCCACGTGGCCACCTTCATGGTACCATTCCCCTCCCACTCGTCGCCCGCGTTTTTCGACGACTTGCTCTCGGCTTCGCCCGTCCGCGCCGATCGCATCACCGGCGGCCCCGCCTCCCGCCGATGCGGGGTTTCCAGCTTGCCGCCGAACCATGGCCGGAAAGATCCAGCCTTTAATTTTTCCAGCCGCCGCGCGCCTCCGCGAGTCCCGTAAACACCGCGCGGTGCGCATGGCCCCGGAAGATCCAAAAATTCATCGGATGTTGGTCTCGGCTACGCTTTTCCCCGGCTTCGCTTGATGTATCCGGATTTCACCTACCAGTAACTGCTCCGCATAATTGGCTGCAGTTCTCCGCGAGGCAGCGGCAGATTCAGCTGTTCCATCACCGCGTCGAAAAGCAACTGGCGTTGCCGCGGCGAGAGCCCCGGCTGGAAGACCGCGATCCGGTAATCACGATAGAGGTTCATCGTCTCTCGCGCTGTCGCGACGCGGATCGCCGCAAACAGGGCCGCGTCAATCGCGGTGGCCTGACTGCGTCCGAGCGTCTCCCCGATCGCGATCCGGACCGCCTCTTTCTCATTGATTATTTCCGCGACTCGCCGCCCATAACGATCCGCGATGGCGCCGATTCGCTGCCGGACGCCCTCAATTGCCGCCAGCGCGGCCGTGGTCGCTGCCGGGACCGTTTCCGCCCGCCCCCGACTGGCGCGCGTCGGGATGACCACGTATCTCATGCCGTCCCCGTCAAAGCGGAAACTGGCTTGCATCGGTAATTCCTTCGCGTCGGCCAGAATCTCCTCCACTTGGTTCGCCGCTTCCTGCTGTGCCGTCGTGAAACTCAGCATCATGGCCATCACCCGCGCCTGCAACACGGGCGGCAGCGGCGAACGTTCGCTAATCGCGGCCGGCTCCTTCGTCTCCGTCAAACCTACGCGGATTTCTTCCGCCAGTTGCTCCAGTTCATCGAAGGGGCCCGCCTGCTGCTCCGCCAAAGTTTTTAACGCGTTCGCCCTCAGGAATCCCCATCGTTGCCCGTCATATCGAAAAACCTCGTCGTAGAGCTCCTTCTTCAGGTGCGTTTTTTTTGTCTGATAAGCGGCCACTTTTGCCGCCACTTCCGGAGTTAAGTCGTCCGGGAGGAGCACCCGGGCTGGTTCCGGCGGAAAAAATAAATAGGGCTGCGTCGTCACGGCGGTTTCCGCGCGGTCGGTCGCCATGGCGAGCTCGATGGCAATTTCCCTCAGCAGCCGCCTTTGCGCCGGTTGCAGCCCGTCGTGATAGAAAGCGTAGCCCCGCATCGTCTGACCAATCTCCAGCGGTGAAAAACCGCGCCGATCGTTGGTTCCGAGCCGCCATTGTCGCAAGGCACTCCACGTCGAGTCGCTGGTGCTCAAATCACGTCGCAGTTGCTCGGCGGTTTTTTCCAACTCCGCCAAGCGCGCCGCTTGCTTGAGCGCGAGCGCTTGGAGCGCCGCTCGCCGCGTCGGCCGGTCCGCATCCTGCCCGCGCTCCAACTCTCCACGCAGTTCCGCTTGCAGCGCTTGTTTTTCTTGCCGGTAGGCCTCCACCCGCTGCCCTAATTTCTCACTCAGGGTCTTGTAGTAAAACCGGGAGCCCAGCGCCGGATAAAAGATTTCATTCACGTACGGCGCCAGCGTGGGCGGGGCGGCGCCACGCCCACTCGTCGGACTGCCGCGCGCGATATTTCGGTCAAGTGGCGGCGGATTCGGCGGGAAAAAAATCAGCATCGGCTCCAATCGGGTCTCCCGCTGCTGCGAGCGATCTTCCATACTGGGAAACCCCGTGGCTTGCCCTTTCACCTCGGCGCCTCCCGCGATGCCCGCGCCCAGCCCGAGGACCACTCGGCAATAAATCTTTAATCCGCGAAAAGGATGGGGATTCATGGGTAAGGGAACGGTTGCGGAGGGTGAGCGTTATTGCACAGGTCTTCCGCGGGATTCAAGCTTCGGCCCTGCGCTCGGTCTCGGCCCCAGAGGTTTCACCGTCGTTCGGCGGCCCCAGCGCCTCGTCCGGCCGGCCCGCCGGGCCCGAGCCATGGTATTTTAAAAAATGCCGCGACGCCCGGTCCGGCCCAGAGTTCTCGGACGACGAAACCCGAGTTATCCCGATGGCTGGGAAGTTCTCGACTTCAGCTCCCACGGGGGCACGGGCATCTTGCCTGTGGGTGAAAGTTAAAACTTTAACCGCGACTAATATTCCTCGAAAACGCGGCACTACTCTGTCGTTAAAACCAACGCCTCCTTCCAGGTCCTTCCAAGTCTGGAATTTCCATGGCCCCACCAGCCGAGGGGTGTTCCGTCCACTCGCGGGCGCGCTCCGCGACTTCGCCCATCAGGGCCTTAATCCGTTGGCAATCGATGTGCCGCTTAACTTTTTCAAAGGGCTTTCTCTGTGAGGGTGCGTCTCCGCGTGGTGGCGTTTACTCTGATGGCGGCTAGCCTTTCCACTCGCATCGGGTCATCGCCCAAGTGCGTTACGTTCCCCTTCCCGCCGGGCCGCCCCGCTATCGCCCCGCCATCGCCCGGCTATCGCCCCGCCACCAAAAATAGCCGCTCCAGCGCGTATCCAAGGACCGCCGTCACCGGGAGGGTCAGGACCCACGCCCAAAGAATCCGTTCCACCACCCCCCACTTCACCGCGCTCAGTCGTTTCGTCGCGCCCACCCCCATAATCGAGGTCGAGATCACGTGCGTCGTCGAGACCGGTACGCCCAGCGTCGCCGTTCCATGCAGAATGAGGGCCGCCGTCGTCTCCGCCGCAAATCCATGCACCGGCTGCATCTTGACCATCTTATGCCCCATCGTTCGGATGATGCGCCAGCCGCCCGCCGCGGTTCCCGCCGCCATCGTGATCGCGCAGGTTACCACCACCCAGTGGGGAATATCTTTAAATTCATTCACCCGCAAGAACCACGCCCACTCGGGTAAATCCTTGAACACGCCGGTGCTCGTCCCCGTAAACAGCGCCAGCGTGATAATCCCCATCGTCTTCTGCGCGTCATTCGATCCATGGCTAAAACCCATGAAGCCCGCACTCAAAAGCTGCGCCTTCCCAAAGATCATCGCCACTACGCGCGGCGTCATTTTTCGCAGCACGATCAGCAGTAACCCCATCAACAGTGCCCCTCCCAGCAACCCGACCAGCGGCGAGGTAAACATCGGTAGCACCACTTTCGGCCAGAGCCCCACCGAGGCTCCTTTCTTGTCGTGCGCGTGCCAAATCAACACCGCCCAATTTCCACCGGCCGTCGCCAGTGCCGCCCCGCACAAGCCGCCAATCAGCGCGTGGCTCGAACTCGACGGCAAACCCAGCCACCACGTAAAAAGATTCCACACAATCGCGGCCGTGAGCGCGGCCAGCACCGTCGTCATCGTTACCGCCGTCGGTTCCACCAACCCACCGCTGATCGTCTTCGCCACGGCCGTCCCAAACCACGCTCCCACCAAGTTCCAAAACGCCGCCCAAGCGACGGCCGCCCGCGGCGTTAAGACCTTCGTCGAGACCACCGTCGCAATCGCATTTGCAGTATCGTGGAAGCCGTTGATGTACTCGAAGGTCAACGCGGCGAGTAGGACGAATAAAAAAAGGGTCATGGGCCAGAGGCTGCTCGGATCGGACCGTCCTTGCGGCGCTTCGCGCGGGCTTAGGAGTGTTTCAAGACAATTTGGACCACGAGATTTCCGGCGTTGCGGCAGCGGTCCACCGCCTGCTCCACCATCTCGTAAAGATCCTGCAGAATCACCAGCTGCTTCGCGTCATACGGACCATGATACAGCTCTTTCAGCAGGGATAACATCACTTTGTCCGCTTCCCCTTCCGCGTATTGTAATCGGTCGTTCGCACCTTGGATTTTTTCAATCGTCGTGCCTCCACGCAGCTGCTTCACCATAAAAACCACTTCATTGGCCGCTTGTTGCATCAACGCCGCCTGCCGCGCAAACGCTTCCGTCGGCACCCGCCCAGGGTAAATCGCCAACCGCTCCACCACTTTTTCCACCTGTTTCGGAATCCGGTACAGCGCAAACGAGAGCGCTTCGATGTCTTCTCGCTCAAGGGGCGTAATGAAGGTCTTGCTCAACTCTTCCGTGAGCGTCTGCCTGATCCGCTTTTCCTTCCGGCGGGTCTGAATGAATTCGTCGAGCGAGACTCCCGCCCCGCCACCTTCGGCAATTTTCTTCAGCGTGCTCGCAAACAGATCCACGCTCGCCTTCGCCTCTTCGGCCCCAGCTTCGAGCAGATCGAAAAACTTATCGTCTTTCCCCATCAGTTTTTTGAGCGATAGCATGGTGATGAGTGAGTGCGCCGCGTTTGTTACGATGGCGAAACAATTCTTGATTCAGTTTAGGCTTTCCCCCTTAGCCAGATCCAAAGATAGCCGATCCTTTCCCGGATCGCAAACGTGCTGCGCGTCAGCGACTCCACATCCCAGAGAAAATCATCGAATATAATATCTTCGTCCGAGTGACCGCGGAAATCGGCCGGGCAGGGGAGGGGATCGAGCCCCGCCGATCGGAACAGCGCCACCGATCGCGGCATGTGCCACGCCGATGTTACCAAAGCCACGCGCCCGCCTTGGGCGAGTCGCTGCACCGCCCGCGATTCCTCCTCCGTATCTCGCGCTTGCTCGATATACAGGATGCGCCCCGGCTCGATCCCATACGCTTGCGCCGCCCGCGCCAAGACCACCGCGTGCGTTTCCCGCCTGCCATCGCCTGGCCCTGATACAATCATCTTCGCTTCCGTCTGTACGCGTAAGATCCGCACCGCCTCAAAAAGTCGCGACGCCGCCGATGTCGATAGGAGGTTGTTCGCGGAAAGCCCCGGCGTATTCCCGTTGCCGCCACCCAAAACCACCACGTACCGACAGGCCGCGAGGGCAGCGGGGAGCGGCGCCCCGACGACAAGCTCCGGTATCGCCGCATACCGCGTTTCCAGCGCTCGAATGAGGCGCTTGCTTAAGAGTGGGTTGCTCAAAAGCATCAGGATTCCCACGCCCACCACCAGCAGCCACCGCCCCAGTCGTGCTCGCTTAAAAACCAGCAGTAGCAAAAGCCCCGCCACCATCGCCGTTAGGCAAAAGGGCAGCGGCATCAGCCAAAACGAGATAAACTTCTTTAACCAAAAGAGCATAGCTGCCAGTTAAATGCCCACCGCCGGCGCGGCGAGCCTGCGTTTACAATTTCGCTTCGCCGCCGTTCATCCCGCGCAGTCCCCTCCCGCCGACCCACGACTCCTGCCCGCTCCCGTCCGTCTGCTCGCTTCAAGCTGGCGCTGCCCGGATCGTCTTTGATTAACTCACTCATGCGCTCGGTTCCTCGTCTGATCAGGTGGCTCGTGTCCTTGGCGATTTTCTTCCTGGTGGTGATGACCGTCCTGCGGGTCATCACTTACGTCGCCTTGATGCGCGATCGCCTGCCCCTCGACCAAGCTTGGGCTGGGTTCTGGCTGGGAGGGCGTTTCGATGCCCGGATCGTCGCCAGCGCCTTGCTGCCTGTGCTGGCGTTGGGGAACTTCGCCTTCCTCAACCCATTTAATTCCAACTTTGGCCGCCGACTTTGGCTTAGCCTCCTCGGCATTTTCAGCGGTCTTCTGCTCGTTTTTTATGCCACCGATTTTCTGCACTATCGCTACTTGAACCAGCGCCTCAATGCCTCCTTGCTCGGTTACGTCGAGGATCTGCGGATCTCCGCGACCATGGTGTGGCAGACTTATCCCGTCGTGCGCATCTTCGGCGTGATTACGCTCGCCCTGGCCGCTGGCCTGCGTCTGGTCTTCCTTTTGCATCGTCGCGCCGCCGCCGCCGCCGTCGTCGCCTCTCGCCGCTCCGTCCAGATCGCTTGGTGGATCGCTTCCTTCGTGGTTGTCCTCCTCAGCATCTTCGGCCGCGTCGGCCAGTACCCGCTCCGTTGGAGCGATGCTTTTAACTTGCGCAGCGACATCCTCGCCAATCTCGCCCTCAATCCCTTGCAGTCTTTTTTCAGCTCACTCGAGTTTCGCTCCTCCGGCTTCGATGCCGCCAAGGTTAGCGCTCACTATCCGGCCATGAGCGCTTATCTGGGAATCACTTCGCCCAACGCCGCGGCCCTTTCCTTCCAACGCCACCTGCCCGCGCGCCCCGGCGGCCCCGTCCATCACCCCAATGTCGTCCTCGTAATCTGTGAGTCCTTCAGCGCCTACAAGAGCTCCATGTGGGGCAACCCTCTCGATACGACTCCTTTTTTTAACCAGTTGTGCCAACAGGGTCTTTTCTTCGAAAACTGCTTCACTCCTCATTACGGCACGGCTCGGGGTGTCTGGGCCACCCTCACCGGCATTCCCGATGTCGAGGCCGTCGAAACGGCCAGCCGTAATCCCGCTCTCGTCGATCAGCACACCATTATTAATGATTTCGTTGGCTACGAAAAATTCTACTTCATCGGCGGCAGTTCCAGCTGGGCCAATATCCGCGGCTTGCTCACTAATAATATCCTCGGGCTCAAACTCTTCGAGGAAGATAGCTTCCGTTCCCCGCGGGCCGATGTCTGGGGCATCAGCGACAAAAACCTTTTCCAAGAGGCTCACGAGGTGCTCACCCAGCAGACTAAACCGTTTTTCGCCATCATTCAGACCGCCGATAACCATCGGCCTTACACCATCCCACAGGAGGATCTTCGCGAGTTCACCAAGGCTTCCGTTTCCGCGGATGTCTTGCAGCGCGCGGGTTTCGATTCCCTCGAGGAAATGAATGCCTTTCGCTATACCGATTTTTGCTTCAAAAAATTCATCGAGGCCGCCAAAAAATCAGCCTACTTCGATAATACCGTCTTCGTCTTTGTCGGCGATCATGGCATCGATGGTGACGCCGGCACTCGCTTCCCACCCGCTTGGACCGAGCATAAATTATCCGCCTATCACGTCCCGCTCCTCTTCTATAGCCCCAAACTCGTCCCCGCTCAGCGCGTGCCCGCCGTCGCCTCCATGGTTGATATTCTCCCGACCTTGGCGGGTATCGTTAATATTCCTTACCGTAATAATACCTTGGGCCGCGATCTCCTGCATCAGCAAAAGGTCGACGCCGGCGCGTCTAATGTCGCCTTCATCATCGATCGACACGATCAGTGGATCGGGGTCGTCGCCGGTCACTATTTCGGCCGACATCGTCTCGATGGTTCCCAACCCATCCGTGTCTGGGCCGACTTCAAGGCGCCCCCCTCCGCGGCTGGCTCCGCCCCTCCACTCGACTTTCACTCTGCCACCAACGCTTTCTACGAAACGTCGCGCTACTTGCTTTTAAATAATAAAAAGGCGTCCGTCCTTCCTTAGTTTCTGTCGTTCTCGGGCCGCGCGTTCCTCCCCGCCGTCTCACCGTTTCACGCCCGCCAATCCCCCCGCAATTCTACGGTGGGCCCACTTCACTCCGCGCGCTCCCCATCGCCCCAACACGTAGAACGAGACCAGCGGGTCGAGCAGATAATCCCACAGGTTGCTCGACTCATTCCAGCGTCCCGTCCACGCGAGGACCGCCAGCGCGATCGCCAGCGCGACCACTTCCGCCCGCCGGAACCACGCCACCAGCGCCACCACCAGCAGCGTACTCAAAAACCACCCCGATCCGTATCCAAGCCGATACGGGTCGATCCGACCGATCCCCAGAGCCATCGGGTATAGTGCCAACGCCGCCACCCCAATCAGGGTCTCCAGACCATACCGACTTCCTTCCTCCAACCTTGCCTCCTCCATCGTCGCCTCCCTCGTCCCGCGCCCCCACCGGCTCCAACCCAGCCAGACCATCGTCGTCATGCTCAAATCACCCGTCACGCCGCGCACCCCCACCGCCACCGACCACCCCGCCACCGGGACCACCGCCACCACGCTCACCGCCACCACTGTCCACGCCACTTTTTGGCCGCTTAATCCCCGCAGACCGGGCAGCGCGGTCACCATCCACCCAAGGGCGCCGGCGATCCCAGCCAGCCCCGTAATATCAGTGGAGGCGGGCATCGGCTTGAAGGCGTTCGTCCAGCCACGCTTGGCTGAACTGCACGTGTTTTATGAACGCTTCGTTCCAGGTGTAGGCCAGATGGAAGTCTCCTCCACTCGCCCGAATCAGGCTCGGATACGAAAACTCAAACGTGTTTCCTTGCTTCGAAAACATCACCCGCTTCACCGAGCTCGCGTACTCACTCGCGCCCCGCCTCGCGCCTACCGTCGTCTCGCCCAATCGCTCAATCACCGCTGCATAGTCCGTCTCATTCAGCCCTTGCGACGCTGGCTCCGACTGGTCTTCCACTCGGTAGATCGTCCGCCAGCTCGCCCCTCCGTCACTCGAAACCACCAGCGAAAGCCGCTCGCGTCTCTCTTCCGTGTCGTTGAGCGCCACGAGCATTCGTCCGTCCGCCAGCACCATCCCCGTCAGGGCCGCATCCGAATTCGGCAAGAGCGATCCCGTCGGCGCTGTCCATGTCCGCCCAGCGTTGCCCGTCGTCGTACTCAGCACCCGGCGGGGCCGCGCCTTCCCCGCGTACCGCATCAACACCAGCGCTCGGTTTTCATCTCGCACTAAGACCAACGGTTGCAGCGCCTCTCGCCCAGAGCTCAGCCGGACTTTGTCGACCACGTCGCCTTGCGCATCAATCCGCAGCAGTTCCCCAAACTTCCCCAAAAATTCATGGTGAACCGGCAGCCCCATCGTGCCATCCGTGTAGGTGATCGCCGGTCCTTTCACCAATGTGCTGATGTTGAGAAAGGGCGAGGTGACCAGCCGCCGCGCCTTCTCCCAGCTCTCCCCGTCGTCTTGCGAGCGGATCATCGTAATCGAACTTCCCGCCCAACCTCCGACTGATACGGTCACGTAGAAAAGCCAGAGCGCTCCGTCGGGCGCCCGGCTCACGACGGGATTCCCCAGCTTTTTCACGTACCGCCGGACTTCCTCCTGCGTGTGCTCGCGACTCGTTACCATTCGCTCCGGTCCCCACTCACTCGTCCGCGTTTCGAGGACGGCTGTTCGGATGGTCACGTCCTGCGTTCCTTCGTCCGTCCCCGCGTACCAAAACGCTCGAATATCTCCATTCTTCAATTCAACCAGACTCGGCGCATGGGTGCGCACCCCCGCTCTCAGTGAGACAAAATCAGTGCGCAGCCCGCCCCGCGCCGCCTCTTTGGGCCGGCTCGCGATCGTGCGATCTGGCGCCACCGTCATGCCCACCCCGCCCGGTCGGAAACCTTCAGGCGGCGCCTCGCGCAGGCATCGAACCGCCCCAGCTCCAAAGGCCACCAAAATTAAGCCAAGCCACACGCCGCGCCGGCCTTTCAGCTCTTCCCCAATCGTGAGTCTTCGCATTGCTTGTTCCTTTGGCGGCGGCGGCGAATCCCCGGCCAGTACGATGGGCTTCGGCGATTGGCCCCGCCGGGATTCGGGGGCGGCTTTAAGGGGCAAAGGGGGTGAGGGTAAACAACGCGAGCCAACCTGAAACAGGGCAGGCCGCCTTGCGAGCCGAAAGTTTCCCGCGTAACTCGACCACGGTGCCACGGATCCCCACCGTTCGTCCCCAGGGTCCGTCTTTCGCTTTCACGGGTAGCTTTGCCCGGCCAGCCAATCGATCCCATCGGGCGGCCTTCGCCTTCTTTCGGTCATGGGTATCCGTATTCCAATTACATTTTTGGTGGCGGCTCCCCTCCGCCCCAGCTGACTCAAGCGTGTCGCCGCGGTCGCCTCCACGCAGAGCTGCGCTTTTGCCGCCCGGCTCGATCCGCCGTTCAGAAAATCCGGCATGGCCCGCGGGGTCGCCATCACGCACCGCGGCTCCGGCGATATGTTCGTGGTTCGTAGCGCGGCGCTTCTTCCTCAGGGCGCGTCCGTTCGCATCCACTTGATCATGGAATTTTTCCGCCAAGCCGCGGCGGGAAAATGGGCTCCCGGGGAGATTGTTCCACCATCGGCTTCGGCCCCACCGACGGCACGCGGCCATCCGCCACATGTCACCAAGTAGGATCGTCCTGCCCTCGCGCATCGACGAGGTCCTCGTCATCACCGTCAAAGTCTCAGCCGCCGGCAGGCGTTGATGGCTCACTATTCGACTTCTTATGAACTCAAAATTCCCAAGAATTGCTTCCCGAGGCCTTTGTTTTCTAAGTCCGGCCCGCGGCTGGTCTCATCGTCATCGCTTAGACCGTCCCGCCGCGGCGTTCTTCAACGCGCTGCTGCCGCCGTCACCTTCGCTCCTCTCGGTCCCGCCAAGCTCAAAGCGCCCATCTTCTTCGTCCGCCGGCAAAATCGTCAGAAGTTCGTCGTCCCCTCTTTCGGCCAAGGTCCGCTTACCTAGGCTTTCGTTGTCTTGAACGTCCGTCGAAACACTTGGGCCCGTCGGTCGCGCCTCCGCTGGCTCTCCCGAGGGCCTTTGCATGCTCAACCCTCCTACCAGGAGAAACCCGAGAACCTTTGCCGAAAGCGGCCAACCCAACGCCCCGCGCCGCGGTACTCCCACCGGCTGGGCACCTCTGTATTTTAAATGCGTGTAGCGCGCTGATTCCAAGGCAATCAACCAGCCCGCCCCTCCGTCTAACGCCCCCAGTCGTAGAAAAAAATCCCGGATGAACCGCCACGCCGGGTTAAGCCACACTTTCGTCCATGGCGGCGTCAGACCGAGGCGGCGTAGCTTTTGCTGAAAGAGTCCGCTATAGCGCACCGTTTTCGCCTCGAGCTCTTTTCGGCCACTCACCGTCAAGTGCTGGATTTTACCAGCGAGTTGCCCGCAGCGGATCTTTTTCAGGTCGCGTAAACTTTCGTGCACCTCATCCGTGTTCCAACTCGTTTTGCGACGATCAAATAGGCGAACGTGCCACTCCGGATTCCAAGCCCCAAAGCGAATCCGCTTTTCGCCAAAATAGTTGGCGAAACGAATCTTGTAGGCGTCCGCGCTCCCTCGCCCTCGCGTCCATTCCCGCCGGATGCTCAACCCGAGCTCCGGGGTCACCCGTTCATCCGCATCGAGCGATAGGATCCAGTCGTACTTCGCCATCGCATTGCCGAAATTCTTCTGCTCGGAGAAACCGCGCCAACCCCGCTCGTAGACCCGCGCACCTCTTTCCCGGCATTGCTCCTTCGTCCCATCTTGGCTCCCGGCGTCGACGACCACCACGTCGTCCGTCAATTCCTCCACCGACGCCAGACATTCACCCACTCGCTGTTTTTCGTTCAGCGTGATGATAACGACCGTTATCGGTAAACGGTCCGATGATTTTCTGGGATGAGGGGGCGTTGCCATCTTCAGACTATGTGATTGGGCTCTGGGTTTATTTTATTGTCAATCGGGGAGTCGTTGAGGTCTTTAATAGAATGCGTTGGCTCTTCCGCCGTGGTTTGCGGGTTCTTATGTATCATCAGGTCGCTTCCGCGGCGGAGTCCGAGCACGTTGTGAGCGTCGCCCAACTCGAGCAGCAGTTGCGTTGGTTGCGCGAGCAGAAATTCCATTTCGTTACCCTCCATCAGATGCTTCACCAGTCTCTGCCGGCTCGTGCGGTCCTCGTGTCGTTTGACGATGCCTACGCCAGTATGTTCGAATTTGCCCAACCCGTTCTTCGAGCCTGCGATGTTCCCGCGGTTGTCTTCGTCCCGACCGCTTTCATCGGTCAAACCAGCGCGTGGGATCACGATGCTCGCCCAGTCATGGACGCG
Source organism: Opitutus sp. GAS368 (assembly GCA_945903465.1). Taxonomy (GTDB): domain Bacteria; phylum Verrucomicrobiota; class Verrucomicrobiia; order Opitutales; family Opitutaceae; genus ER46. The sequence goes on from CAMDOF010000088.1 coordinate 22,457, forward strand.
GCCCAACTTCGCATCCTCGCAGCTAATGGTTGCGAACTCGCGATCCATTCCCACCGGCACGAAAACTACGCCGACCTTTCTGCCACCCAAGTCACCGCCGATCTTCACGCCGCTTTCGCCACCTTGCAGCGGCTCGCCCTGCCTTTCGTCCCGGCCTTAGCGTATCCTTTCGGCGCCCGTCCGCGCGGCGCCCGCGCTCGCTCCGCTTTTCAGGCCACTCTCCGTCAGTGTGGCGTCCGCCTCGCCTTGCGCATCGGTAACCGTCTCAACTCATTACCACTCGCCAACCCTCTGGAAATCCAGCGCCTCAGCGTGCGCGGTGATGAAACCTTCCCCCAGTTTCAACGGAAAATCGCCTGGGGTAAACTTTTCTGAGCCGGCTCCCGCGATGTCTTTGCTCCAATCATTCCGCGCCTGGTTCCACCGTAAAATTCTCCGCGATCGCGCCGCTCTGTGGAATCACCAGTACTCCCGCGGTCGCTGGGAGTTCCTCAAGCTGCCGCTCGAAATTGCCCGCTTCGACGCCTGCGTTTATCTGCTCCGCCGCCACGCCCACGCCGGCTCTTGGCTCGAGATCGGTTGCGGTGAGGCCCTCCTCCAGCGTCGCCTCGCCTCCGGCGATTATCAGCGTTTCGTCGGCGTCGATCTCTCCTCCGTCGCCATCGCTCGCGCCCAGCCTTTCGCCGATCACCGCGTTCGCTACTTCGTCGCCGATATGCAACAGCTGCAACTTAACGAGCGCTTCGACGCCGTCATCTTCGCCGAATCGATCAGCTACGTGCCTCACCCCGGCCAGTTGCTCCGCGCTTACGCCCGCTTCCTCAATCCAGCCGGGGTTTTCATCGTCTCCCTCTTTCGCAATCAGCGGACCGCCCATGTCTGGACCGAAATTCATGCGGCCACCGCCACCATCGATCAAGTCACGACCACCAACACGGTCGGTACTTGGGATTGTGAGGTGCTCCGGCTGCGCTGAGCCCTCTTAGTTTTGATCCGCGCGGCGAGGGCGCCCGCCGCCGTTTCCAACCGTGCTCACCGCGTTCTCTGCTTTCAAACGTAGCGCCCACTCGCCTGCACAAATGCCGCGACCGCCGCCTGCGCCACCTCCGCCCGCGCCTGCGGCTTCCCCACGACCTCCGCCGCTGCCACTGCCGCCGCCAGGCTCCTTCCCTCCGCTTTCAAGTCTATCAGCGCCACCCCCAGTTCCTCCGCGATCCCGCGTAACTTTTCGTTCGTCGCGAGGATCACGATTTTCGATCCCGCCCAGGCCCCCGCGATCGCCGCGTGATACCGCGCCGTCACCAGCCATTCACCACTCGGCCATCCCGCCATCACCTCCGGCAACGCTTCCCCGGCGCGTTCTGGCACCACCAATCGCCACCGCTTTTGCTCCGCGACGGACAACCCGCCCCAGAGCGCTCGTTCCGCCCCCGCCAACTCCCGCGCTTCCTGCGCCAGCCAAACCCACTCGGTCGCCGCCACCCCTTCGAGCGCCCGCAGTCCCGCGCCTTGGCTTTCCCAGCTCCCATAGTCGAAATTCGCCACTAACGTCAGCCTTCCCTTCGCCGCCGCCGGCGGCCGCGTCCCGCGAAAATAAATGTGCGCCAAATCCGCCGCCGCCACCACCGGCGGCGCCGCCGCCATCGCCCCGATCCGCTCCGCGGACGCTTCGTCCCGCGTCCAGATCCCCGCCGCCTTCCCACAGACCCTTTGGACCTCTCGGTTCTCTAGCTCTGTCGCCGTCTGCACCCCAACCCCTAGAAAAAACATCGGCCGCTCGTGCCGCTCACACCCCGCCGCTTCCTCCACCAGGTGATCCACAAACCATCGCGACTGCGCACTTTGAAATGGCGAACCACCCAGCCCCAGCCACACGTCACACTCTTCCCACGCTCGTGTTCGGGTCGTTTCATCATACGCCAGCCACTCGATTTCCGGAAATCTCCGCGCCAGCGGTTCCCGCGCAAAGGGTACACAGCAGGTCAGCCGCGCCACCGGCGCACTCACCCGCAGGGCCGCCAAAAAACCCGCCAACATAAAATCATCACCCAGATTCCCCGCCCCATAAAAATGATGTCCAAGATGAATCCGCATTACAAAATCACAATCGGTTGCCAGCCAAAAGCGAGAACAGGGTAGGGCACGAGAACAGGGTAGGGCACGAGAACAGGGTAGGGCACTCGCGCGGCCGTTGCCGCCTTCCCGCCCGCGCCCCGGTTACCCGCGTCGCTCCCGCGCTCACCGCACCTCGCTTGTCCCGCACGCCTCGGAGCGCGCCGCCTTCTGCCGGCCCCGCGCATGCGCCCGACCGCGTCGTGCCTCCTCCTCCGCTTTTCGCGGTTTCGCCGCTCCTCTGCCCGGCGCGGTCTGCCATCTTCGCGCAGCGTCCCAGCCCTTCTCAGTACGCAAAAATCATCTTCACGTGCCCGCGCCCACTCTCCCGATCAGCATCCGTCTTCACCAGCCTCCAGCCATAATCCGCGTTCAGCGTGAGGCGATTCGCCATTCTCATCCGCAAGCCCAGCCCCATGCTCGCTAGCGCCCGCTTCTCCCCGTCCACCTTCCTCGCCGATTGCACCGCCACCGCCGCCACTTCATAAAATCCCACCGCCCGGAGTTCGCTCAATCCGAATTTGCCCGCCACCGCCGCGGGCCGCACCCACCCCGGCGCACTCACTTCGTTGCTCAACTGCCACCCTCGATCCCCCGATACCGTGTTCTCCCGGTAACCGCGTACCGTCGCTGCCCCCCCCATGTTAAATTGCTCACTCGAGAGCAGATTGCTGCTCGAGCGTTGCAGCGCCGCTCGCGAAAAAAGCTCCCAGCCTCCACCGAGCTTCAGCAGCCGTTGTATCGACAAATTCCCTACTAAATAATCCGCCTTCGCCCCAAGGCGCGCATCGTCAAACGCGGCCGTCGTGTTCCGGGCGTTCACCCCGCCGGGACTCGCCGTCAGCGTCAGCGCGAGCGCCCAGCCTCCTTTCGCGTCACGAATCACCGTCGAGAGGCCCGTGTTCACCTGGAAAATATCCACCTTCGACGCGAGCACGCTTTCTCCGCCAAATGCCAGATTGTTGTTCGTCTCCTTGAATTGCCCGCTCAGGAATCCGTCAAACGCCCACTTCCCGATCCGCACCGGCCGACTGTACTTCAGTTCCGCCGATAAGTTCTTCCCGTCTTGTTCAAATAACCCGTCATAAAATCGCGGCCGCGCCCGCAGGTAGCTCGCTGAGAAATTAATCACCTGCTGCTTCGGCATCGGGAGCGTGTAGTCGAAAATATGGCCCCCAAATATCTTCGCTTTTTCAGAGGTAATATAGGTGTACGACACTTGGTGCTCCCGCCCCCACAGGTTGGCATAACTAAAGCCGCCCATGAAGCGGGTGTTCCCCAGCGTGTCATTGCCCGAAGTATCCGCCATCGCCGTCACCCGCAGCGGCAACTTTTCTTGAATCGAGAGCAGTAAATTCGCATCCGTCGTGTTCGGAATCGGATCAATGTGCGCCTTCACCGTCCGGTAGGGGCCGTTCGTTAGCCCAATCGCTTGGTCCAGCCCGCCAATCCGAATCAGGTCCCCTTGCCCGATCCCCAGCTTCTCCCGCAAGAGCGCTTCACTGTACCAGCGATTTCCGAGGAATTTGATCTCCCGATAACGCCCCAGCGTTAATAAGATCGTGACCACTCCGCCGTCAATTTTCTGCGGCGGTATCGTCGCTGCCACCAGCGGGCTTTCCGTATTCTTCACCAGCCCTTCCAGCACTTGATTGATCCCGACCAGCAGTCCTTCCGTCACGGGCCGGCCTTGCCCGCCGGCCAGCCGTTTTTCCAACTCGACCAGATTCAAAAATTTCAACGTATCCGCCACCTGTATAAATTGCCCGGGCTTGGCCGGCGGTAGCGTCGCCACTTGCGCCATCGTCTCCACAATTACGATGCGCTGCAAGCGTACGTCTTCTGCCACCACCCCCACCGGCGCGCTCACGGCCGGTCCGGGTCCCCCCCCCGCGCTGTCACCTTTCGCGGCCGTTGCCCCCGCCACCTTTTCTTCCGCCGACTGCGCCGCGTGAGGGAGCCCGGCGCTCAGCGCGACCAGCCCCAAAATGAGCCCGCCCCAGCCTCGCTTCATTGCTTCCGTTGTTTTCATCACTCGTAAATTCATGCAGTCGTCATCGTCATTGCCGCCACCGCCTTGTTCCCTCTTATTCGCGGATCGGTTTCCCACTCCGGATCACCGCGGTCCGTCTTACCAGCGTTTCAACCAGAGCACTTTCCGCGCCGCTCCGCGCCACCCCCACCGCCCGTTCCGCCGCCACCACCGCCTCGGGGAACCGCCCGTTCTCCGCCAAGGCCGCCGCCATTATACTCAGGTTCAACGCCGAGTCGCTCGCCGGCATCAGCTCTTCCGCCAACCGCAGCGCCGTCCCCCCGTCCCGTAGCGTATCATCCGTGCTCGTCGCCAGAATCCACGTCAAATAGGACTTTATTTGTAAGTCAGGGTTTTCCTTCAGCGCGGCTAAATACACTTCCGCCGTCATCCGGTGCTGCCCGCCTCGATACAGCTGCTCCGCCATATTCAACACCACTTGGCGCCGCTCCGCTCCCACCATCCGCCCCGCCGCTTCCAGCGCGCACCGCCGGCCTTCCACCCAGTCTTTCTGCTCCAGCCTTATCTCCGCCTTCCGCAGCCAAGGCTGGTGGTTGTGCGGCGCGGTGGCAATAATCCGGTCGAGCGTCTTCTCCGCCGCGATCACTTCTTTCCCCGCGATCTGCGTCAGCGCAATGTGGTAGAACGCTTCCATTTCGTTCTGCTTAAAATTAACCTTAAACAGCATCACCTGCTGATTCAGCATTTTCAGGTCTTCCGGTACTTGGTACGGCAGGATCTGCAGCCAGCGCGGGATCAACTTCTCCAGCAAGACTTGGTGTCCGAAACATTTCTGCAGTTCCGCCGCCGTCGCCCCAGGGTGCAGCAGCGTGTAATATTGCGCGATGAAATTCTCCTCCAACACCATCGCCAGATGCGTCACCCCATACTTTTGGATCAGCCCCGCCGCTTCCTCATCGGTCTTCGCGGATAAAATCGCCCCGGCCGCCTTCAGCCCGTCATTGTTTTCCCAATACAACGTTCCCAGCGTTTGAAAATTCCCATAGTAGCCCACCCCCGTCGAGACGTTCGGGCTCGCCAGGACCGTGATCGGTCCTTGCGGCTGCGAATTCCTGAGCGTGGCCGCCATATCGCGAAAGAGCATCCCCATCACGTCTTTCGCCGCGATCCGCCGGGCCTCGATATCCGACGCTGATCCTTGGATCCGGAGCACCAGCGCCGGTAGGAAGATCGCCGCGATGAGACCGCCCGCTGCCAGCGAGCGCCATCTCTTCGGTATCCAGGCCGCCACCGCCACGATCATCAGCACCACCAGCGGTATTTGCGCCGCCGAGGCATTCAGTAGCCACCGCGCTTGCAGGCAGCCGAGCCCCAGCAGGGTCGCCGCGATGATCGCCGCGCTAAACATCCCCGCCGTCAGGCGCCGCCTCCCCGCCGCCAATAACCCCAGACCGATCAGCGCCGGTAAAAAATCGTTCAGGAAAATTAACCGGATCGCCCGCGCATCCATACTGAGGAAGGTTTTCCACACGGGCTGAAATTCTTGAATGTAGTCCGCGTGTAATCGCGCCAAGAAGGGGTCCGCGACCACAAATACCCGGCTTTTAAAAATCCCGACCACGAGCACGGGTAGCATCACCAGCCCGGCCGCCCAAACCAAGCGTCTCGGCCGCTCCCAGCGCGCCGCTTTCGGTCCGTGCCAGCGCTCACCTGCCTGCGCCAGCAGCTCGCTTCCTCCGAGCCACGCCAACGAATACAAAGGATGGTTCGCTTCCAGTCTCATCCCTAAATGCGCGGGAAAATACTCCAAAAAATAACACACCGTACTCCCGAGCGCCCCCACTCGACCCCAGGTCCGCCAGGTTTCCGCGTCAAACTGCTCGCCCGCTCCCGTCGGCGGTGTCCGCCGACTTAGAATCGTTAACAACCCCGCCACCCCCACCACCGCAATCGGCACAATCACCGAGGCCGCACTCACCCACATGCCCAGCGCTCCGGCCAGCGCCGAGAATATCGCCGCTTCCCGCGCTTGCTCCGGCGTGTTCGGTAAAATTTCCACTCCGCCGACTTCCTGCGCTGGCCGCCACCAGCCCGCTCCCATAAAGACCACCCCAAGCACCACCCCCAAGACCGCCACCGTCAGCAGTCCATGATGGTCCACATAACTCGGGAAAAATCCTTCGTAAATCCGGTCCTTCCCAATCATCGCCGCGACCACCGCCAGCCCAATGACCAGCCCACCGCGTCGCGCCGCCCAAGCCGAGATCAACACCGTCAATCCCCAGAGCGTCAACGGTCCCAGCCAGCGCGCCCCCATCTCTATCGCCGCCGCCATCGGCTTTCCGGTTATCAAGTGCTCAACGTAGCCACTCCCTGCAATCATCCATGCCCAGAGCGAGTTCCAGTGTACTTCCCGCCCTTGGGGCGCATTGTCGATATTCGTGTGGCGCAGTCGTAAACTATCCCCTTCCACCAGGTTCATCGCATGCCGCACCCACACTTGCGCATCCGCCGCAAACACCGGATACGCTGCCGTCATCGGCGTGCTCGCCTTAGCCGCACCTCTTAACCCGAACCCACCTCCTAATTCCAGGTACTCTCGCACCATCTTCGTTTGTAAATATCCCACCAGGCCGATGATCACCCACGCGAAAACCATCCCGCTCCATTTAAATCGCTGGCTCTCGTGGCTCAGGCGCATGGTGTAGCTCTTTTCGGAGCGGTTCGGCGTTGTTTGGATTCGTTCATTTTACCCGTATTTGTTAAAAAGAAGCAGTTTCCCAGCGCTTGCAAAGGGATTTTTACCCTCTGGCTCTCTCGAGCCTGGCAGCCGGTCGGACTTCGAAAAAAAGGCCTCCCCCTGCGTTTATTTGCGAGGTTGCGTTAATAAAAAGTCGAAGATTCAGCCACCAAACACCCGCCAGCGGCCAAGTCCGACCGACTCCTCGGTTCGTCTCCGGCGACCGTTGTTTCTGCCTCGTCGCTACTGCCGATGCCAAGGCTCGTCGCGCCTGACTCGCGGGCGTCAATTTTCAAGCCGCCGCCAGCATCTTGCCGCCAGTATTTTGCCGTCTTCCGCGTTCTTGAAATTCCTCACGGCTCAACCCGCGGCGGTACTTTCGATTGTGGGTCAGTTGTCGCTGGCGGTGACCAGCCTTCGCCACCTGGCGCCCGCCCGCTTCTGCCGGCACCGCCCACGTGCTGTTCTGCGTCGGGCTATTTCCTGAAAACGGATGCCGTTTTTTTCTCAATGATGGCGGCCGTGATCCCATAATCTCCGGGCCAAGCGTGGTGCAAAATAGATTCATGCTTTCTCCGACCTCTGCGTGGTGTCCCGTCTCTGCGGTGCA
>CAMDOF010000089.1 GCA_945903465.1 Opitutus sp. GAS368
TCAGGCGGGAAGGGTCCCGGTGGTGCGGGCGGCGGCAACCGGATCGAAAAGGGTCGCGCCATCCCGGCTGGGCTGTAGTTTTTTATCGACGAGGCCTCGTGAATAAAATCCGCTTTTTTTTCGTAGTTTTGGCCGTTTTGATCGTTGGGCTAAGCGGGCGCGCGGCGATGATCATTTATCCAGTCGCGGCAATTGAAGATTTATTGACGTTACCTGCGGATGAGTTTCGCGCGAAGTACGCAGGCATTAATATAACTGGGCTCGGCCCGAGTGATGAAGGATGGTATGTGCGGTATCGGCACGAAAATCTGACCTGCCTTTTCGGGCCACTGGTGGGGCGCGAAGATGCGCAGAAACGGAAGTGGGACATGGATATCGTGCGGGACGCGGCGATTCGTAATCGAGCGAGTTTGGGGAGCAGTCAGGTGGATTTTGTGCGTTTCACTTTTTCAGGTGTTTTCGGAAAGCGTGGAGATCGCTCCGGTGGCGGCGGCCTAGGTGGTCTCGGGCGGATCTCAGCTGACGGAAAGAGCGGTCCCGACGGCGATCTGGATGGCGATGGCATCTCCAACTATTTGGACGACGATCTGGATGGTGATGGGATCCCCAATGACCAAGACGACGACATCGACGGCGATGGTATCCCCAACGCGAAAGACGATTACGCGTTTGGGACGATGGATGACAAGATCCGCGGTGGCAGCGGTCTCGGAGGCGAAGGCGCCGGAGGCGACGGCAAGGGAGGCGACGGCAAGGGAGGCGACGGCAAGGGAGGCGGTGATCAAAGCGGAGCGATCGCTGATCGCAGTGCGAGCGGCAAAGGTGGGCGGGATGGTCAAGGTGGTGGTGGAGAGGGCGGGCAACAGGGCGGGCAACAGGGCGGGCAACAGGGTGGCCAACAAGGTGGGCAACAGGGCGGGCAACAGGGTGGCCAACAAGGTGGCCAACAGGGTGGGCAACAGGGCGGCCAACAAGGCGGCCAACAAGGCGGCCAACAGGGTGGCCAACAAGGCGGGCAACAGGGCGGGCAACAGGGTGGCCAACAAGGCGGGCAACAAGGTGGCCAACAAGGCGGGCAACAGGGTGGTTCGAGTGGGTCAGGTGGGCAGCCGGGCGGCGGCAGTAGTGGTGGTGGCGGGAATCCGCTCTCACTCATAAGTTCGCTTCTGAAGATGATTTTGGGGCTCTGATGGTTGGGCGTGTACGGGGTGGCTTGGTCGGGGTCGGGCTGAACCAGAGCCGCTGGCCGGTGTTGCTCGGTTTTGGGCTTGTCGTTTTATTTTTTGGTAGTGGGGGTGAAAGCCGATCGGCACGGGCGGCCGAGATATCGTCCGCGGCGCGGGCGATGCAGTTCGCGCGGGACGGGGCTTCGGCGGCGGAGAAGGGGGAGAGCGCGACTTATCTGGAAAAGATGACAGCGGCGGCCGATTTACGTGCGGATTTTCCGCGGATACTGGTCAATCTCGCAGCGGCTCAAGTGGCGTCCGAGCAGCCCGGGGCGGCGATTGCCACCTTGGAACGGTTGGCGGCGTTGGGGATGCACTCACCCGTTGAGAGATCGGAGGACTTTGCGCCTTTGCGTGGGTTAAAGGAGTTTCAGGCGGTGGTAAAAAAGCTTGCGGCCAATCTTCACCCGCGAGGCGCCGGAGCGTTGGCTTTTTCGCTTCGTGAGGTGACCGGGCTAATCGAGGGGATCGCGTGGCGGGAAAAAACGGGGCAGTTTTTTTTTGGTGATGTCAACGGTCGCGCGGTGTGGGTGCGGTCGGCGGGGGACGAGCGTTTGCGCCGGTTCACGGCGGAGGGAGGGGAGCTCTTGGGGGTTTTTGGCCTCGTGGTGGATGAGGTGAATGGGGCGCTTTGGGCGGCCACTTCCGCGGTGCCGGCTATGCAGGGATTTACGGCGGATCAGGATGGGGTCGCCGCTCTGGCGGAGATTGATTTGGCCACGGGTGCGGTTCGGCGGACGTTGCCCGCGGGGCGTCGCGCGGGGGATCAGGCTTCGCATGTGTTGGGTGATCTGGCACTGGCGGCTGATGGGGGCATTATTTTGACGGATAGTGGGGGCGCGGGGTTGTGGCGTTTGGCGCCCGGCGGGGACGCCCTTAACTGGGTGGTGGAGAGTACGGAGTTTCTTTCCTTGCAGGGTATTGTGCTCCTGCCTTCGGGTCTGGCGGTCGTTTCAGATCATGCCAACGGTCTGCTCCGAGTTGATTGGGAGCGAAGCGACGTCCGTCGGTTGATGGCACCTGCCGGCACGACCTTAATTGGTCTCGATGGTTTGGCGCTGGCGGCTGACGGGAGCATCTTGGCCGTGCAAAATGGGTTGCGACCGAATCGCCTATTGAAGGTGGAGCTTGATGCCACGGCTGAAAATATCACGGCGGTAACGGTCTTGGAATCAGGGCACCTGACGATGGCGGCGCCCGCGCTGGGGTGCATCGCCACGGACGGCGATTTTTTCTTTGTGGGGAATTCCGGCTGGGCGCGGTTTGATGAGACTGGCGGCCGGCCCTCGTCGCCGAGGGTCGTGCCGATTTTTCGCACGTCCTTGGCACCGAAAAAAACGGGACGTTAACTCGCGGCGGTGCTTAAAGATCTTGCAGGGCAATGAATGCGCCGCCGTGCAAGTAGCACACGGTGCGCATGAGATTCGCGAAGCGCAGACCGGTGTTGCCCATGGAAAATTGGTAGCGGATCGTCGTGGGAAAGCCGACGGCGTTGATGGTTACGCGACGGACCCCGTTTTCGTCGGCAGGGTTTAAATCGTCAAGACGGCGGATCACGACATCGGCGGAGTCACTCGAGTTAAATTCGTCGCCGAAAACAAAGATGCCCATTTTCATTTGGGCGTTATCTTTGTCGTACAGAAAACGCATCGCGTTGTAGACTCCCGGGACCGGATTGCTGACGGTATCCTGATCGTAGCGTCGCAAGATTCGCTTGATGGCGTCGCGGGTGTCGCGGGTATCGGGTAGCCAGCCGGCGGTGCCGGCGCCGCGGCGGCCGAGTACGAAGCGGCCGTCGGCATCGAGCAACTGGATACCGGCGATACTGGGGTAAACGTCGAGGACGGCTTCAATGGTCCGGATGGCAATGGGCCAGAGACCGCCGCTGTTGGGATCGCGCATCGAGCCGGAAGTATCGATGACGAAGGCGATATAATTACTGCCGACGGGCAACCCGACTGGAGCGGGTTTGATGTCCGGTAGGACGAGGTCGTAATCAGGCTTCTTCTGAAGGGCGGCGATTTCTTTTTTTACATCGTCGATATCCACGAGCAACGCCTCTTGCCCGCGCTTCTCGCGTTGCAGACCCTTTTCCAGTTCGTCGACCAGGGCGTGGAGGGTGTCGTTGCGCAGACGCGCATCGGTCACGAGCGTGGTGACCCGAGCGTTACTCTTTTCGAGTTCTTCCTTGCTGACCTTGAGCTTGGCGAGCGCGGCGGCTTGCTCCGAGAGGGTCCGAGTGACCTCGATCAGGAGTTGCATTTTTACTTTTTCTTTGGAATCGACGCTGAGTACGAAGATCAAAATGACCGCTCCGAAGCCGCAACAAATGCAGTCGAGAAACGCGAGGCTGAAGACTTGAGTTTGGCGGCGGCGGATCATGTGTCGGGCCAGGACTTGGCTGGGCTGACGAGGGCGCCGCGGGTGGCGTTGGCGAGTTCCCAGTAAAGGCCGGGTGCCCCGGGGTCGCCGGTGAGCATGGGAAACAAGATTGTGCTCACGGGGATGCGTGGCGGCAGTTGCTTCGCGGCGAGTTCAAAAAAACGGAGACGATGGCCCTCGTCGACGTCGCCCTCGATCGCGAGGGAGTCGCTGCGGGTGGGCAGGCCGTCGGTAATCAGGACGATGCTGCTGGGTGACCGCGGCAAAGCGCGGACGGAGATGAAGGCCCGTTCTAAATTCGCGGCGCCCCTTGGGACGATCTTATGCAGGCGATCGATAATGTCGGTCATGGTCTTCCGGTCGTTGCGACTGAACCAATCATCGCCGCGGGTAGGAATGATGGGCGTGGTGTCCTCGGCAAAGAGCAGAATCTGGAAATGGCTTTCAGGCGGGAGGGAGGCGAGCATCCACTCGAGGGCTTGCACGACGCGTTGCCACTTGGGGGCTTCGCGTTTTTTATCGTCGGAATCACCGAGACGAGCGGCGGCGGTGTCGATGGTATCATCGAGCATGGAGCCCGAAGTACGCACGATAAACACGATGAATTCGCCATGGAGATTCACTCCGGTGAGATATTGGCGGCGGTCGATATTGGGAATGGGTACGGGTGGAGCGACCTCCGCGGTCGGCAGCGCTTTTTTTTCTCCGAGGAGAGAGTGCAGCGCGTCGCGCAGAGCGCCGGTCTGTTGCAACATCAGTAACAAGTCGCGCCGGCGATCGGTGAGCTTGAGCTGGTCCTGCGTGCTTTGGGCGTTGATCGTCTGCAATTCTAGCTGGGTGGCGGCGAGGACTCGAGCCAAGCGGTCGAGTTCCTCTTGGGTGAGGGCGACGTTTTTTTGAGCGACTTGCAGGCTGGCCATTGCGCGATCGACATCGGCCTTATCGGCATCTTTTTTTTGAGAAACGGTGAGAATGAAGACGAGAATAACGGCGCCGAAGCCGCAACAAATGCAGTCGAGGAAAGCGAGACTGAAAACCTCGGTCTCGCGGCGTTTGGCGGAAATCGACATGAGGCGATCGGCAGGGGGCGGACGGCGCGGGTCGTTAGGCTGGGCCGGCGGGGCGAGGCGCACCGCAAGCGACAAATGAAAGCTCGGCGAGGGCGCTGCGCGTCTGGAGAGTGAGGCGATCGCCCGCTTCGATCAAGGTGCGCCCGCCGGAGTTGGCGCCGTCGATCGGAGTTGTCTGGTTTGAGATCAGCCAGAGGCGGGGCCCCTCGCGTACGAGTTGAATAGACAGGCCCTCCGTTTGGTTAAAAGTGTCGGGGAGGGGGACGTCGACGTTGCCTTGAGCGGTGCCGATGACGGAGCGGCCCAGTGGGGCGAGGGGGTGGCCGATCCCCTCGAGGACGACGTGCGTAGGGGAGGGGCGCGGGTCTCCGCTCGCGCGGACTTTTTGGAGGCGGGCCTCCCAGTTGGTGCCGGCGTTGAGGCGGGCGAAAGTGAGCGGAAGGGCGGTTTCCACCGGTACTTCCGACAGCGCGGGTGGTGGATTTTTTTGTGATGCGCCGATGTGGGCGGCGCCGCTTGCGGCGGCACCAGGGGCGAGGCGGATAATCGTGGGATAGCCCGCCGCCCGCAAACGAGCTTCCAAGCCGGGGAGTTGCGCCGCGCGATCCATGAGGGCGATGGTACACCCCATAGCGCAGTGCGGAGTGTTTCGTTCGAAGGCTTGGACATTCTGAACGAGAGCGTGGACGAACGCCTGGGCGTCACCGACGAGTTGATCCCGTTTGGCGATCATTTCGTAGGTGCGATTGGCGGTGTTAATTTGAAAGCGATGTTCAGTGGCGCCGCTCAAAAAGAAATCTTTCGTCTGTCGGAAGAAAAGCTGTTCGATGCGGCCGTCCTCGAGAATATCGAAGGCGGTTTGTCGGAGGAAGCGATTGCCCAGCGTGGTGGTGAGATGTTTCAGCAACTGGGCGCCACCTAATTGGGGCAGGTGCATGAAAGCTTGGCGCGCGATGTGTTCGTGGGCAGTGACGAGGGTGAGGTCGGCGCCATCGAGGTGAAGATCGACGGCGAGCACGGGGCGCGTTGGGTTGAAGCCGCTGGAGCGCGGGTCGCAGAGCGCGGCGCAGGCAAGATCGACGACGCCGGAGAGGGGGAGTTTGAGCTCACCCGCGATGCCGAGGAGGAGGCCGATTTTTTCTTCCTCGGTGGCGGGATCTTTGAGATAAGCGCCGGGAACCGCGAGGACGACTTTATCAGCGGGGTGGTGACGGGTGGCGTGGCGGTAAAAATCTTGGAAGAAATGAAACGCGAGCTGGGAAAAAGGAGCCGGCTTTCCGGAGGGGCCGAGGGTGGAGGGCTCTTGGGCCAAGCGGGACCAGAAGGTGTGGGCGACTCGGCGGGGATGGACGAACCACAGATCTTCGGCCGCCGGACCGTAAGCAAATTTTTGGCCGTCGAAATACGCAAACCCCGGCCAGGCGAGGCCGGCCGGCTGTTCGGGAGTGGCGATGAGTTTTACTTCTTGGCCGTCAAAGGTGGCGGCGCGAAAAGCGGCATCGCAAAGTTCAATTCCTAAGGTGGCCATGTTGATGAAGGGGAGGCGTGGGGGTGGTTGGCGCCTAGCTGGCCAGCGTGGTGGGGGCCTCTTTGTTGGGCACCTTCATGACATCGATCAGTTGATCACGGAGGAAGGTCTGGGTTTCGATAATGAAAGCCTCCTGGCGACCTTGGACGAGATGGAGGAAAAACATCAGGACGATACAAAGGGAAAGGCCCACGAAGGTGGAGTTGAAGGCGAGCCCAAGGCCGGTTGTAACCGCCGAGATATCGCCCTTGATCGCTTGATCGGCAAAGTTGAGGGCATCGCCGATTCCGCGCACGGTCCCGATGAAGCCGATGGCGGGAATGGCCCAGGCGATGTAGCGGACGAGGCCGAGGGAGGAGTCGAGTTCATCCCCAGCGAGATCGGCGCGCTCGCGGACGGCGTTGGCGGCATCCTGCACAGAACTGGTGGCGTGAAAACGGTGAAGAGAGGCGATGATGCACTCTGGCAGCAGTCGTTCGCGCCAGCGCGGTTCTTTTTCGACCGCGCTGCGCAGTTCTTTATATCGATCGAGGGCGTCCTCGGGAATGATGCGTTCGCCGGGTTGTACGCGCACGAAATCGTGTTTGAACAGGCGGCGTTCAAGGGAAATGTGGGTGAGTTTATAGCCGAGGATGATCATGCCCCAGAAGCAGAAGATGATTTCCCATTTTGGTTCGAGGTCCTTGATCACGGCATACAGTGGCCGCTCCTGCATCGCGGCGGAGTCGCCCTCAGCGCCACGAGCTGCAATCACGCGGCGCTTTACCATAAATTCCTCGGCGGCTGGCGTCACGAGGTGATGATACCAGATCTCCACAGTCAACATGGCGAAAACAAAGCCAAAAACGGGGACGAGAAATTCAAGTGAGAAAATACCCTTGTTTCGGGAAATCATGGGATTAAAAGGAAGGGAAAGCAACGTGTCAGCTGACTAACTTTAATTACAGATGCAGGGAAAATTTGGATTTTCAAATATTGTCAGTTGATGCGGTGCACTCATCGTTTCTCTGAATAGCTTTAGCGAGATGGGAAAACGAACTCTAATTAACTTCGGCGCTTCAATTTATCGTCGTCTCTGGCTTTATTTTTCTAAACAGTCAGGTAACTTTTGTAATCCCCATGCAGATCCTTTTTCGTCGGTCACGATTTTTTCTACGTTGGCAGCAGTGGACAGTGGGCGCCCTCGTCGTCTTGATGGGGTTGACGGGGTGTTCCTCCGGGGTGGCGCCATCGAAGACCGCGACGGGAGCGGGCACGGGGGCGCTGATTGGCGGAGCGGGTGGCGCTCTGGTGGGGAGTAATAGCAGTATGGGGACGGGCGCTGGCTTGGTGGGCGGAGCGGCGGCGGGAGCGTTAATTGGCGGGATTGTGGGGCTGGTGCAAGATGCCAAAGATCGGAAGGAGCAAGACCGCCTCGCGCAAGACCGCGCTTACCAGCAGGAACTCGCGAAGAAGCGGGGAGAAGAGGCGAAGTTGAAGGCCTCAATGGAGGAGGAGCTCGCGATCGCAGAGGGCTTCCGGATTTCAGATTTGGAGCTGAATGATGCGCGCAAGAAGCTCGAGTTAGCGAGTGATCGGCTAAAGCGGTTGCGTGACGAGCGGTCGGCCGCGTTGGCGAAGAAGAAAGATTTGGATGACGCGCATGAGAAAACGTTGTCCACCGAGGCGGAGATCGCGCGTCTGGAAGAGGAGCTGACGCGATTAAAGGGGGACGAGGGTTCTGCAAAAAAGGCCGAGTTGCCCGCCGCGACTACGGTCGTGCGACCCGCTCGGTGAGTGGCTGTCGTTTTGCCCGCGAAGGCAGCAGCGCGCGGAGCTAGCCGCACGGCCGTCGGATTCACGATGAAGCAATCGCGCCCTTTCTTTTCGTCGCTGCAGCGATTGCTGGTGTTGATAAATTTATTGGCAGCAGGTGGCTGCGCGGTTGGCCCCCGTTATCAGGTGAAGGTGGATGCGATTAGCAAACCAGCGTCCACGGCCGGGCAGTCGTTCAAGATTAAGAGCAAGGATCCGGCGTTGGGGGAGGAGAACCTGCGCTACCGGGAAGCCGCTGAGTTCGTCAAGACCGCCCTCTCCGGCAAAGGCCTTTACGAGGCGCCCTCTGAGGAGAAGGCGGACATGATCGTAGAACTTGATTACGGCATGGAGGCACCGCGCGCGAAAATTCAGCGGGTGAGCGCACCGGTGTATGCGCAGGTGGGCGGGGGCGTGCGATACGAGTCGGTGCCCACGACGGATGCGCGTGGGAATACGAGTTATCGCACGGTGGCGGTGTACGAAACGCCGCGCAGTGAACTCGTCGGCTACGATGAGCTTCCGCGCTCGGTGAACATCTATGAAAAATATCTGAAGATAACGGCACGAGAAAATAAGGTGGCGAAAGAAGGGCGCGCTCCGGCGGAGCTCTGGAGCATTCACGCTTCGACCGAGGATGAGAGTAAAGATCTCCGGAAATATCTGCCGATCATTGCCGCCGCGACGGTGGATTACATCGGCCAAGACTCCTCCAGCCAGCAGACCGTGAAGGTGCGCGCGGATGCCGCGGGAGTTGAATTTATTCGCCGGGGGCTGGCGACCCCGCCACCGGCGGTGCCGGTGGTGCCAGCAGCGCCGGTCGTACCCGCTCCGGCACCGCCGAAAAAGTAGCCCGAGTGCTCGCTTAGCGCGCGGTGAGCGCGGCGAGCGGGTCGCGAGCGGGTCGCCGGGAGCGGAGTTAACCCGATTCACCTCACTTCATACGAATGGCTGCGAAGTGCTCGACTGAGCTTTCCGAGGGAGCACGGGCCGCGTTCTCGTGGATTTAAAATTTATCAGTGATTGGTATGAAAAATGGTCGGGCGGTAGGCCCATTATTCGGCGAATCGGAGGGCGAAAAGGTCGGCCTCCTTCCTCAGAAAACGGCGGCGGATTTTACGACCTTGCAGGGTGGCGAGGTCGTGATGAGGCGCCCCTTTCACTTCGGCCGCAAGTTCGTCGCCCAACCGCGCGGGCTGGCCGGCGGCGCTCCAGAGCTCGAGGGGATGCCCGGACTCGTCTTGGATTTCGATCTGCAGAGAACCGGCGGCGGCGGTCGCGTAACTTAGTAACAATCGCCGACCGGTAAAGGTGAGCGGCCGTGGGGTGAATTCGCCAGATGTGGCGTTCGCGTGCAGTGAAGCGAGCCGGGGCCGAGGTCGCACGAGGCGGCGCGGCGGTGGTCGGGCATTCTGTAGTGCTTAGAGACATACATCGACCATTCACCGGAGGATGATTCCACGATGCCCCAAGCGGGCGTGTTGCTGCGATCGGTCCAGCTTTTTTGATCGGGTCCCGCGCGCGACCACGCTTCGAGGAACGACCGCTCCCGATTAACCCCGTCGCGGCCGGTCATGAATACCGCATCCGAGATTCCCGGAGAAGGATGCTCTGGGATATTTTTTCCGAGAAGGAATAAAGCGCTTGGGAAATGCGAGGAGCAGGTGTTCGGCTTCTGGGCAGAGTAACGTGGCGCTGGTGTAAAAGTGCTCCCAAGGAGCTGCGGGCGCATCGCGGTTGGGCTCTCCCTCTGTCCAATGGCGAGAATCCGCCGATGGGGCGCTTTGGACCGCGCGTACTTTTTGGATGAAAATTCGACGGTCGTTGGCGTAGCGACGGCGGGCACCGTCCCAGAAGGCGAGGTTCAAGGAGTCGAAAGCGCCCTGGGTCATCGCGGGAGCGGCCGCGCGCTTCTGCCAGTGCAGGCCGTCGGCGGAGGCAAACGCGTAAAGTCCCCCCAGGAGTGGCGCCTTGCGGCCAGTTCTAGCCACGCTCCTTCAAACCGCCCAAGGCCTGGTAACGTTCGTCGGGCCGGACGTTGGGATTTTCATCGATGAAGGGAGCGAAATGGGGGGGATTCGCCCCCCTTCCAAATGACGTTGTTCCGGGTCGAACCGTTGATCTCGATGAGTCCACGATTGGGTCGCGCAAAGGGGATCCCGTCGCGGCTTTCCGCGACGCAGGTGAGCTGATCGATTGAGTGTCGGATCCGCCGACCGATCCGCGGTAATACAGACGAATCGCGTCGCCGTCTTTCCGCGCGGTGAAGCCGGCGCTGGTGGGGCCCTCCCACGGAGCGTCGGTGACGAGGGCGATCGCGGCGCGCCGCGGTGCGTTTAATTTCAGGGTGACGGCGCGAGCCGAAGCGACGAGCCACGGGTCAACCAATAATTCCCAGCGGCTGCCGAGCGCGGCCCCGCTGGCAGTTGTTGAACTGGGCGCTAGGGCCGGGTCGGCGGCGGCTAGCAGCGGCCGCGCGCCAAGGGCGAAAGCAGCGATGATTACGGAGCGGGGGCAAGGGCGCAGGTGGAGAATTTTTTAAAAAAGGAGGTGGGGCTGACTGTAAAGTCACCCGAGGTGAAGGTGCGCCGGAGCTTCGGGAACGGCGGGCGTCTGGTAAGTTCGCAACCTTACAGTTCTGTCATTTTCCAGCAAGGTGCGGGAAAGGATGCCGTGTCATGATGGTCTTCGTACTCACAACTATGAACACCGCACACACCTCTTTCTTTAACCGCCGGCAGGCCCTTTGGGCTGCAAGCGTCCTCGCGCTCGCGGGGGCGTTTGCGGCCGGCGCGCAATCATCAGCCACGAATGCGAAGCTCGCCATTGAAGTGAAGCGCAACGAAGAACCCGTTAATCGCGGTACGCTCGAGATGGGTAGTTTCTCGAGCGTCGTCAAGCGGGTCGCGCCGAGCGTGGTCAAAATTACCACGACGACAAAAGCGCGCAAGGTCGCGGGCGGTCCGCCGGCGTTTCCAGGATTTGAGCACCCGGCGTTTCGGCAATTTTTTGGAGGGGCCGGTCCCCAAGTCGAACCACCGCCGCAGAGCGGTCTAGGTTCCGGCGTCATCATCAGCGGTGATGGGTTTATTGTTACCAACAACCACGTGATCGAAGGCGCGGATGAAGTTATCGTCGCGATGAATGACCAGCGTGAGTTCAAGGCCAGGGTGATCGGACGCGATCCCCAGACCGATATCGCGGTGATTAAGGTCGAGGCCAACGAGCTGCCCGCGATCACGTTTGCCGATAGCGGGAAGATTGAGGTCGGTGATCGTGTCCTCGCGATTGGCAATCCGTTTGGTATTGGAGAAACGGTGACAACCGGAATTGTGAGTGCGAAGGGGCGGCGAGCGGGCCTTGGGCTCGATTACGAGGATTTTGTGCAGACTGACGCCGCGATCAATCCGGGCAATTCGGGCGGAGCGTTGGTGGATGTTGAAGGCCGGCTTATCGGTATTAACACGGCGATTCTCAGTCGGAGTGGTGGTTTTCAAGGGGTCGGTTTGGCGGTACCAGCTAATCTTGTTGGCCAAGTGGCCGACGGGCTTGTGCGGAACGGAAAAGTGATCCGCGGCTATCTTGGGGTGGGGGCGCAGGATTTGACGCCGACGCTGGCGGAGTCACTGGGCCTGAAGACGCGGCGAGGCGCGCTGGTCGCCGACGTGCAGCCGGGGAGCCCCGCGGCGAAGGCGGGAGTTAAAAATGGAGATGTGATTATCGCGGTGAACGGTGAAGAGGTCGAGGATGCGAACCGCTTGACGTTTTCGATTGGGGCGCTTGCGCCCGGAACGAGCCTCGAGCTAAGGGTGCTGCGGGACGGGGTGAGCGAGACCGTCGAGGTGACGATTACGGAGCGAACCGGAGCGGTGGCGAAGGCCGGTCGGGCGGGCGCACGCGAGCGGGAGGCTTGGGCTGAAAATGATGAAGGCGTTCTGAACGGAGTCGCGGTCGAAGATGTCTCACCGCAGATGCGCAATCAGTTTAATGTGCCCGCCCGATTGCAGGGTGCGCTGATAACGCAAGTTGCGCCGAACTCGGCGGCGGCCAAGTCGGGTCTGCGTGCGGGCGACTTGATTCTTGAGATCAACCGGCAGGCGGTAAAGTCGGCGCAAGATGCGGTCGATTTGAGCAGGACGGCGGGAGGGAAGAAAACGCTGGTGAGGGTGTATGCCCGGGGCGCCACGCAGTTCGTGGTGGTGGATGAGACCAAGGCGACTGGGGATGCGTCCGAGTGAATTTAGGATGGGGTTTTTGACTAGCGGCGGCCCTGGGCTCGACAGCGAGACGGGGCCGCTTTTTTTGGTGGATGGCGCGGTGATGAGGGGTGGGACTGACCCCGTGGCAGGGCGGCCTGCTTCCGATCTTTCCAAACGGCGGGCAACCGTCACACTTAATATTTTATGAGAGTCCTCGTGGTAGAAGATGATGCCAAGATTGCGTCTTTTGTCGTGCGCGGCCTGAAACAGGCTGGGTATGCGGTTGATCATGCGCCGGAAGGGGAGACGGGCTGGGCGCTGGCGGATTCAACGGAGTATGATGTGGCGATTGTCGACGTGATGCTACCGCAGTTGGACGGGATTAGTTTGGTGAAGCGCCTGCGGGCGGGGCGACGGGCGATCCCCGTTTTATTTTTAAGCGCGAAAAGTTCGGTGGAGGATCGGGTGCGCGGATTGCAAGCGGGAGGAGACGACTACCTGACGAAGCCCTTTGCTTTTTCGGAACTGGTGGCGCGGGTGCAAGCGTTGATCCGGCGGGCGACGTCATCGCCGGAGACGACACGGCTCACGGCGGGTGATGTGACGGTCGATTTAGTGACGAGGGAAATTGGGTGCGCGGGTGCGGCGGTGGACCTGCAGCCGCGCGAATTCTCGCTGCTGGTTTTTTTACTGCGACACGTGGGGAGGCCGGTGAGTAAGACGATGATTTTGGAGCACGTGTGGGATTATAGTTTTGATCCGCAAACGAACGTGGTGGACGTGGTGATGTCGCGGTTGCGAGCGAAGATTGACCCGGATCACCGTAGGATTGAGACCGTGCGCGGGGTGGGCTATGTCTTCAGGCCACACGGTCATGCTTGAACGGTTGCGGCAATCACTGGCTCTACGGCTCGCGATCCAATACGCGGCGGTCTTTGCGTTGAGCGCGGGAGGGCTTTCGGGGGTCCTCTATTGGAGTTTGGCGGAAGCGCTGGAAGCGAGGGAGCAATCCTATGTGCAGGCTCGTGGCAAAGAGCTGGCGATGATCTACGAACGGGGTGGCGCCGCGTTATTGCAGGTGCGCTTGCAACGGGAGACCTCACCCGAGGCCCGGGCATTTTTTGTACGGGTGGTACGGCCCAATCGGGAGAGTGTGGTGCAGTCGGTGCCTCCGGACTGGGTGGAGACGCAAGTGCGCGAGCTGCCGCTGCCGGGTTTTACGCTGACGCAGAAAACCTACACGGTCCGGATTCCGCGGAATGCGCTGCGCGATTATGCGCTCGCGACGCGGGAGTTGCCGGATGGGAATACGCTGCAAGTGGGGGTGCTGATCGAAAGTCGCGCGCTCCTGCTCGCGCCGGTGCGGCGGGCGTTTACAGTTGTGGGGGCAGGAGCGCTTTTGCTTTCGGTTGGGGTGGGGACCGTGCTGGCGTGGCGAGCGACCCGCCCGTTGCGTGCCGTGGCGGCGACGGCGCGACGGATTTTGGAGACAGGGGACTTGAGTGCGCGCGTCCCCGAACTGAGTGGGCGCGGTGAGCTTGATCTGTTGGTGCGCCAATTGAACACGTTGCTGGATAAAAATGCGGTGCACGTGCGCGTGTTGCGGGAGACGCTGGATAATCTCGCGCACGACCTGAGGACCCCGCTGACGCGGTTGCGTGGGACCGCGGAATTGGCGATGCAAGATGCGGGTGATCCGGCGGAGGCGCGCGCGGCTTTGGCCGACTGCATCAATGAATCGGATCGGGTGCTGCATCTTCTGGAGGCGTTGCTGGATATTTCAGCCGCTGAGGCGGGTGCGTTGAGATTGCATCGGGAGCCGATCGATTTGCGGCTTTTGACGGAGCGGGCGGCGGATCTTTATCGGGAGGTGGCGGAGGAAAAGAAAATTACTTTGGACTGGGCGCAGCCGGAGGCGGTCGTTTGGGAAGTGGACGCCATTCGTTTGGGGCAAGTGATCACGAACCTCCTCGACAATGCCTTGAAGTATACGCCGGCTGGCGGTCGGGTGGTTTTGGCGGTGCACGCCGAAGCGCGGGCGGCGGTGATTACGGTGACGGATAATGGGCCGGGCGTACCGGTGGATGAGCGCGAGGCGATTTTTCGGAGGCTCTACCGCGGCGACGCGAGCCGCTCACAACGCGGGCTGGGGTTGGGCCTAAGCATGGTGAAAGCGATTGTCGAAGCGCATGGCGGGCGCGTGTCTGTCGGGGCGGGGGCGGGTGGTGGGGCCGAATTTTCGGTGCGATTGGGCGGGTGAGGGTAGATGTTAAAGGGGGTGCGAGCGGTCTTTGCGGCGGGGTGAGGCCGAGGGGGCGTGGCCGGCGCGGTCAGAGCGGGGCGGGGTCTTCGCGAGTGCCGTTGGGTGATCGTTCGGGACGTGATCGTTACGTTTGCAGTTTGGAGGGAGCGTGAGCTAACTGCTCGTCTTCATGGCTGAATTTCTCACGGATAAACCTGCTAAGCTTGAGCGCGCCTTTCTGGTCGGAGTACAAACCGAAAAGATGGCAGATGGCGAGGGCGCCGAATTATTGCTTGAGTTAACAGAGCTGGTGGAGAATTTACGGATCGAGGTTGCGCGCACCGAGTTGGTCAACCTTCGACGACCGACACCGGCGTTTCTACTCGGCAGCGGCAAGGCCGAGGAACTGGTGGCTTTGGCGAAAGCGGAGGGAGCGGACGTGATCGTTTTTGATGAAGCGCTGTCGCCGGCGCAGCAGCGCAATTGGGAGGAGCTATCTGGCTTGGCGGTGATTGATCGGCAGGAAGTGATTCTCGAGATTTTTTCGGACCGAGCGCATACGAGGGAAGCCACGCTCCAAGTTGCGCTGGCTCGGATGGAGTACTCGCTGCCGCGATTGACGCGGGCGTGGACCCATCTGTCGCGTCAGCGGGGTAAAGGTGCGATGGGGGGAGAGGGCGAGACTCAGTTGGAGAACGACCGCCGGACGGTGCGAGATCGCATCACCCATTTGAAGGAAGAGTTAAAGAAGGTGGTGCAGCAGCGCGACGTGCAGCGACGCAAGCGGCAAAGGGTGCCGATTCCCACCTGCGCGATTGTCGGATATACGAATGCAGGAAAATCGACCCTGCTAAACACGCTGACCGGGGCGCAGGTACTTGCGGTAGATAAACTTTTTGCGACGCTCGATCCGACCACGCGGCAACTGGTTTTGCGGGGCAATCAGAAGCTTTTGGTAACTGATACCGTGGGCTTTATCCGGCGGTTGCCGCACGGGCTGGTGGAGGCGTTTAAAGCGACTTTGGAAGAGGTGATTGTGGCGGATTTTCTGATCCACGTGCTCGATGTCAGCAACGGGCACGTCGAGCACCATTACGCCACGACGCTGGCGGTTTTAAAAGAGTTAGGTGCGGTGGACAAAACGATCGTGACGGTTTTCAACAAGACGGATGCGGCTTCGTCAGAGAGCATCGCGCGGGCGAGGGTCCTCGTGCCCGATGCCCTTTTTGTGAGCGCTAGGCATGGCCACGGTCTCGACGTACTGGAAGGGCGGTGCCTAGAATTGATTGCCGAAGCGCATAGTGCAACTGAACTCATGGTGCCGCATGGTCGCTACGATGTGATCGCGCGGCTCCATGCGGTGGGGCATGTGCAGAGTGAGGAACCCCTAGACGACGGGGTTCGCCTGTACGGGCGCTTTCCTCCCAGCCAAGCCGCTTTTTTTGCTCCTTTTGTCGTGAAGCCCGTCTGAAGATTTCCCGACGGGGTGCTCAGACCGCGTCGTAAATTTGCACGCGGTGCCAGCAGTGTTTGAACTGTTGGATGAAGGCCAAGTGGATAGGATCGACTTGGTAGAGATCGTGAGCGGCGACGCCGGCGCAAAGGACGGTGAGGGCGACGGAGTAGGAATCGTCGATGATCGGGCGCTTTTCTGTCGGGGCGGGGGCCCCGACGTAGATTTTAGCGACAGATTTGATGAGCCCGAGGCTCTCGACGCCTCCGCGAAAGTCGGCGACTTGCGCGGCGGAGAGTTCGGGTTTTAGCCAGAAGTAGACGGTGTGAACGAGCATGGTAGTGGATGCGCTGGGAATGTTGGTTTTGGCGGTGAGGCCGGCGAAAGGACAGCCTCGGGCGCCCCCTGAATTGTCGATTTCGGAGCGGACGGGCAATGACAACTTTGGGGTGGCGCGGATTTTCTGGCGCGCGAGCTTAGGGGGCGAGGCGATCGAGTTGGGCCAGTTGTTCCGTGAGATGGCGGTTCATGGGGATGTCGGGGTCGGGGGAGAGCATCGCAGACAGCAGGATTTTTGTATAAAGATGCTGGGGTGCGTTGAATAGTTCCGAGGTGGGGGCGATTTCGAGAATACGACCCTGACGCATGACGGCGACGCGGTGGCAAAATCCGCGGACGACGTCGAGATTATGGGCGACGAAAAGGTAAGTGAGTTTGAATTCGCGCTGGAGGGTTTGGAGGAGATCGAGGATCTGGGCCTGGACCGTGACATCGAGGGCGGAGGTGGCCTCGTCGCAGACGAGCAGGGAAGGGCGCATGATGAGAGCCCGGGCAATGCCGATGCGTTGGCGCTGGCCGCCGCTAAAGGCGTGGGGAAATCGGAAGCGGTGGTCGGGGGCAAGGCCGACGCGCGCCATGATTTCGGCGACGCGTTCGTCGCGCTCGCGAGCGTTTGCCAGCCGGTGAATGATGAGGGGTTCGGCGATAATATCGTGGACGGGCATTCGGGGGTTGAGCGAAGAGTAGGGGTCCTGAAAGATCATCTGAGCGTGCTGGCGGATAGGCGATAGAGCGCGTTTGGAGAGGGTGGCCAGATCGACCCGCCGACCGTCGGGCATTTGAAAAAGAATGGTGCCGGCCGTCGGGGCGAACGCGCGAAGGATGCAGCGAGCGGTGGTGGTTTTGCCACAGCCACTTTCCCCGACGAGGCCCAGGGCCTCGCCTTGGGCGAGGTTGAAGCTGATGTTATCGACGGCTTTGGTGATACCTTGCACCCGGCGGATAAATCCTGAAGAAAATTGTTGAAAGTGTTTGGAGAGGCCTTGGACGGAAAGGAGCGGTCCACTCCCAGGGACGTTCGGGTGGCTGATTTTTTCAGGTAGGAGGATGGGTCTTACGTGCATAGCGAAGCGGGGTGGTCGGCGTTGGGCGAGTGGGCGTTCGGCAGGGCGACGGGCTGGCGGGAAGATAAGGAGCGACGTGAGGGCAGAGCATCGAGGAGGGCGCGGGTGTAAGGGTGCTGGGGATTTTGCAGCACCAGCCGGACGGGGCCCCGCTCGACGATCTCGCCCAGCTGCATAACGGCGATATCGTCAGCCAGCTGGGCGACGACGCCGAAGTCATGGGTGATGAGAAGGATGGCGAACCCGATTTCGCGCTGAAGATTTTTGATGAGTTGGAGGACCTGAGCCTGTAAAGTGACATCGAGCGCGGTGGTGGGTTCATCGGCGATGAGAAGCTCGGGGCGCCCGACGAGAGCCATGGCGATGACGACCCGCTGCCGGAGACCGCCCGAAAGTTCGTGGGGGTATTGGTCGTAGAGGGTCTCGGCGTGGCTGATGCCGACGCGGTGCAGCATAGCGAGAGTGAGCCGCCGCGCGGCCGCGGTGCTGACCTCTTGGTGGGTGCGGATGGCCTCGTCGATCTGCTGACCGACGGTATGGACGGGCGAGAGAGCGGCCGACGGTTCCTGGAAAATCATACTGATCAAGCCGCCTCGCACCTTAAACAGCAGGCCGGATTTTTCGTCGAGATGCCCGATCTCGATATCGCCCGCTCGGGAGGAACGGAGCAGGATGCGGCCGCTGAGAATCTGGCCGGGCGGCTGGATAAGACGGAGGAGGGCAGCTCCGGTGACACTCTTACCACTCCCCGATTCACCGACGAGCGCCAACGTCCGGCCGCGGTCGATGGAGAACGAGACATTTTGGACCGCGCCGACGACGCCCTCGTTTAAAAAAAAAGAAACGCGGAGATTGTTAACTTCGAGCAGAGGATTTTCTGCGCTGGTATTCATTTGGCGGTGTAAGGGTCGAAGGCGTCGCGCAAACCGTCGCCGAGAAAGTTAAACGCCAGTACGGTGAGTACAATCAGGACGGCGGGCATGAGG
Source organism: Opitutus sp. GAS368 (assembly GCA_945903465.1). Lineage (GTDB taxonomy): Bacteria > Verrucomicrobiota > Verrucomicrobiia > Opitutales > Opitutaceae > ER46. The sequence continues at coordinate 18,284 of CAMDOF010000089.1, forward strand.
AGCCACGGGTAGTTAACGATGGTGGGTAAGTTGAGGCAGTCGTGGAGCATGACGCCCCAGCTGACGACTGGGGCGCGCAGACCTAGTCCGAGGAATGAGAGTGACGTTTCGCCGATGATCATGGCGGGGACGCTCATGGTCGTGACCACGATGATGTGGCTGGCCACACCGGGCAGGAGGTGGCGGCAGAAGATACGGAGATGGCTGGCACCGAGTAGGCGAGCGGCGGTCGCGTAGTCTTCTTCGCGCAGGGCGAGTATCTTGCCACGCACGACGCGAGCGAGGCTGGTCCAGCTGAGCAAGCTGAGGACGAGGGTGATGGCAAAATAAGTGGTGAGAGGTGGCCAGTGCGCGGGGAGAGCCGCGCCAAAGGCGAGCCAAAGCGGAATTTGGGGGAAGGCGTTAACGACCTCGATGAGACGCTGGATAAGGGTATCGGTGATACCGCCAAAATAGCCTGAGAGGCCTCCGATGGTCACGCCGAGGAAAAGGGTTAGGGTGATCGCGATGAGACCGATGGAAAGGCTGATGCGGGTACCGGCGATGAGGCGGCTGAAGATGTCGCGACCGATCGCATCGGCCCCGAGAAAGTAGAATCGCGGAAGGGCGGTCGGCGGGAGTTGGTTGGGACGAGGTTTGACTCCTAGAAAATGGTGATTGGCAGGAAATAAGCCGCCGAGGTGGTAGGATTCACCTGGCACCCAGAAGCCGAGGGCGATCGGCTGGAGTGGGTCTTCGAGATAGGTGCGCTTGAAAGTGAGTGGATCGATGGACACGCGCATGGTCAGGACGTGGAGACCAGACTGGATGGAAAAGCGCGGGAGTTGGGGCGGGCAGTAGGCGTAGTTAATATCCCGAGATTGCGGGGTGTACGGGGCGAAGAATTCGGCGCCGGCGGCGAGCAAGTAAAGGACCGCGACGATAAATACCGAGGCGAAAGCAATCCGGTGTTGCTGAAATCGTTGAAGTGCCAACTTAGCGGGGGACCACCCTCCTGATTCCAGCCCGCGCAGATGGGGCGAGGTTGGCGAAAGTGGGGACGGGTCGGGCATGCAGGGAGAGGGATGCAGTCGAGTGCACAGGCAAGCGGCAAGTTCGCGGTGCTCAAGTTCCCCGTGGTGGGCGTTGGATCACTGGTTGCTAAGTGCTCCACTCTGGCTCTCGAGGCCGCTGGGAGATTTTCCCCGAAGATTGAAATCCAAATGCCAACCGCAACGGGTTTGAGGGTATGTTTAAAGCGGGACCCTGTTTAAAGCGGGCCGGATGGGGCGAGATTGACCGCTGGCTGCGAGGCTTGAACCGTCCGAAAGAGAGGGCGGCGTTGGCCGGGTAAAGACTGCGGCGCCGGGGGCGCTCGCTGGTGGTCGCGAGAGAGCGTCGCCCATGCGGGTGGTCCGGCAGATCGCCGCGCTCGGTACCGTGAACCGGTGAAAGCATCAAAACTTTCTCGGTTAAGCGATCGTGCCGCTGATTATTAGGTCGGGCCGACCGTCAGGTTTGGCGGTCCGGATCGGCCCGGAAAAAAGCGCGGAGCCTTGGGCGGCGCCGCGCTGGCCTGGTCACGTGCGGCCGTCGCTGGCCTAGAATTTGTAGCTGAGCTTGGTGTAATAAAACGCGCCGTTGAAACCATACGGCGTGGGATTCAGGAGGAAGGGCAAGCTGCCGACGTTATCGCCGCCATTGAACACCGTGCCACCGGAGATGGTGGATGCGATCGTCTGATGAGGGAGCACGTTCATGACGTTATTTGCGCCCACGGAAAGCGTCAGCTGCTTTGAGTAGCGATAGGTGGCGTCAAGATCCGTGATCCACTTCGGAGCATAGCGCTGGATGATTTGACTGTTGGCCCCTGCGGGAACGGTGGGCAGCAGATAGGTTGAAAAACTGGGTGTGAGCGCGGCGATCTGGGCGGGAGTCGCCCCTGAAAATTGCACGGCCTGCACCTCGCCAGAGCGCACCGTGCGCGCGAGGAACGACCATTTTCGCAAATCGTAGGTCGCGGCGAGGTTGATGATGTCCTTCGGTTGGCCCTTCTCCATACGGATGCGCTCGGTGAGATCGAAAAGCGGTGTCGTGATACCGACCGCCGCGAGTTGGGGCGGAGTCGCGTTGGTCCTGGTGACTTCCGTGCGGTTGAGGTTTGCACCCACGGTGAAAGAGACCTTCGCGCCAGGTTTCATGCGCACCGTATATCGGGCGTTAAAATCGACCCCCTTGGTGCGGGTATCGACCGCGTTAGTGAAGAAGCGCCCGCCCGTTGTGCCCAAAAGCCCTTGCGTGGCGAGGTAGTTGAGGAACGCGCTCCCAGCTCCACCGGTAAAATTCGAGGAAAGGACAACGCGGTCCTCGATGTCGATCTGGTAGAGGTCCGCGCTGGCGGTGAAGGCCTCCAGCGGTTGCCACGTGAGACCGATGCTCTTGTTGACGGAGGTTTCAGGTTTGAGGGGCTGCGCGCCGAGGGCTTTCGCCACGGGATCACTCACCGGAAATGTTTTATTCTCAAAAGGCACGCCGCCAATAAAGTTGGTGGAAGTCGCACTGAACCATTGTTGGGCGAGGTGCGGCGCGCGAAAACCGGTGCTGATCGAGGCGCGGAGAGCTAAAGGCTTCGTGAGAGCGAAACGGCTCGAGAGCTTGCCGGTGCTCTTGTTGCCGAAATCGTTGTAATGCTCGAATCGGGCGGCGGCTGAAAGCAACCACTGCGCGGTGACCGCTTGTTCGAGATCGATATAGTAAGCGTAGGCATCGCGCGTGTGGGTGCCCGCGTCGCTGGGGCGAAACCCAGGAAACACTTGAGCGCCGGGTGCGCCTTGGTTCCCAGCGCTCGGACCGTCGATAATCCGGACGCCGCCGTCCCGATAGGAATCAGGCGTGCCCGCCCGAATATTATAACGCTCGTGGCGGAGTTCACCGCCGAGGGCGACTTTGAGGGCTTTGTAAAGTCCGGTTTGAAACGCCTTGGTCAGGTCAACAGTGGTGGTGCTCTGCTGGTTCGTGAGTGTGCCGGCGTAAAAACTCTTGGGGCTACCATTACCGAGCGTGACGTTGGCGGTTTCCGCGATGGTGTAGGCAATGGCATTGGCGCCGAGGGTCGTGCTGAGATCGTAAGCCCAGCCGTCCTCGAGCTTTCCCTTTACGCCGATGCCGCCGGAAAGATCCGTGACGTTGGATTGAATGACGGGGAGGAATCCGTTTGGATAAATTGACCGGACGGTGCGGTCGTCGGCGGCGCGGCGAAAAAAGCCGGCGCCCTCACCGTGGCGTCGGGTGGCCCCGCCAAAAAAGTAGGTACTGTAACCGGCGAAGGGTGAATCACCGTTGAAGAATACCCCTTCTTCCCGAGCGCGAGGATCGCCGAAGCGGTGGTTGAAACGATTTACGGTGGTCTCGCGTGAGTCCAAGGTGCCATTGGCCGGACTCAAGCCGGTGCCCGCGCCGTAGTTGCCGGATGCGGCAACTTTCACGCCCGCGGCGTTGGTGCCAAAATACTGCTGGCGCGTATCAAAGGCCCCGCGACTCGTTGGGCTGTGTTCACGCGAGTAGGCCGTGAGGAAAAGCGCGCCGGACTGGCCGAGCTTGGTGCCCGCGTAGGCTGCCAGTTTCAAATCGCGCCCATCGCCTTCCTTGGTTGCGCCATAGGTGGCGTCAAAGCCCCACCCGATATCCTTGCGCAGAATTACATTGATGACCCCCGCGATCGCATCAGAGCCGTACTGGGCGGAAGCGCCGTCTCGAAGGACCTCGATGCGTTGAACGGCGGAGGACGGGAAGGCGTTAAAATCGACCGAAACCGATCCGCGGCCAATGGATCCGTTGACATTGACGAGCGCGCTGCTGTGGCGACGTTTTCCGTTCACCAGCACCAGTACTTGGTCGGGGGCCAGCCCGCGCAACGTGGCCGGCCGGATGTGGTCCGTCCCATCGGTCAGCGCGGGCCGCGGAAAATTGAAGGAAGGCACAAGCGCTTGCAGCATCTGCGACACCTCCGTGTAACCGCCCTGCTCCATCTCGGCCCGCGTAATGACGTCGATCGGCACGGGTGATTCAAAGACGGTGCGGTCATTAAATCGGCTGCCAGTGGCGACGACCGCCTCCATTTTAACCGGGGCGTTTCTGGCCATCGTGGGAGCTGTCTGCGCTGGCAGGGGCGGGAGTGTGCTGAGCGCGAGGAGCGCAATCATGAAGGGAGCCTTGGCGGCTGACCGGCGAAGCAACGTGCGGGTATCGTGCATGGGATTCAGGTTAGTAGACGTCATAGAAGCGAATGTTCGGGCCGTCCTCGATAATTACAAGCGGCGTCGCTGGGCCGCACGTTTGTTCGATCGGTAGCGACGGAGCGAATCAGGAGAACGATCGAAGGACTGGGGCTCCGCAAAAAATAAGCGAGTGATTTCACGGGATCGCCCGGTGATCATCGAGGGCTCGTCGGGCGCAGCGTACCTGCCAATCAAGCCGGCGAGAAACGATTTTAAAAATGGTGATGGGAAAGAAGACGGAATGCTGAAGAGGCCTGCTCATTCGAAGAGCCAAAGCCCTCCAAGACGCTTCCTTCTCAAGAGTGCGGGCGACGGGTGAACCGGGCCACGAATGCTGCCGAAATGGCGCCAGTTGAAAATGGCATGTCGGCTTCGGCTCGGTGTTGATTTTAGCCGTGACCAGCCAGCGTCGAATGAGGCGATTTCTTCATCTGTCGGGCTTTTTCCGAGGCATCTGGTGGTCGCCTTGGCGCGTACGAAAGAAGCCCTGCGGTCGGTAAACCTAAATTCCTCTCATGTCTAAAGAATTCTTCATCATCCTGAGCGGCACCTGCGCCGTGCTCGGCTTTCTTTCAATTATTGCCTCCATTTACATCTGGGTTCGCGTTAAATTCCCGTTGGTCGATGCGGAAACGCCATCGGTTATCAGCGTGGCGGTCTCCGCTCGGGCTGAACGTTCCGCGATTTTTGTCGGCCTCTGGGCGCCCTCGTTTTTTGCCCTAGCCGGTTTTTTGCGGGCGGTAGCGAACGGCTAAGAGTGGGCCTTGCTCCCAAAACCCAGGCGGCGCCTGATCTTGCCGTGCGTTCGGCTCGGAGCCCGCAGGAGGCCGATCGCCTCTCCGAGCGCGATCTTCCGCCGGGGTCGGGGGTGGGGCGGCAGCGGTGGAATCACCTGTTGTTCGCCCATTGGCCGGTGGACCCGCGCCAAGTGCAGGCGACGCTGCCCCGTGGCCTGTGGGTCGATACCTTTGAGGGCGTTGCCTATGTCGGGGTCGTCCCCTTTTTCATGGAACGGGTGCGGCCTGTCGGTCTGCCCGCCTTGCCTTGGCTTTCATGGTTTCTTGAACTCAATGTTCGCACTTACGTTCATGATGCCCAAGGTCATTCGGGCGTTTGGTTCTATTCGCTCGATTGCAACCAGCCGATCGCGGTCTTGATCGCCCAACATTTTTTTAATTTACCCTACTTCCACGCGCGGATGTCCTCGCGCCGCCGTGCCGGGGGCATCCACTTTGAATCTCAGCGGCGAGGGGTGGCGGGTGGAGCGCATCGTTTCAGCTGGCACCCCGGTGATGAGTCGGAGCCGGCGCGGCTGGCCGTACCCGGTACGCTGGATTTTTTTCTAGTCGAGCGTTACCGGCTGTTCGCGGCGGACCGAGCGGGGCGTCTCCGGCAAGGACGTGTGCATCATGCGCCCTATCGTTTGCACACTCCCGTGGTCTCGGAGTTTTCCACGGAACCCGCGCGCCAAGCGGGCTTTGATCTTTCGGGCCCGCCCGTTTCGCTCCTCGCCGCGCGAGCGGTTGATGTATCCATTTTTAAGTTACGAGAGGTGCGTGCTGGGTCGGTTAACGGCGCTTGACCGAGCGGTTGGTGCGTGGGGTTTCGAGCAGGCCGGCCATCTTGCCCGTGGGTTGCATTCCAGATTCCAACCGCGCCACGTTTTCGTCGCCGGGCTGGTCGCGACCGGTGGTGGGGGTCCAGCGCAAAAATTGCTGGTGCCGGTGGAGAAATTGTGGGTTGGCGGGCGGTGAGGTCCACCGATCAGGCTAGCTTCGAGATCACGCGGACGACCGACTCGCGGTGCTCCGCGAAGCCCATGCGCGCGTAGAGTCCACGGGCGAGATGGTTTTCTCTCATGACGTGCAGGAACGGGATTTCGCCGCGGGATACTTGGAGCCGGATCAGGCGTGTCATTAACCGGCGGGCCCAGCCCTTCCCTTGCTGCGTGGGATGCGTGCAGACCCCGCTGATCTCGCGAAAAGGCGCGGCGTGCAGTCTCTCCCCCGCCATGGCGATGAGTTGTTTGCCCTCGAAGTACCCGAAGTATTGGCCCAGTTCCAAGGTGCGCACACCGAAGGGGCCCGGGTGGGTGAGGCGCGCCAATTCGAGGGCGGACTCCGCATGCTCGGGCCCGAGGCAGATGGCGTCATCGCCGACGAGTGCGTCGAGAGAAACCTCCCCGCGCCACACCAGTTGAAACATGGTCGATGCCATTTCAAGGTTCCAGCCAGCGGGGACAGAGTCAGACCAGCCGGCGGTATAAAACGATTCGCCGGTTTGGCAGAATTCGGTGAGCGCAGCCCAGTCGGGGGCGAGGGGATTTTCAAACCCGATAATGGGACTGAATCCTGGAGCGAAGCGCCGCGCCCCGCCTTGGCCGACGGCGAAGCGCGCGTGCGAGCTGACGAGTGAGTGCCAGACGATATTATCGAGTAAGTGGGTCACAGGGTGCTTTAAAAAATGCTTTCTACCCCGATTTTACAGAAGCGCAATGGTGGGCCTCAAAACGCGGTGAACAGGGTGTTCCTGCGCGCGGAATTTTATCCCAATAGCGCGCTCGGCCGTTCAGCGGGTCGGCGACGGCAACCAGCAGGCGGACGGTATAAAAAATGAGGCTCGCGGAAGCAAGGCCCCGCTGATCGTGGATCAAACCGCTCGAAAGATGCCGAACGTCTGGAAAACGGTTGGAGGCGGTCGCTCAGTGAAGCGTCCCGGCACGCGCGCCCGCGTATCCCGCAAATTTCCGTTCGGAGAGAAGAGGCCGATCCGTCCAAGCGCGTAACCGATGGGCTTAACCGATGGGCTCGCGTATTTCCGGTCCTGAACGGATTGACGGAGGCGCAAAGCGGCGCCAATCAAACGGGTGCGCTTACGAAGGTGCGCTTACGAAGGTGCGCCAAGCACGGCGACAGGAGTGTCGCCGGTCCGTCGGAGGCGCCAATCAAACGGGTGCGCCTACGAAGGTGCGCTTACGAAGGTGCGCCTACGAAGGTGCGCCTACGAAGGTGCGCCTATCAATTAAGCGCCGCGTCGCAGCCGGATAGGCGCGGGAGACGTGAGAAAATCGGTGAAATAGAATCTACTTCGGGGATTCCTCGATGAACGTTTCCCGCGTTCAGTTCTTTGCACCCATAAATTTCGACCCTTGTCGCGATTCAGTTGCGATAAAATCTAAGCTTGCTGGAGCCCGTTTACTTTTGTTCTTTTCGACTGGTTTTCAGGTTATTTTTGTTTCTGCTTTTTAGGGTAATTCCCACCAGCTTTTACTCCCAGAATTTTATTCGTTGCCGGACCCAAGCTCCATCTTTTCTCAAGCTCATAATGAGGGTTCTATGACGAATAATTTTAAAGTTATTTTTATCTTTTTGCGGCTTGGGGGCGTCTTGGGGTTGGGCTTCCTCCCGGCTGGTTGCGACTCGGCCACGGGGTCGTCAGCGAGACCGACTGCGGCCGAGCCCCGCTCCTTGGGTTTGCGCGTCCCTACCTCCGAGGAGCGAGCGCGTCTCGATGCAATTGCCCCGCCGAACCCGCCCCAACTCCCCAACGAACTCGCTCGGCAACGGCTCAACGCGGAACGCGTGGCGAAGGGGCTCGCGCCGTTACCAGAAGCCGTGCCGCCTTCGGCCTATCCTAATAAATAATTTTATGTCTACCCCTCATCCATCCCCTGCGCCCCGATCCCGCACCTGCTTGCAACGCTTTTACTGGGCCGGCTCAGCGGCTTGGGCGCTCGCCTGTTTAGGGTTTTTTTTCAGCCCTATGCTGAGCGCGCAAACCCCGGGTGCGGCCGCTGAGCCGAGGGCTCGCGGTCTGCGTCCGCCCACCGTTGCGGAAACGGCGCGCCTGCGCGAGCTCGCCCCTCCCGCCGAAAGTGTGCGGCTCAACGCTCGCGCGCTCTCTCGATCCAACGAAGAACGCAAGGTCCGTGGACTCTCGCCCCTCGCCCTTCCCGTTGTGCCCGATGGGGAGGAAGTCATCCTCGCACCCCGCGTCTCGGCCGGTGGGACCAACTCGTCGTCCGAGGTCGTGAGCAGCGCCGCCGCCTCCGCGCCAGCCACCGTCTCGGCGACGTCCACGGTCGCCCTTGCGGCAGCTACTTTGCCCTCCGCCGCTGACAACAGTACGCTCGCCGCTTTCCCGCCAGTCCGCGACCAAGGCGAGATTGGGTCCTGCGCCTGCTTTTCTTCGGTTTACTATATGGCGACCTTCGCGATCGCTCAGGCGAGGGGGCTCAATGTGAGAAACTCCGGCAACGCCGATAAACTCTCCCCGAAATTCGTTTACAACTTTGTTAATCAGGGCGGCGACAACGGATCTTGGTTTACGGATATATTTGAGGTCTTGCTCAAACACGGCGCGCCGACGTGGTCGGATTTTCCCTACAGTGGAGTTAATACCCCATCGAGCTACCTTGATTGGCCAGTCGCCACGGCGACGTGGCGGGGCGCGATTTCGAACCGGATGGCTTCCAGCTACCAACTCACGGCCCTCGACACGGAGGCAGGACTCACCCGCCTTAAGACCGCGCTCGCCAACGGTGCTCTCGTGGTCTTCGGATCGAACATCGATGGCTGGCAATTCGGCGCGATCGCCAACGATCCGTCCACGGCGGACGACAACGCGTTCGCCGGTCGGCCCGTGGCTACGGCCATCCGGATTAACGATAGCGGGCACGCGATGACTGTGGTCGGCTACAACGATAATCTCTGGATCGACCTCAACAAGAACGGCGTTGTCGATGCGGGCGAAAAGGGCGCTCTCCGCATTGTTAATTCGTGGGGTAGCAGCTGGCAGGACGGTGGCTTTGTGTGGGTCGCCTACGACGCGCTGCGCAGCGTTTCCGCCGTCAGCGGCGTCGGGCCGGACATCACCACCAACCGGGCCGGTAGCGGCACGACCGGCAGCGGGCGTGAAAAACCGTTTTGGGATGCGATCGGCTATGTGCTCGTTGCTCGCCCGAGTTACACGCCGCAACTCCTCGCGGAATTTTCGCTGAAAGGCGTCACTGCTCGTAACCAGATTTCCGTTACCCTCGGCCGCGGAGCGGGCAGTGCCACCGGACCGAGCACGACCTACACCCCCGGCGCGCTGCAAGAGCAGGGTGGCGTTTTCGCTTTTAACGGAACCGCCACCGCCATCGACGGCGTCTTCGTCTTCGATCTGACGGACCTCGTTCAAGCGGGGTCAAACCGTTATTTCGTCAGCGTGAGTGATAGCGTCAGTGGCAATGCGGTGACGTTAGCTAATCTGCGCCTGCTCGATGCCCAGGGCGGCACGCTTGCGACGGGCGCGACCGGGCTGCCGGCGCAGGCTGACAACTCGACTGCGTCCGCATATCTCGGCTTTAGCGTGACGGCGGCGACGCCCGTCATCACGAGTGCGCTTTCGACGACGGGTGCGGTTAACGCGGCATTCACTTATTTTATTGTTGCATCGAATTCCCCTACGGCCTTCGCGGCCGCTAACCTGCCCGCCGGACTGGCGCTCAATGCTCAGTCGGGGGCGATTACGGGCACGCCGCTTTCTGCTGGTACCACCAGTGTCACGATCAGTGCTTCGAACGCGAGCGGGACCGACTCCCGTACGCTGGCGATCACGGTCGCCGCCGCCGTCATACCTCCGGTGATCACGAGTGCCGGGACGGCGGCGGGCACCAGCGGTTCCGCGTTCACCTACCAGATTGCAGCGAGCAACTCCCCCGTTGGTTATGGCGCCAGCGGAAGTTTGCCCAATGGCTTGAGTGTTAATGCCACGACCGGCCTGATCTCGGGGACGCCGGCGCAGACGGGTTCATTCAGTATTCAAGTTCTGGCGACGAACGCCGGTGGGACGGGCTCCCGCCCGGTCAATCTTACGATTGCTGCACCGGTTATTCCGGTACCGGTGATCAGCAGTGCGACCACGGCGAGCGTGGATGCCGGCAATCTGCTGAACTATCGTATCCAAGCGGCGGGGGCGGTGAGTTTTGGCGCCCAGAATCTTCCGAGCGGCCTGACGGTCGATGCCACCACGGGCGTCATTACTGGGCGCGTGACGCTGGCGCGCTCCTACCAAATTACGCTGACCGCAACGAACGCGACGGGGACCGGTTACGCCACGCTTAACCTCGAAGTTCGAGGCGGCAGCAGTTTCGGTCCGGCCAATGATAATTTTGCGAACCGCATCATTTTAAGCGGGACTGCGGCCAACACGACGGGGTCCACGACCAATGCGAGCGCGGAAACGGGTGAGCCTGCCCACGGGGGGAGTCCGGCTGGCACCTCGGTCTGGTGGTCTTGGATCTCGCCGAGCACCGGTACGCTGACGCTGGCGACCACGGGCAGTGTGCCCGCGCCGCGAGTGGGTGTTTACACGGGGACGAGCGCGGCGACGCTCACCGCGGTGAACCCTACGACGACGGGCGGCGCGAGCTTTGCGGTGACCAGCGGTACCACGTACCAGATTGCGGTGGACAGCATCGCCAATGCGACGGGATCGGTCGCGCTCTCCCTTGCTCTCAGCGCGCCGCCGCTTGCCCCGCCAGCCAACGATAATTTCGCCGCGGCGACTCCGCTCTCGGGGGCGACGGCCACGGCCACTGCTTTGACGACGGCCGCCACTGCCGAGACGGGCGAGCCGGCGCACGGGTCCGTTGCGGCCAAGTCGGTTTGGTACAAATGGACAGCGCCTGCCGCCGGTGTGGGTACCGTTACCACCCGCGGGAGTGACTTTGATACCGTGTTGGCCATCTACACGGGCACGGCAGTGAATGCGTTGACGTTGGTCGCGCGGGACGATGACAGCGGCGGCAACTCGACCAGCGCGACCGCGTTTGTCGCTACAAGCGGCACCACCTACTTTCTGGCGGTCGACGGTTATGGTGGGGTGTCGGGCAATGTCGCTCTAAGCCTCGCTTTCACAACAGGCTTTACCCGCCCCGCCAACGATAATTTCGCGGCAGCGACGGTGCTCGTTGGCGGGTCCGCGGTCGGCAGCGGTGCAACCACTCTCGCCAGTAGTGAAACGGGTGAACCCGCCCATGCGGCCTCCGTCGCGACCCACTCGGTGTGGTTCCGTTGGACGGCGACCAGCACGGGGCCAGTCACCGTCTCCACGGCCGGCAGTTCTTTCGATACGGTACTCGCGGTCTACACGGGTTCGGCGGTTGGGGCGCTTCAGCTAGTCGCTAGCGACGACGACGGCGGAGGCAGTTCGACCAGTCTGCTCACCTTCAGCGCGACCTCGGGGGTGGTCTATTCCTTAGCGATCGATGGCTACAACGGTTCGGCGGGTAATTTCAGCTTATCGCTCGCACTTTCCCAGGGCGCCCCCTCGAATGATAATTTCTCGGCCGCCGCGACGCTC
>CAMDOF010000090.1 GCA_945903465.1 Opitutus sp. GAS368
GGCCCTGCGAGAGTCGTTTTTGGCAGAGCCAGAAACCCTGGCCGTCGTAGGTCAAAAACTTGCTCGCGTGACGACGACGTGAGCAGAAAACAAACAGCGCGCCGCCGAGCGGGTCGCTCGCCAGCACCTGCCGACAGAGCGCCGCCATACCGTCGATGCCTTTGCGGAAATCGACCGGCTCGACCGCCACGAGAATCCGCATTTGCGGGGAGATCTGGATCATACGCGGGGTCGTAGAAACAGTTCCACCAACGCGCGCAGCTCGTCGACCCCGGCGGCCCCACGGTGCACGATGAGACGGGCGCCCCCGGGGTGGATTAACTCAACCATGCCGCGTTCCCCGCCGCAGGAGGACAACGGCACCGATGGCACCTCGACGAAGACCGCGGCGGGAGGACGCCCGCGGCGGCAGGCCTGGCCGCTGTGCAGTCGGCGTTGCCGATCGTAATAATTGATTTTGAGCGCCGCGACCGTCGGACTAATCCCGTGGATCCGTGCCACGGCGGTCGCGCTGGCCACAGCTCCGGGGAATGCGCTGCTCCCGTGGCTCGGCTCGCTCGCCACGTTTGAAACCGCCGGGTCAGCGCTGGCAGGTCCGGCGGCTCGCAATCTTGCGCCGCGGTCATCGGGGTCGAGGCTGTCGTGGTCATCTCCTCCCATCGTAGCACACTCCTGCCGCCGAGTTACGCACGCTTGCCGAGGCTACACGATGATAGGCCGCCGCGCTGAAGCTGACCACCGCGAGCCACTCGCCCTTGTAAGTGGCGGCATAGCGCAGGTGTTCGCCCACCAGCGTGGCCGACTCGAGATAATGATGCTCCCCGATGAGCGCGTCGCAGCGCGCGAGATCCCCCGGCTCGCTGAGCAGGCGCAATTGGCAATGTTCGATGCCGAGTTGCTCGCTCACGCTGGGACGCCGGAATTGCGCTTTAGGTTTGGCCATGCTCGCCGCGCCAGCACAACCGACCAAAAATGTCCCGAAAAAAAATATATCTTTCGGGCGATAAAATAATTACCGACCGAAAAAAATCGGCCCTAAATATTTTCAGCCCAAGCCTCAAACCTCTCGCTATCGCCGAGAAAAACCCTGTATCAAGTGTCACCTATCACCCCGGACAGGGTGCCACCTATCACCGGATCGAACCATCTCATGAAGGAAAATCCGTCCGCCTCCGCCGTCTCCCGCCGCGATTTCATCGCCACTTCCACCACCGCGCTCGTTGCCGCCAGCCTCGCGCCCGCTTCGCTCCACGCGGACGAGCCTGCCGCCAGCTCGAAGCTCGCGCTGCTCGGCGGCGAAAAAGCCGTGAAGACCGCGCCCGCCAAACGCGTCCGCTGGGGCGAGCCCGAACGCGAGCGGCTCAACGCCATGCTCGCGCAGGACTCGTTGTTCTACTGGAAGGGCCCGCAAACCACGCTTGCGCTCGAGCGATTCCGGAAAACCTACCCGCTCAAATACGCGCACACCTGCTCCTCGGGCACAGGCGCGCTCCACATCGCCGTGATCGCGGCGGGCATCGGGCCGGGCGACGAAGTCATCACTTCACCCATCACCGACATCGGCACGGTCATCGGTGTCATCTATCAGCAAGGCGTGCCGGTCTTCGCCGACCTCGTGCCCGGCACCTACAACCTTGATCCCGCGGACGTCGAACGCCGCATCACGCCGAGGACGAAAGCCATCATCGCGGTGCATCTCTGCGGCAACCCCTGCGACCTGCATGCGCTGAAAGCCATCGCCGACAAGCACAACCTCGTCCTCATCGAGGATGCGTGCCAGGCGTGGGGCGCGCGTTTCCGCGGGCAGCCCATCGGCACGGTCGGCCACATCGGCTGCTTCTCGCTGCAGCAGAGCAAGCACATCACCTGCGGCGACGGCGGGCTCGTGGCCTCCAACGACGAGCGTTTCGGCCCGCTGCTGCAGCGCTCCGGCGACAAGGGCGGCGATCGCACCAAGCCCGGCGGCGGGTTCCAGACGTTCGCGACCAACTATCGCATGAGCGAGCCGCAGGCTGCGGTCTTCGCAGCCCAGCTCGAACGCGTCGAGGACATCGCCAGTCGGCGCGCGCGTCTCGGCAATCTGCTCACGGAGAAAATCGCCGGCGTTCCCGGCCTGCGCCCGCACCAGGTGCATCCGGAGGATCGTTGTGTTTATTGGTTTTATTTCTTCCGCATGGAACCGCCCGCGTTCCGCTGCGACCGGGCGGAATTCGTCAAGGCGCTCGCCGCGGAAGGCGTGCAGTGCTCCGCCGGTTACATCCCTGTGCCGCTGCACCGCGAGCCGGTGTTCCTAAAACACGGCTTCTTCGCCGGCCGCTGGCCCTTGCGCGAAATGGGCCTCACGACGATAGACTACTCGAAGCACCACACGCCCGAGGTCGAGGCCATCTTGAAGACGGGGATCCGCCTCACTATCGACGAGGCGATGACCGATGACTATATCACCGGCGCCGCCGTGGCCGTGCGCAAAGTCGCGCGGCATTACGCCGTTTAGCCAGCCGCGGCCCATGCACGACGACGGCCTCATCGACACCAACGTCTGGCTCTCGGCATGGCCCACGCGCGGCTCGTGGGCGGCGACGCCCCGCGCGCTCGTCGCCAAACTCCGCCGCCACGGCGTCGTCTCGGCCTGGACCGGCAGCTTCGACGCCGCGTTGCACACCGACATCGCTGGCGTCAACGCCCGCCTCGCCGAGGCTTGCGCGCGCGACGGCGAAGGTGTCCTCGTCCCCTTCGGCACGGTGAATCCCGCGCTGCCCGACTGGGAGGAAGATCTCCGCCGGTGCCACGAAGTCCACCGCATGGCCGGCCTGCGACTGTTGCCCGGCCACCACGGTTATCAAATCGACGACCCGCGGCTCGCCCGGCTGGTGGAGTTCGCGGCGCAGCGCGGCCTGCCGATCCAGATTGTCTGCTCGCTCGAGGATCCGCGTTCGCCAAGCCCTGGGCTCATTGCGCCGTCGGTGCCGGCCGCGCCCTTCATCGACGTGATAAAAAAAATTCCGCGCGCGCGCGCCATGCTCCTCAACGCCGCCGCCCGCCCAGTCGCCGGCAACGCCGCGTTGCTCCGGCGGTTCGCCGACGCCGGCAACCTCGCGCTCGAAATCGCCACGCTCGAAGGCGTCGCCGGCATCGCGGCGCTGCTCGAGTCCGCGCCTACGCTCCCGATCGCCTTTGGCTCCTGCGCGCCGTTTTTCTATTTTGAGTCGGCGCTGCTGAAGCTCCAGGAATCCCCGCTCACGCCGCAGCAACTCGACGCCGTGCGCCACGGCTGCGCCCGCGGCTTGCTCGCCGCTGCCTCCGCGCGCTGAGCAGCGCGTGAAATCGCGAATCACATGACCGCACGCGCATGAACCGCCGCCTTCTCCTCAAACGCGCCGCCTCCGTCGCGACGACGCTCCCGTTTTTTTCTTGCGCCGCCTCCGCCGCCGAGCCCGCGCCGGACACGGCCGCGACTGCTTGGGGCGGGGGCGAACTGCGCCGGGTCGGCATCTGGGACGCGCACTGTCACGTAGGCACGCCCGGCACCAGCCCGGCGAAGCGCATGGCGGCGCTCGTCGCGATTGCCGATCGCGTCGGCATCGAGCGGCTGTGCATTTGCATGAGCCCGCCTTGGTTTCACGAAGCGACGCCGGAGCAGTTTCGCGCGAGCAACGACGACGTGCTCGAAATCCTGCGCCATTGGAGCGCGCGGGCCTTCGGCTTCGTGTATCTGAATCCCACCTACCTTCGCGAAAGCCTCGACGAACTCGAGCGCTGCGTGGCCGACGGCCCGATGATCGGGATCAAGCTCTGGGTCGGCTGCCGCTGCAACCGCTCCGAGCTCGATCCGATCGTCCGCCGCGCGGCGGAGCTCGCCGCGCCGATTCTCCAGCACACCTGGATCAAGCAGCGCGGCCGCGGGAATCTCCCAAACGAATCGACTCCGATGGAGCTCGCCGAGCTCTCCGCCCGCCACCCGGGGGTGCCGTTGATCTGCGGCCACACCGGCGGCGGCGACTGGGCGGCCGGGATCCGCGCGATTCGCGCGCGGCCCGAGATCAGCGCCGATCTCGCCGGCGGCGATCCGGTCTATGGCGAAGTTGAAATGGCGGTGCGCGAGTTGGGCGCGCGCCGGGTGCTCTACGGCAGCGATGCGAGCGGCCGCAGCTTCGCCTCGCAAATCGGCCGCGTCCTCGGCGCCGATATCTCCGACGCGGACAAGCGCCTGATCCTGCGCGAGAATCTGCGCAACCTCCTCCTGCCCGCACTCCGACGTCGGGGCATCGCGCCGTGATCGTTCGCTTTCCACGCGCAGGCGCTCGTCAATCTTTGGCCGCGTAGGCGCCGCAACTCTCCCGCATAATCCGGCGCGGGGTGAGCATGATGGCGCGCGCCGGCAGGGTGGGATCGGCAACCTGGCCGGTCGCGCCGTGGAGCCCGACGTTGAAGAGCAGGTCGGTCCACGCTCGGGCTCACCTCATCGCGATATTCAAATAGCTCTTCCCGTCGTGGCGCGCCCAATCGCCAATCGCATCGGTCTCGGTCGTTCAGAACGCACCGCTCACGCCGAATTTCAGTACAGGAGTATAGAAGTCGGTTTCGTTGCGGCGGTCGAAGTTTCCGTCTCATTCTTTGACCCGCGCTTTTGGCGGTCGCCGCAGCACGTGTTTTAACGATACAGGGAAAAACGATCGGCCGTTTAGGCGTTTCGATCTGCGGTTTTTTGGCTGACTGTACTCGTCACCTCCCGCATCGTGCTCGCGCAACCCAGCGTTCCCCACGCTGCTTCAGCCAATGCCGGCGCGGGCGCTCTCTCCGCAGGGCAGTGTCAAAGTCGTCGGGTGTGCGGTGTGACCAGTTTGAGGAAGGAGCTGCCGACGAGCGGGAACGTACCGCTCCGCGGTGGAGCGCGAGCGGTCGAGTGGCGCCGGCGGGTGCGCGAGGCCGTCGCGAGGCCGCCGGCGGCGCTGGCCGCACGCAGTGGCGGCACCGGCGCGCGGGGCCGACGGTGAGTATGGCGGGGAAGGAAGCGACGGTGAGGTTTCACGGTGGCTGATAACGGCGGGTGAACCAGAGGATCGCCTTCGTGCGCCGAAAGCCCACCCAGCGGAAGAAGTCGGGCAAATGAAAGTCCTGGGGGCGGCGCTCGGCGCGCTTGGGCTGTCCGCAGACGAAAATCGCCCCGCGCGCAGCGCCGCATAGCACGGGGTCTCGTTCGGATCGCGGACCGGACTTTGGTCCTCGCGATAGGTGCGATCACGGCGGTGGTGATGGCCGTTTTCGATCGCGCCCCAGTGTTTGCGCGCCGCGGCCAGGAGCTGGTCCGGCGTGGCCGCGCTCGCCGCGCGATTGGTCAGACCGAAGACCCCCTCGATGGAGGGCTCGACCGCGGCGCCTTTCCAGAGGTGGCGCTCGATGCGCAGGAGCTGCGCGGCACCGGCGAAGTTCGCGGCGAACGGGCCGGTGGGGCCGACCCAGATCCGGCGCCACTCGCGGCGACCGTGGTCTTTGTCGAACATCTCGGCGTAGGCGTGCGTGGCGGCGTACGTGCGCGCCTCAGGGGTGCCGGACGGAGGGGGGGGAAACCGCACGGCAGTTGGCTGTGGCCGCGCGGCCAATTGCGCGTCAAACCAAGCGAAATCGGGTGCCGCCACGACCTCCCCAGTCAGTTCGCCGCGACGCGCCGCCACCGCCACCGCGCTTATGGAAGTTTTGGAAAGAGAGTTCATCCCATCCAAGCACAGTCCGGCGGCCGGATTTGGTTTAGCCAAAAAGCAACTCCCGCCCCCAGGCCGCACTTCGGGCCGTGGAAAAAAAATACCATGCGCGCGCGCCGGATCACCACGCATAAGTGCTTGCCAAAATCTTCCAACAGTAAACGGTCGATTACGAATTCGCCGCCACCGTTCTTTCCCGGTCCCGGGCGGCCTTCCCACCACGCCCCCCGACGCCGAAGGGCGAAACCAGCACCCAAATCCGCCGTCACCCATGAACCCGTCGTCTCCTACCCGTCGCCGTGAATCGCTGCCGCGTCTCGTCTTTTCCAGCGTTGCCTTGATTGTGCTCATGCTCGTCGCGCCGCTGTCAGGCCAAGGTACGCGGACCGGCACGGTGACCGGGACCGTCTCAAACCAGGCCACGGGCGACCTCCTGCCCGGTGCCATCATCACGGTCGACGGATCCAATCTTGCGACGACGACCGAGCGCGGGGGCACCTTCAGCCTCACGCTGCCCGGGGGTGGCCAGACGCTGGTGGTGAGTTTCTCCGGCCTCGAAGTGGAACGTATTCCGGTGACGGTGACCGCCGGCCAGACGCTCTCCCGCGATGTGCAATTGAGTTCTCCCGTCTACAAGATGGAGAAATATTCCGTCTCGGGGGCGCGCGAAGGCAGTGCGCTCGCGATTCAGGCGCAGCGGCTCTCGGAGAATCCAAAATGGGTGGCGGCGACCGATACTTTTGGCAACCCCGCGGCAAACCCCGGCGAACTGATCCAGCGGCTCCCGGGCATCTCGACCGATATCGTGGGCAGCGAGGTGCGCACACTCTACATCCGTGGCATGGGGGCCGGCTTTTCCTCGCTCATGGTCGATGGTGATCGCGTAGCGACCTCGACCGGCACCTCGGCCAATCGCGACTACCAGATCGAACAGATGGGCACCGGCAACCTCGAGAGCGTCGAACTGATCAAGGCGCCGCAGCCCGAGCAGGATGCCAACGCCGTGGCCGGGTTTGTGAACCTCGTCTCGCGCCGCGCGTTCGATTCGCCCGGCCGCCGCATCACGGTCACGGGTGGCGTCCTCTGGCGCGTGCGCGGCTTTGATGAGGGGCCGTTCAAGGACAAGGCCGACAACCTCGATCTTTTCAACTTCGCCTACTCGGATGTCTACAGTGTGCTGGGGTCGCGCAACAACCTCGGGATCGCCTTCAACGTCAATCGTCGTGTCTCCACCACGGCGCAGGACGAGATCGGGCCGGCGGGCGTGCTCTACACCGGGCTGGGCCAGGCGTATCTCAACCCGGGGTCGGCGAATCCGCTCACGCGCATCTTCGGCACGGGCGACTTCGGCTACATCGCGCGGGCACACAACGCCGGTCTGAGCGTCGATTACAAGCTGAGCCGTGATGCCTATGTTTTCGGGAAAATGTCCTACAACACCAACGATCAATATCAGATTTATTACCGGCCGGCGTTCGGCAATCCGTTGGCGACCGCGGCGAACTTCACGCCGGACAGCACCTACGAGCATTCCTTCCTGCTGCCGCACGCGGCGTCGATCGGCATCACGGAATCGACGCCGGCGTTTACGAAGAACGCGCGCAGCTACGCGTTGAGCGGCGGCACGGAGTTCAAGGTTTTCGAACGATCCACGACCGTCAGTCTGCGCGGTAATTTTTCCCGCGCCAACATCTCCTATCCCGGCTGGATTCGTGCACAGGCCCGCACGACCGGGACGACGGGCATAGGCTTCGAGATCGATCGCCGCGGGCAGGACCCGTGGTATCCGATTTTCCGGCAGACCGCCGGCCCGTCCATTTTCGATGCGGCGAGTTACAACATGAGCACGATGCAGAAACAGTCCTACAAGGCGCAGAACGATCTGTATGGCGCGCGGCTGGATCTGACCAAGAAGTTTGTCACCGCGGTTCCGGTCGTGCTCAAGGCGGGTTTGAAATACGCCGACGACCGGCGCGATCCGACGACGGATTTTTATATGACGACCTGGGTTGGGGCCGACGGCATCCCGAACTCGGCCGACGACGCGATGACGCCCTATGCCGATTTGCGCTATCGCCAGGGCGACGGCCGTTATGGACCGTTCCCGTTCATGACGAATCCCGCGGGAGCGCCCGCCGCCTTTTGGAAACAAACCGCGGCGGACGCCTACAATAGTTACGCGACGACCAACGCCGCACGGGCTAGATATAGCGAGGCAATCGGCGCGGGCTACGTCCAGGGTTCGGTTAAGCTTGGCAAACTCCGGGTGCTCGGCGGGGTGCGGCTCGAGGAGACTTCGACCGAAGGCACGGCGTGGGTGCGCAACACGACTGCGTCATGGGGTGGCAACAGCGTCGGCGGAGCGAGTTTCGATCCGGCGGTCGTCGCGGCCAACACCGCGCGGGCCCAACGCTCCTTTGCGCGTCGCAACACCGCGACCGGCAATTACCGCAATGTCTTCCCGGGGCTGCATTTCGTCTACGAGCCCTTGGATGCCATCTTGTTTCGCGCGAGCTACAATCGCGCGATTTCCCGGCCGGCGATCGCAAGCCTGATCCCCACGGTCACCGAGAATTCGGAGAACAACACGATCACGGCGGGCAATCCCGACCTGAAGCCCTATCTGACGGATAATTTTGAAGTGAGCGCGGAGAAATATTTCGAGCCGGTGGGGCTTTTCAGCGTGGGGCTCTTCCTCAAGGAGATTTCCAATTACACGCGGACCTTCACCTCCACAGTCGGCTCCGAGGGCATTGACGGCAGCGGTACGTATGCCGGCTATCTTCTCTCAACTACGCGCAATGTGGGCAGCGCCCGGGTCCGCGGGATCGAGGCGAGTTACCAACAGCAATTCAGCTTCCTGCCCCCTGCCTTCAAGGGGCTGGGCGCGTTTGCGAATTTCACCTACCTCGAGGCAGTCGGCACATTTGGAGGCCTGGCCACGACGCGGAACCTGGCCAATCTCGCGCCGCGCAGCGGCAACGCCGGGATCACCTACCGATACCGCGGTGTGGATGCGCGCGTGCTGGCGAATTGGACGGCGCAGAAATACACCGGGACCAACGTGGTCGACATCTACTTTGAGGAGCGGCTGATGATCGACGTGAAGCTCCAGTATTCCATCAACCGCCGCTACGATGTGTTTCTCGACATCAACAACCTCACGGACGAACCGCCGCGCACCAATGTGACGCTGAACGGGCTGAAATTCTTCAAGACGAACCAGGGCGTTGGTTTCACGGCCGGTGTGCGCGGCCGGTTTTGAGTCCTAAAGGAACGTTTTTTGTTCAGGCCCGAGGGAAAATCTTTCAGCCGAACGTGCCGTGGGGTCGCTCGGCTCCCTTTAACCCGAACGCCGAAGTTGAAGGAGAGGTCGACGTGGTGAAGGTCCGTAGGGCAAAGAGGTTGGCGTGGAAACCACCCCTTCGGACGAGGCCCCCAAAACGGTAGCTTCGGTAAGCTTGCGTAAGGCAAAAATCCCGGCGGCCCACGGTAGCTGCGGCGGACTCGAAGCCGGGCGCGGCGGCCGAGCCGCGGCGACACGGAACGAGCTTACCTGGAGGAGGCCGGGCGGATCGTGGTCGGGCGCGGCGGTGGTTTCCGGCTTCGGATAATTCCACGGCAGCCAGGCCGAGGGCCGTGCCTTCACCTCCTCGGGGTGGTTCGCCAGGGCCAGCAGATAGGCGAAGGGATTGACCCGATTGAGCCGGCAGGTGTGGATCAGGCTCATGAACAGGTCGCCGATCCGGGCGCCGTTAAGCGTCTTTTAGCTGAGTCTGTTTTTGCGATGTATGATCGCCATTTTGAGCGCCTGCTCGGCTCGGGATCTTGCGCGATGAGTTCCCGCAGGAAAACGACGTCGGTTTCCCGGATTTGACGACCCCGATAACTCAGCAGCACCTCGGACATGCGGCCGAGCGGAAACGAAAAACCTCTGGAACGTTGCCTTTTTTTAAAAAATCTTTCCGGCCGGTTCGCGCGGGATCACCGGCCGCCACAGCGGCGCGGTACCGGCCTGCGCCGGATCGCCATTCCACAACAACAGGTGCAGCTGGTGGGGATCGAGGCGCACGGCTCCCGTCGCGTCGGCTTGCGGCCAGTGCTGGAAGCGGCCCTGCGAGAGTCGTTTTTGGCAGAGCCAGAAACCCTCGCCGTCGTAGGTCAAAAACTTGCTCGCGTGACGACGACGTGAGCAGAAAACAAACAGCGCGCCGCCGAGGGGATCGCTCGCCAGCACCTGCCGGCAGAGCGCCGCCAGACCGTCGATGCCCTTGCGGAAATCGACCGGCTCGACCGCCACGAGAATCCGCATTTGCGGGGTGATCTGGATCATGCGCGGGGTCGCAGAAACAGTTCCACCAACGGCAGCAGTTCGTCGACCCCGGCGGCGCCACGGTGCACGATGAGACGGGCGCCCCCGGGGTGGATCAACTCAACCATGCCGCGCTCCCCGCCGCCGGAAGATGACGGCACCGACGACACCTCGACGAAGACCGCGGCGGGAGGACGCCCGGGTCGGCACGCCTGGCCGCTGTGCAGTCGGCGTTGCCGATCGTAATAATTGAGTTTGAGCGCCGCGACCGTCGGATTAATCCCGCGGATCCGGGCCAAGGCGGTCGCCGCTGGCCACAGTTCCCGGGGAATGCGCTGCCCCCGTGGCCGGGTGCACCGCCAAGTCATGAAACGCCGGGCGAGCGATGGCAGACCCGCCAGCTCGGGATGGTGGACCGCTGTCATCGGGGTGGTCGTTGTCATCGCCACCAGCGTAGCAGGAATCAGTCGCCGAGTTACGCACCCTTGCCGAAGCTACACGAAACAGCCGCCGCTACCGCCATGAGCGTCGTGTCTCAATCGAGGGACTAGCACCGGGGCGCCGAGCGGCGGTGTCGTGAAACCGGGGCGCGCCGGAAAAACGCCTGAACCAAAGCGGTTTCACGAAACCTGACAAACCCCAAGAAAAAACCCCTTCGTAAGAAGGGGCGGGAGGGCTCGGAAGTCCTCCGGGAGTGGAAGGGGCGTTGGTAAACGATCCCACTCGGTGATGATCCAGAACTTTCGGCCGCGAGGGGGGGAGGTAGGCCGAGAAGAGGCGTGAGCCTTTGAGGAGGGCAGATTGGTTGGCTGTGGGCGGGGTGGGTTTCCGAATCGTTAATCTGCCCGCTTGCGTTTACCGGCTTTTTTGGGGGCTTCGTCGCCGGCTTCAGCCCCTTGACCCGCTGGGCCGCCGAGATCCCGCTGATTTTTGGTGGGAAGAAATTTCGCGAGCTCGGCTTTTTTCGCGGTGAAGGCGGGGTCTTTGGCGAGGTTCTTCCACTCGTTTGGATCGGTGGTTTCGTCGTAGAGTTCTTCTTCGCCGTTTTCGTAGTGAATATAGCGCCAGGCCTCGGTGCGCACGGCGTGGTTTTTGAAACGGAAGGTGGTGATGGCGGGCTGGCCCCAGGCGGATTGCGGATCGACGAGGAGACGGCGGAGGCTGGCGCCTTCGACGTGCTTGGGCGTGGGAATGCCGCAGAGGTCGGTCAATGTCGGGTAGACGCTCATGAAATCCACCGTGCGCGTGCATACGGTGCCGGGCGTGGTGACACCCGGCACGACCCAGATGAACGGGGAGCGCGTCGCCTCCTCCCAGAGGGCGAACTTGCGCCAGTGGTGCTTCTCGCCGAGGTGCCAGCCGTGATCGCCCCAGAGGCAGATGATGGTGTTGTCCTTGTAGGCGGATTGCTCAAGCGCATCAAGCAACCGGCCGATGTTCATATCGGTGTAAGCGATGGATGCGAGGTAGCCTTGGATGGCCTCTTGCCAGCGGCCCGAGGCTAATATCGGATCGTGATCGGTGCTGGGGTGGGCCATTTTGAGGGCGGCGGGCGGGAGGTCGTCCAAGTCGTTTTCTAAATAAGGAGGGAGTTTGATGTCCTGGAGTGGGAACTGGTCGTAGTATTTACGCGGTACGTTCCAAGGCATGTGGGGTTTGTGCAGGCCGACGGCGAGGAAGAAGGGCTTGGCGTGCTTCTTGCCAAGTTCCGCGATGCCGTAATCGGTAATTTTCCAGTCGTTGAGATCTTCGTCCTTACAGTCGAGCGGGGCGAACTTGATGCCGCCGACCCCGGTGCTTTGGCCTGCGGGGACCTGGGGCAGGCCGCCCTCATGCTCGAGATAGTGATCCCATTCAGCATCTCGGCGGTAGGATTCGTGGTAAATTTTCCCGGCCCCGCCGACCTCGTAGCCGGCCGCGCGAAATGCAGTTGTGAGCGGCAGGTTGATGGGGATGGCCTGACGCCAGTCGTTGCCGTTGTCGTACACGCCCGTTGTAAACGGGCGCTGGCCCGACATCAGGGCGGCCCGCGAGGGGTTGCAGACGGGTGCGGCACAGTAGGCGCGACTGAAAGAGACGCCCATTTTCGATAACCGATCCAAGTGCGGCGTCTTGGACTGTGGGTTCCGGTTGAAGTAGCCGACCCAGTCGCGGAGGTCGTCGATCGCGATGAAAAGAACATTCGGTCGAGGCGCCGGTGCGGCCTGAAGGGCGGCGCCGGCGACGACCAGCAAAAGGGGATGGAGGAGACGTATCCAGGATGATTTCATACGAGGGGGGCGGGTTGGAAAATGAGTGGTGGTGAGTGTGACGAAGCGGGCTGGGCTGGTGTTACGATTTCAGCGGGGTAGATCGTTGGTGAGCGGGCGGCGGGATTTGGGGTGTGCGCGGCCGGACCGCCGGCTAAGAGCTGCGCGCGAATTTTAAAATCAAATGGTCCAGGTGGACATCTGCCAGTGTGGTCACTTGGAGGTCGACGTGGGTGAAATCGTGGTGCGCGGTTGAGGGGCCGGGGGCCGCGATCGTATGGAGATGAGCGCGTCGAGCGGCCAGACTCCCTGTGTGGGAGTCTTCGAAAGCGATCGCCTCGTACCCGCGTAATCCGAAGCGATTTAAAACCAGCTTGTAGAGGTCGGGTTCCGGCTTGGGCGAAGGCACGTCTTCGCGACAGGCAATGAAGTTGAAGCGATCGAAGATGCCCAGGCGGATCAGATGCGGTTCAACCCAGCTATGGGTTGAGTTGGAGGCGATCCCCACTTTCAGGCCGTGGGTCGCGGCGTCGTCTAACAGCCTGACAACGCCCGGGAGAATCGGCTGGTGGAGCATCGCCGCATCTTTAGTCGTCCGCCGTTCCACTTCTAAAGTCGGGCGATCCGCCTCGCGGGCGAAGCCTTGCCAGGGATCGAACGTGTAGTCGGCGTGACCGACGCTGCGGAGGAAAACGGGGCGATCAAACGGTATGCCGTGCTTTGCGTGCACCGCGGCATAGGCGTCGATCAGGGGCGTCTCGGTGTCGACGATGAGTCCGTCAAAATCAAAAATCAGTGCACGAATCATAAAGGTTAATTCAGGAGACTTTTGGAGTAAGTTTCAAGGGGTCGCGCCAGGGGCCCGCTGGGCCAGGGCGGATTTTTGCACGGGAAGCTGTCGCCCGAAAGGGTGGACCGTGCGCTCCGCGCTCGGTTAGTTCTGTGCCGACAGTAAAAAACGCGCGGAGCGCACGGGCCACCCTCTGAGCCGATCCGTGCAAAGATCCGCCGAGCGCTGGGCAAGGGCCCGCTGGCTCAAAGGCGAGTGAGTCGGGAGCGACCTGGAGGCACGCGTGCTGGACTGATGGCTCCGCGATGAAGCCGGTCGTGCGCCGGTGTGGTCGGCTTGAAGTTGGGTCGAATTGAAGTGGGCACGCGTGCTGGGCTGATGGCTCTGCGATGAAGCGGGTCGCGCGCCGGTCTCAGCGGGCCGGGTGAAGGTGCGACTGGCCGTGCGCGCGGGAGGAGGCCCGGCGGGGAGGGTGCGGTGCCCGGGTGGAAGCGACCACCGGCGCGGAGGCGAGTGATGGGGACGAAAGCGCGCGCTCAGGGTGATCTCTGGGCGCTGGCGGACACGACCATCGCGCGGAGGCGAATGATGGGGTGACGGGTTGCGCGGGGAAAAGGATGCGCCCGGCGCGGGGTTGGGGGTGGAGGTGAAGCGCCTGGGTTTTGGAATTTTTTTACGCGGTATTTTCTGGCGCTTGTTTTTTTGGGCCGCTTAGTTCGTGGATAGTTGGACCCAAAAAGTGATTTATTTTTCTTTTCAGAATTTTTCTCGTGAACGTTCGGTGGTGAAGATCGCGCCCCTGCGAGCTGGGGCCGACCGCCTCGGCTGGTGCGCTGGGGTAGTATCCATGTCATGCGTTCGCCTCCGCGCCCTGCGAGCTGGGGCCGACCGCCTCGGCTGGTGCGCTGGGGTGGCGTTAATCTTGAGTTTAGGGCTTGGTCCTCGCGCGGTGGCGCAACTGGGGGCGCGCTCCGCGGAGGAGTGGTTGAAGACCCTCGATTCCGCGCCCCGAGTCGCGAAGTTAAAAGTGGATGAGGTCCTGGCGGTGTTGAACGTGTTGCCGGGCAGTGTCGTCGCCGACATCGGCGCAGGCTCCGGTATTTTCACGTGGCCATTGGCGAAAGCGGTGGGTGGGGGTGGTCGAGTTTACGCCGTGGATATTGAAAAAGGATTGGTGGAGCGCCTTGCGCGGCGTGCTGGTGAGGAAAAAATGCCCCACGTGCAGGCGGTCTTAGGTGAGTTTACCGACCCCAAGCTGCCGGCGAAAGAAGTCGATCTCGCATTTATCTTCGACGTGCTGCACCACATTGAGAACCGGGCGGAATATTTGAAAAATCTCGCTCAGTATCTCAAGGCCAAGGGGCGGATCGCGGTGATCGATTTTCATCCTGAGTTAGGGCCGCATAAAAATGACCCCGCGTTGCAGGTTACCAAAGATCAGGCGCGGGCTTGGTTAGCGGCCATGGGCTTTAAGCCGGTGGAAGAATACCCGTTGTTTACCGATAAGTGGTTTGTTGTTTATGCGCGTTAGCCACCTCGCTGAGCGCCTTGGGGTTGCCGGGGTCGTCGCGAGCGGGAGCGGCGTTGAGGCCGGTTTTCTTGCTGCATGAAAACCCGCGCTGCCGTTGTGCCGAGTGGGGGCGTGTTGGCCCGGCTCGCGGCTTTGTTGCCGGTGGGTCGCGTCTTGACTGGGCCGGCCCAGCTCGCGGCGTATTCGAGCGACGGACTGACCGCGTTTCAGGCGACCCCTTTGGCGGTGGTCGTGCCGGAGTCGCAAGAAGAGGTGATCGCGGTCGTGCGGTTTTGCCATGCGGAGAAACTCCCCTTTGTCGCGCGTGGCAGCGGGACCAGTCTCTCGGGTGGTTCGTTGCCGTTTGC
Source organism: Opitutus sp. GAS368 (assembly GCA_945903465.1). Taxonomy (GTDB): domain Bacteria; phylum Verrucomicrobiota; class Verrucomicrobiia; order Opitutales; family Opitutaceae; genus ER46. Next base: position 14,929 of record CAMDOF010000090.1, read on the forward strand.
GGGGGGCATCGTGCTCGCCTTGAATCGGCTCAATCGCATTTTGCGGATGGATCCTGCCCTGCGCGTGGCGGTCGTCGAGCCGGGGACGATCAACCTGGCCGTGACCGTGGCGGCGCAGCCGTTTGGGTTGCACTACGCGCCGGATCCATCGAGCCAGTCAATCTGCACCATCGGCGGAAATGTCGCGTTTAATGCTGGTGGGGCGCATTGCCTCAAATATGGGATGACGTCAAACCATGTCCTCGGAATCAAGGCCGTGCTCGCGAGTGGCGAGATTGTGGAGTTTGGGGGGGTGAGCCGGGAGACGATTGGTCCGGATTGGACGGGGCTCTTTGTGGGCAACGAGGGGCTTTTTGGGGTGGCGCTGGAAATCACGTTGCAACTGCTGCCGCGTGCGGAGGTGTTTCACACGGTCTTGGCGGGATATCGGACTCTTGAGCAGGCGGGCGATGCGGTGGCCGCGGTGGTCGCGAGCGGGTTATTGCCGGGGGCGATCGAGATCATGGATGCGTTGGCGCTGCAAGCGGCGGCGGCGGCCGTCCATGCGGATTATCCGCCGGGCTGCGAGGCGGTGTTAATCGTGGAGTTGGAAGGGCCGCGCGAAGTGGTGGCGGTGGACCGGCGCCGGCTCGACGAGCTCTTGGCGGGGAGTGGGCCGGTCGAGGTGCGCCCTGCGCGTGATGCGGCGGAGAGGCTGGCTATTTGGAAAGGACGTAAAAGTGCTTTTAGTGCGGTTGGCCGGCTCTCGCCGGATTTTATCGTGCAGGATGGGGTGGTGCCACGCCGCCGGCTTGGTGAGGCCTTGCGGAAAATCAACGCGTGGTCTGCGGAAATGGGGATTCGTTGCGCGAACGTGTTTCACGCGGGCGACGGGAATCTCCATCCGTTGATTCTTTATGATGGGCGCGAGCCGGGTGCCCTCGTGCGCGCGGAAGAGTTGGCGGCGAAAATTCTCCGGATGTGCGTGGAGATGGGCGGTTCGATTACGGGAGAACATGGGGTTGGCGTCGAAAAGCGGGATTATCTGCCGGCGATGTTTTCACCCGATGAGATCGCTTGCATGCACCGCGTGCACGCGGCCTTCGATCCGGAGGGGATTGCCAATCCCGGGAAAATGTTTCCGAGTGCGGAGGCGCCGGCCCTGACGCATCCCGGGCTGCATCCTCTCGAAAAAGCCGGCGTGATTTCTCGCGAGTGACCCCTCTCCGCCATGCGCACCCAACGCCAGATTTTGTTGCTCCTGCCATGACTCCCTTGCTTGCGCCCGCCACTCCAGCCGAACTGGCTTCCGCGGTACGCTCCGTTCCCCGGGTGATCGTGGTTGGCGCCGGCACGAAAGCGCGGCTGGCGGCGGTGGCCGACGATTTCGTCCGCATCTCGACAAAAAAAATGTCAGGGATTGTTGAATACGAGCCGAGTGAGTTTACGTTTACGGCGCTCGCGGGCACGCCCTTGCGCGACATTATGGCGGTGCTGGCGGCGCGCGGCCAGTACCTGCCGTTTGATCCGATGTTGGCCGAGGCCGGGGCGACGATCGGCGGGACCGTCGCCGCGGGCTTGAGCGGGCCGGGGCGGTGGCGGTTTGGCGGGCTGCGTGATTTTATTCTCGGGGTTCAGTTCGTCGATGGGGAGGGTCGCCTTTTGCGCATGGGTGGCAAGGTCGTGAAAAATGCGGCGGGCTTCGATCTGCCGAAATTTTTTGTGGGCAGTGCGGGTCGGTTTGGCGCACTTGCGGAGGTGACCTTCAAGGTATTTCCTCGTCCGCGGGCCCTGCGTACGTTGCAGCTGGAGGCGAAGAATTCTGCGGCCAAGGCCCGCCTGCTGACGGCGGCCGCGAATACGCGCTGGGAGCTTGATGCGCTGGATGCCTCGATCGACGAGCCCGCAGTTTACGCGCGGTTGGGCGGGCCGCCCGAGGCGCTGGAGCCGCTCGCGGCGGAGGTGCTGGCGCGGTTTCCTGGCAGGGTGGTCGACGAGTCGGTGGCCGCTGCTCTCTGGAGGGAGGTCGTCGAGTTGCGCTGGGCCCGGGAGGATGGGGAATTGGCGAAGATGGCGCTGACGCCGGCGGACGTGCCGGAATTTGTCGGGCTGGTGCGGGGACTCTCCGGAGCGCGCGGGTGGATCAGCGGGGGGGGGAACGTCGGTTATGTCTCGGTGCCGCCGGGTGCGGGTTTCTCCGCGTTCCCGTGGTCTGGTGTGACGTTGCGGGGGGCGGGGCCTTTATGGCTCGGCCCGCCTCGGAATTTTGTGGTGATGCATGCGGTCAAGGCCGCACTCGATCCGCAAAAACGATTCCCTAACCTCGACGACTGACGATGCTGCACGCGATCCAATCGAAAGAACACGGCCCGCTCGGCGACCCGATGGCGCATGCGGTGCAATCCTGCGTGCACTGTGGCTTTTGCCTCGCCGCGTGCCCGACGTATCTTGAGCTGGGCCAAGAAATGGACTCGCCCCGCGGGCGGATCATTTTGATGAAGCAGGTGCTGGAAGGAACCTTGCCGGCAGCGGCCGCGCAGCCCCACATCGATCGTTGTCTCGGTTGTCTGGCCTGCGAACCGGCGTGCCCGAGCGGGGTGCCCTATCGCGACCTGATCAGTCCCTATCGGGCCAAGGTTGAGTCGCAGGCGGTGCGGACGTGGGGAGAAAAGCTGCGACGTTGGCTCGCGGCGCAGACCATTCCTTTCCCGGCTCGTTTCCGTCTAGCGCTGCGTGGTGCGGCCATCGGTCGGGCCCTTGGTGCACTTGTACCGGCGGTGCTCCGGCCGATGCTGGCACTCGCTCCGGCGGAAGTGCCTCGCGCGGTCGCGTTGCCGCGCATCTCTCCCGCCCAGGGTCCCCGCCGAGCCCGGGTCGCTCTCCTCGCCGGTTGCGCTCAGCAGGTGCTCGATCCTGATATTAACGTCGCCACCATCGATGTCCTCACGCGCAACGGCATTGAGGTCTTGGTCCCCGCGGCCCAAGGTTGCTGTGGTGGTCTGGCGTGGCACACGGGTGATTTGGCCGCGGCCCAGGCGTTTGCCCGGCGTAATCTCGCGGCCTTCCCAGAAGATGTGGACGCGATTCTCACCAACGCCGCCGGTTGTGGCTCGGCGATGCACGAGTATCACTTGATCTTGCGTGGGACCCCAGATGAGTCTCGGGCGGCGGCGTTTTGCCAGCGGGTGGTCGACGTGAGCGTCTTCCTCTCGAAACTGGGCTGGTCGGAAAAGCCGTTGGGTTGGCGCGAGCCTCGTTCGGTGGCCTATCATGACGCCTGCCACCTCGCGAACGCCCAGAATGTGCGTGCAGAGCCACGCAGTTTATTGCGTGCGATCCCCGGCCTCGAGCTTCAGGAAATAACGAATCCTCACCTCTGTTGTGGCAGCGCGGGGACCTACAATCTCGACCAACCAGTGATCGCTGATTCGCTCGGGGCGCAGAAGGCGCAGGCCGTGATCGCCACCGGAGCCACGACCGTCGCGACGGGGAATATCGGCTGTCTCACCCAACTGCGCACGCATCTCGCCCGCACGAATTCGCCGATCCGAGTGCAACACACCATGCAGGTATTGCGCGATGGGTATACCGCGCAGAAATCGCCGCCGTCGCCATGATCGCCGCCGCTCTGCGAATCGGGTTCACCGGCAGTTTTTTATCGGCCGCGTCGTTTCTGCAGGCGGCTGAAAGCGCTATCGACGAGGTGCGGCGGGCGGATCAGGCGCGACTCGTCGCGATGGTGGCTGGCGATGGGCGTGCTTTGGCTGGGCTCCTTTCTGAGGAGCTGCGTTTTGTGCACTCCGATGGACGCATCGAATCAAAAGCGGACTACGTCAAAAATCTTCTCGGGGGCGATACCGCCTATGCGGATGCCACGACCGCCACGGTGGAGGCGCGGCCGGCGGGGCCGGACGTCGTCGTTTTAATTGGTGCACAGGCCATGCGAAAACGACTTGGTCCCACCTGGTCAGACGTCAATCTCCGCTACTTGGCGGTCTGGCGTAACGAAGGTGGTGTCTGGCGGATGTTTGCGTGGCAGTCGATGCGCCCGGCTGGCAATAGCGTGGTCCCGGCCAAAAACTGAACGGGCCGCGGGGGGCCTGCTTAATCGCGCGATTTGGCGGCGCAAGCTGGCCTCTCGGGGCAGGTCGTCGTGGCCGCACGGGCCGGCGGAATTGCTATTTTGCGCCAGGCACCATGCCGGTCCAGACGTAGGCTTGGAGCATGACGAGGCAGCCGACGAGCAAGGCGAGCGCGATGCTGTGCCAGAAGACGCTCCGGAGGATCGTGCCAGCGCTGGGACTTTCGGGATGGCCGCCCGTCGCGACGCTCGCGACGACGATGCTTTGGGCATCGATCATTTTACCCATTACCCCACCCGAACTATTGGAGGCGCACATCAGGAGCGGCGAGAAGCCGAGTTGCTCAGCGGAAACTTTTTGGAGGTTGCCAAAAAGAACGTTGGAGGAGGTGTCGCTTCCGGTGAGGGCCACGCCGAGCCAGCCGATGAGGGGCGAGAAGAAGGGGAAGAGCCAGCCCGTGCCAGCCATGGCGAGGCCCATGGTCGTATCGGTGCCGCTGTAGCGAGTGGTAAAACCAAGGGCCATCATTACGGAAATGGTGAGGAGAGAAATCCGGACTCGGACCAAGGTTTGCCCGTAGATGGCAAAGGCGCGGCGGGCGCCGACATCAAGACAGATGGCGGAAAGGACGCCCGCGAGGAGCAGCGCGGTGCCAGTGGCGGAGAGAAGATTGAGTGTGAATAACGCATTCTCGAGCTCGGGCTTTGGGGCCACCGGAGGCATCTTCTCCACCGCCTTGTGCAGGAACGGCACGGCGATTTTCGGTGCGTACCAATCGTTGAGCTGATTCTTGATGACGGGCAAACCCCAGAGAAACACAAACCCCGTCAGGAAAACCCACGGGATCCAGGCCTTCCACGCCGGCCCAGTAGCGGTGGCCGCGGCGGTCTTGGCGGTGGCCGCGGCGGTCTTGGCGGTGGACGCGGCGGTGGCCGCGGTGGTGGACGCGGTGGTGGATGCGGTGGTGGATGCGGTGGTGGATGCGGTGGTGGATGCGGTGGTGTCCTTGGGCTGCCAGAACCTCATTAAGACGACGAGTGCGAACATCGAGACCGCGGCGCTCACGATGTCCACCAACCACGGGCCGTGAAAATTGCTCATGATGAATTGCATGAGGCCAAAGCTTCCGCCGGCGACGAGACAGGCCGGCCAGACTCCGATCATGCCACGCCAACCCGCCTGGGCGGTCACCAGCCAGAACGGGACGATCACCGAGAAAATCGGCAATTGGCGGCCGACCATCGCGCTCAGTTGTAACAAGTCGAGGCCCGTCAGCGGCGCGAGCGTCACCAAGGGAATCCCGAGTGACCCAAAAGCGACGGGGGCGGTGTTGCCGATGAGCGCGAGCTTCGCGGCCTCGAGCGGTTTGAACCCGAGGCCGATCATCAAGGCGCCGCTGATCGCGACGGGTGCACCAAAGCCGGCGGCGCCCTCAATAAATGCGCCAAAGGAAAAGGCCAAGAGGAGCGCTTGGATGCGCCGGTCGCTCGATACGCCGGCGATTTGTTGCTGGAGGACGGCGAATTGCCCGGTTTCCACCGAGAGTTGATAAATGAAAATGGCATTGATGATGAGCCAGCCAATCGGCAGCAATCCGAAGGCGGCGCCATACCCGGCGGACGCGAGCACCAGTTTTATCGGCATCCCATAAATGAACGTGGCGATGGCCGCGGCGATGCCGAGCGCGATGAGGGCGGCGACGTGGGCGCGGACGTGCCAGAAGGCGAGCAAGGCGAGAAGGATGACGACGGGGATCGCCGCGATCAAAGCAGATGCGCCAATCCCGCCGATCGGGGTGTAATTTTGTGACCAAGTCATGGTGACGTCGTGGTGGGGGGGCTTGGGCTCGGACGGCGCCAAGGGTGGCTGGTCAGAGCGTGGTCTCGGAGCGAGCCACGACAATCCTCGGGTGGCGAGGATTTTTATGTATCTTCTAAACTGGGTACCCCGTGGTGGCCCGAGCGCAGTGATGGAGGCGCCACGCTTTCTCGGCATCACCGGTTGCGGCCCCTTGTCGCCTCGCCCCGGGAATCTCCGCCCACGCCACCACGCTCACGCTCACACGCTCACGCTCACGCCCACGCCACCGCGCTCACGCCACCGCGCTCACGCTCACGCCACCGCGCTCACGCCACCGCGCCCGCACCCACGCTCACGCTCACGCTCACGCCCACGCCCACGCCCACGCCCACGCCCACGCCACCGCGCTCACGCGCTCACGCTCAGGCTCACCTCATTTTTCGCGATCTAGAACCACTTTTTCTTTTTCAGATAAATGACCATCAAAGCCGTCGAAACGAGCGTCAGCGCCCACGCGTAAAGATAACCGTGAGGCGATTGCAACTCGGGCATGTGTTGGAAGTTCATGCCGAACCAGCCGCTCACCAGCACGGCGGGGAGGGTCACGGCGGTCAGGGCGGTGAGAAATTTGATCCCCTCATTCGCCTCGAACCCCGCCTTATTTAAGTAGATGTCGAAGGCCATCATCAGCCGTTCATGGTACCCGGCGACGGTATCCTCGAGCCGCGCAAGATTGTCGCGGAGGTCGCGGAAGTAGGGGAGCAGCTTGGGCCGGATGAGTTTGCTGTCGCCGCGGGCGAGGCGCTCGATGACATCACGTTGCGGACGCACAATGGTGCGCAGGCGCGTGAAATCACCGCGGACGTGCAGCAGCTCGTTGACGAGCGTCTTGTGGACAGATTCCTTGGCGAGCACGTGTTCCTCAAGTTCTTCGAGCTCAGCGCGGAGCTCATCGATCACCGGTGCATAGTTATCAACGAGCAGATCGATGAGCGTGTGCGCGATCCGGTCGGGCCCGCGCGGGCCCACTCCGGCGCTCTTGTGAAAACGATCGATCAGTGTCGAGACCGAGCGGAGCGGGGCCGTATGAAACGTGACGAGATAATCGCGGCCGAGAAACAGATCGAGTTCCGTGGTATTGAATTTATCCGTTCGGCTAAAATCGACCGCGTGGGTAACGATGAACAGGTAGTCTTCGTAGTCTTCGACCTTGGGGAGCGAATTCGGCTGCACGCAGTCTTCGATCGCCAGCGGGTGAAAATGGAACACGCCTTCCAGGAGACTTTTGATTTCATCTGCCGTCGGGTTATCGAGATCCACCCAGAGAAGGAGGCCTCTGTCGGAACGTACCAACCGCAGCGCCTCCACTTCGAGGTCCTGCCCGACAAGTTTCCCGTCGCTGAAGATGAACGAGCGTATCATCGGTGGGCAGCGTGGGGGAGGGGAGGCGCGGCGTCGAGGCGGGAGACGCGGGTCAGAGCCCGAGCCGCGTCTCGGCGTTGGCGATCGCCGCGATAAACGCCGCTGGCGTCGGCGCGCTGAGGAAAGCGGCCCGATCCGCTGGGTCACGCAAAATTTTACAGAGTGCGCTCACGACCGCGAGATAGTCGCCCGGCTTGGTTTTAGGGGTACCCAGCACAAAAAAAAGCCGGACGGCCTCGCCGTTGGCATCGAACGGAATTTCGTGATCACTGCGACCGACGGCCATGACGATCTTTTTCACATGTTCCGTCCGCGCGTGGGGGAGGGCGATCCCGTTGCCGAGGCAGGTGGTGTCGAGTCGGTCGCGCGCCAGCAGCTCGTCGTAGAATCCAGTGAAGTTCACTACATCGGGGTGCGCGTTCAGCAGATGCGCAACTTCCTTGAGTGCGGTGGTGCGCCGGTTGCTCTGTACGCGCAGCAAGATTTGGTCGGGATTCAGAAGAGAGGTGATGCGGCCAGTCATGCAGAAGTGGTGTGTTCAGAGAGGGAATCGTTCGGCGGGTTGGCAAGCCCACGTTGGCCCAGTCGGGCTGATTTATTTATGCCTTCATTTTGTAACCAAGATCACTTTTCTTCGGGGGTTGGTTTCGCTGGGGAAAAGCTTTGCAGGCAATTCTCCGCCCAGCGACAACTTCATGATGAAAAAAATGCCGCGCGTCGCGCGCCGGTGGCTGGTCGGGGCGATCTTCGCCGGGGGCTGGCTCGCGCGGGGGTTGGGAGCGACGCAGCCATTTTCCCGCGGACTCTCCGTCGCAGATTTTTCTGACGCCGGTTTGACGAAACTGACGGCGGCGGAACTCGCCCGACTGGATGACTTGGTCCAGGGCTTGCACCCTCGCGACCCGGCCGTGGGGCAGACCGCGTCCGCTGGATCGGTGCTCGCGGCAACGCCCCGGCCGCCCGTGGGTCTTGAGTCCGTGAGGGCGCGAGCCGAGAGCGCTTCGCGGGTCGTGCCGGAAGGAGTCGCCGCCCGCTCCCCGGCGGCGGGCTCCCCGGCGGCGGGCTCCCCGGCCGTTAAATCTACCGGCGGTCTGTTCGCTCAGGCCAAGGTTCTGCTTACCCCGGGCACGGCGATCGAATATTCCATCTTAGAAAGTCGCCTGGCGGGACCGTTCGACGGTTGGCAGCGCCGCACTGAGTTCACTTTGGAAAATGGTCAGCGCTGGCGGCACGCGGGTGATACCACCTACGTGACTCCGGCCGTCATGAATCCCAAGGTGACGATCACTCCAGGTATCTTGGGTGTCTTTTGGATGAACGTCGAGGGCGTCAAGCCCCGGTTAAAAGTAACGCTGGTCCCCCCGCCGTAAGGTGTGGCGGCCGGTTGGCGGTCTTTTTTGGATACAGAAAAGGCGCGCCAAGGGGGGCGCGCCTTTTTTATCGGTCAACCCGCCTTTTTAAATCGCTGGCGGGGTCTCGACCACGACGTCACCCAAGTTCGCCGCGGCTTGTTCCTCGTCCGTCTCGACGATGCGTGCGACACTGAGCAGCTTGTCGCCCTCCGCGAGTGTCAGGAGTTTCACGCCCTTGCCGCCGCGGTTGACTTCGCGGATACCCTGCACGGGGCAGCGCACGCTCTGGCCCTTGGCCGTTAAGAGCATGATCTCGTCCGTATCTTTCACGCTGAGGGCGCCGGCGAGGTTGATCGAGCCGTCCTCTGGCAGGTTGATCGAGCAGACTCCGCTGCCGCCGCGGTTGATGAGGCGGTAGTCCTCAAAGCGCGTGCGCACGCCGAGACCGGCTTCGCTCGCCACGAGGAACTTGGCCTGATGGTCGACGACCTCAATCGCTTGCAGGTAATCGCTGGTGAGCTTGAAGCGCATGCCTTTGACGCCTCCGGTGTTGCGACTCGTCGCGCGGAAGATATCGGCGCCACTCTCGACGTCGCGCTCTCGGAAACGGACGGCCAGGCCTTGGTGCGAGACGAGGATTAATTCATCGCTGCCGGTCGTCAGGACGGTGCCGATGACGCTGTCGCTCTCGTCGAGGTTGATCCCGATGAGTCCGCCATCCCTTGTGCAATTGGCATAGTCGGACAGCGGGCTCTTCTTGATCACGCCGTTTTTGGTGGCCATGACAAGGAAGCGATCGTCGACGAAGTCCTTCACGCAGATCATCGCGGCGATCTTCTCGCCATCCGCCAGACGGACAAAGGACGACACGGATTTACCCTTGGAGGTGCGGGTGCCCTCGGGGACGTCGTAGACCTTCTTGGCGTGGCACTGGCCGATGCTCGTGAGGAAAAGGATGTAATCGTGGGTCGAGGCGGTGAAGAGATTCTCCACGAAGTCGGCGTCGTAGACTTCGGCGCCAATCACGCCCTTGCCGCCGCGTCTTTGGGAACGGTAGTCGGCGACGGGGGTGCGCTTGATGAATCCGAGGTGGGAAACCGTGATCACGCAGCCCTCGTTGGGGATCACGTCTTCCATGCGGAAATCACTGCTGGCGCCGATGATCTCGGTGCGGCGCGGCGAGGTGTATTTCGCCTTCATCTCGGAGAGTTCTTTTTTGATGAGAGCGAGCAGCTTCTCCTCTGATTCAAGGATGCTGCGCAGTTCCTCAATCAGCGTCATTAATTCCAAGTACTCCGCCTCGATCTTGCCCCGCTCGAGCCCGGTTAACTGATAAAGTCGTAATTCAAGGATCGCATCGGTCTGTCGCTCGGAGAGTGGGTACTTGGCCATCAACTTCACCTTGGCCTCCTCACGATTTTGCGAGGCGCGGATCGTTTTGACGAAATCGTCGAGGTTATCCAGCGCGATGATGTAGCCCTCGAGGATGTGGGCGCGGTCCTCGGCCTCGCGGAGCCGGAACTTGGTCCGGCGGGTGACGACATCGCGCCGATGCTCGATGTAGCATTCGATCAGCTCCTTAATATTCATCTGCTTCGGCCGCTTCTTGTCGAGGGCGAGCAGAGTGACGCCGAATGAAGATTCCAGCGCGGTTTTTTGGAAGAGCTGGTTGATGACGACCTTCGCCTGCTCACCGCGTTTCAGCTCGATGACGATCCGGGTATTTTCATCGGACTCGTCGCGCAGATCACGAATACCATCGAGTTCCTTTTCACCGACGAGCTCGGCGATTCGCGTGACGAGCGTGTTGCGGTTAACATTATACGGAATCTCCGTGATGACGATTTGCTCCATGCCGCCCTTGAGCTCCTCGGTGTGGGCCTTCCCGCGCGTGCGCACAATTCCCTTGCCCGTTTTCAGATAGCTGAGGATGCCATCCCGGCCAGAGATGATGCCGCCCGTCGGGTAATCGGGGCCCTTCACGATGGTGCAAATGTCGTCGACCGAGATGCGCGGGTTGTCGATGATCGCGACCGTTGCGTCGATAATCTCGTCGAGATTATGCGGTGGAATATTCGTCGTCATACCAACCGCGATGCCGGTCGAACCATTCATCAGCAGATTCGGCAGGGCGGAAGGGAGCACCGTGGGTTCGGTCGTCGATTCCTTGTAGTTGGGGACGAAGTCGACGGTATCTTCCTCGATATTTTTCAGGAGATCCTCGGCGATATCCCTGAGCCGCGCCTCGGTGTAGCGGTAGGCCGCGGGTGGATCACCATCGACGGAACCGAAGTTGCCCTGTGGATCAATCAGGGGGTAACGCATCACCCACGGTTGGGCCATTCGCACCAAGGTGTCATAGACCGAAGAGTCGCCGTGGGGATGGTAATTTTTGAGGACTTCGCCGACGACCCCAGCGCACTTGTCGAAGGGGCGGTTGTGCAGGAGGCCTTCGCGCAGCATCGCATAGAGCACGCGGCGTTGCACGGGCTTCAGCCCGTCGCGGGCGTCTGGCAGGGCGCGCGAGATGATGACCGACATCGAGTACTCGATGTAGGCCGTCTGCATGATGTCGGTAATATTGGCCGAGGTGAGTTTTTCTGAAGCGGTATACACGGGCGTTGCTTATCTAGACGGAGGTTTTTTGAAAAAAGGGGAGGACTGGGCCATGATCGGGACCGTTTAGACGTCGAGAAATTGGACGTTGAGCGCGTTATCCTCGATGAATTGCCGGCGGGGCGGGACCTCATCGCCCATCAGCAGGGTGAAGAGCGCGTCCGCCTTGGCGGCATCTTCAATATTCACTTTAAGCAGGCGCCGTTTCGCGGGGTCCATGGTCGTTTCGAAGAGTTGCTTCGGATTCATTTCACCGAGGCCCTTGTAGCGTTGAATGCTGAGGCCCTTGCGCCCATTGGCACGGATTTGGGTTACGATACCGAGAGGGGCCTTCAACTCCGTCTTGGCTTCACTCTTCTGACCAGGATTCTCGGTGATAACGAACCGAGCGTGCTCGGTCGGACTAAACTGGGCAATATCGAGCCCAATCGCCGCGAGCGCTTTCAGGAGCTTCGCCATCTCCGTGCTCTCAAAGATCTCATGCTTGGTTCGCCGAGTGGTTGGAGCGGTCGATTTCTTTTCGATCGGCGGTGGCGTTACTGGCGGCGCGCCGATCTCCGTCGCGCTGGCAATTTCAGATTGCTCCGTGAGATCGGCGTTAAGCTTGTTTGCCTCGAGATAGTGGGCGAGGGCCCCCTCGTCGCGGAGGAAAACGTGGCTCTCTTGGTTGCCCGCCCGAACGCGGATAATGTAGCGGGGAAGCGTGTGGGTGGCGCCATCGTGGGTGTCGAGATATCGACCCAAATCCGCGCCGTAGCGGGTAACGCCCGCCCCGAGCTTCTCGAGCGCGGCGAGGTTTTCGACAATTTTGTCGATTTGCGCCGGAGCAAACACGTGGCCGTCTTTCAGCCGAGTGAGGACCACGTCCTCGGAGCCCAGCTCAAGGAGGATCCGGTTGAGTTGCTCGTCGTTGTCGATGTATTGCTCGCGCTTCTTGCGCTTGATTTTGTAGAGCGGCGGCTGGGCGATATAAATGTAGCCGCGTTCAATCAGCCCTTTCATCTGCCGATAGATAAACGTCAGCAGCAGCGTCCGGATGTGCGAGCCGTCGACGTCGGCATCCGTCATGATGATGATCTTATGGTAGCGCGCCTTGGCGGCATTAAACCCGCCGACGGATTCATCGCCCTCCCCGATCCCGGTGCCGCACGCCGTGATCAACGTGCGGATTTCCTCATTGGAAAGGACCTTGTCGAGCCGAGCCTTCTCCGTGTTGATCAATTTACCGCGAAGAGGCAGGATCGCCTGGAAGCGCCGGTCGCGGCCTTGCTTGGCGGAACCACCGGCCGAGTCGCCCTCGACGATGTAGAGTTCGGTCAAGGCGGGATCGCGTTCCGAGCAGTCGGCCAGTTTTCCGGGGAGGCCGCCGCCAGAAAGGGCCCCTTTACGAACGGTCTCTCGCGCCTTGCGAGCGGCCTCGCGCGCGCGGGCGGCGTTGAGCCCTTTATCGACGATGCGTTTGGCGATCGCCGGGTTCGTCTCAAAGTACATCATGAGGCCCTCGTAAGCCGCCGAGCCCACGACACTCTCGACCTCGGGAGACAGCAGTTTCACTTTCGTCTGCGACTCAAACTTCGGATCGCTGTGTTTGATCGAGATCACCGCAGCAAGTCCCTCGCGCACGTCGTCACCGGTGATCTGAGGATCCTTATCCTTGAGCAAATTGTTCGCCTTGGAAAATTGGTTGATCGCCCGGGTCAGGGCGCTGCGAAACCCCGAAAGATGGGTGCCGCCGTCCGGGTTGTGGACCGTATTGGTGTAGCAGAGCACTTGATCGGCGTAGGTATCGTTGTACTGCAGCACGACTTCGCAGTGGATTTCCGCGGGCTTCTCGTCGAGCTGGAGAGTCGTTTCCTTCAAGATCCGGATCGGCTTCGGGTGCAACGGGGTCTTCCCCGTATTAATCTGTTTAACGAACTCCTCGACCCCGTCCTTATAAAAATAGCGCTCCGGTTTCGACTCGGCGGGGCGTTCATCGGTAAAGACGATCTCAAGGCCGGAATTGAGGAACGCCAGTTCGCGCAATCGCTGGCTGATCCGCCCCGTCTGAAAGACCGTGGTTTCCCGGAAAATCTCAGCGTCCGGCTTGAACGAGATGAACGTTCCCGTGGACCGGGCCTTACCGATGACCTCGAGCTTTTTTACCGTCTTGCCTCGCTCGAATTTCATGTGGTGCACCTTGCCGTCTCGCGACACCTCGACCTCAAACCATTCAGAAACCGCATTCACGCATTTCGCGCCGACCCCGTGGGTGCCTCCGGAAAATTTATAACCACCCTGACCATATTTGCCACCTGAGTGCAGCGTTGTGAGCACCATCTCGACGCCAGGAATTTTGTACTGCGGATGCAGGTCGACCGGAATCCCGCGGCCGTTATCGCGAACGCTAATCGAGCCGTCGACGTGGATGTTTACTTCGATCCGCGTGCAAAATCCGGCGAGATGTTCGTCCACCGAGTTGTCGAGAACTTCGGAGACGCAGTGGTGCAGGGCCCGTTCGTCCGTCCCCCCAATGTACATACCCGGCTTTTTCCGCACCGCTTCGAGACCTTCTAGTTTGCCCAACTTCGACGCGTCATAAGCATCGGCTCCGGCTTGTTGCCGAGCGGCATCTTGTGGTTCGGGAGAATCAGACATGGACAGGGTTTGGCGAAGGTTGTTGAGCGAAAAAAGACTTAGTAAAATTCTCGTAAAATTGCCGGAGTAGCGAGGGTTTTTTTGATAAAAAATCAGTCGGTAAATACGGTTTCCTTGGCGTTTAAGGCCACCTGCGAATGACGGGGCCATGGGGGAGGCGGGGGAGTTGCCTTTTAAATCGGCGATCGGCCGGCGCTTACAGCCATTTATTGGCGGAAACCCTCGCCCGCCGGCGGGTTGCCATGGACGATTTTTTCCGACAGTTGGCGACGTTGCCGCTGGCCTCTGCTTGGGTCGCGAGCGCGCTGTTGCCCGCGGCCTCCCGGCCACTTCGGTCCGCGCGCCCGGAATCCGTTCGCGGGCGGTAACGGTTCAGGGTGGAAAACGCTGTCGGTGAACCCGCCCGTTACGCGAAGAAAGCAGAATTTTAGGCTGAACTCGGAGTGCGGAGGGAGGGTGGCCTTCGTCCCAAGGAGGAAAGCCGGGTGATTCCAGGCCGGGAGTTGGGTGGGGGGGGGAGCTCGCGTTGATCCGGACTTTGCCGACCGAGCCTAGCGAATGGGGCCGGACGCGACCGCTCGCGCGAAAGTGGTCCGCACAGTCCCCTGTGCGGAAGGGGCGTCTCCTGACTCGGAGCCGCACTTCGCCCCTACCTTGCGATGCCTCGCGGGGATCGAGTGCGGAAGGCCTGCGTATGCTGACTCGGACC
>CAMDOF010000091.1 GCA_945903465.1 Opitutus sp. GAS368
GCCGCCGCTGCCGGCTCCAAAGTTGTCCCTAAAAAAACCCGTCAAACGACGCCTCACCCAACCCCGCCGCGGACGCGTTTCTCCTCCCAAATGAGCGCCAACGGATCCCGCAAAATTCCGTTCGGGGAGAAAAGGAAGATCCGTCAGAGCGGGGCCGCTCGGAAACGCCGTTGGTCCCGCGAATGAGATTGCGGCGAGGGCCATGGGTTTCGTCCGATGATGACAATGTTAGACTCTCTCTTAACCGACCGCGAAACTCAGGGGCGTTTACTGCGGTTTCTGCTGGTAGGCGCAGGCACCGCGGGCGTGCAGGTGGCGGTGCTCCGCGCGCTAAAATCGCGGATGACGGAGAATCTCGCGTTTTCAATTTCGTGGTTGGTCTCAACCTCCACCCATTATTTTGCCAATCGGTTTTGGGCGTTGCCGAGCGGGCGGGGTGACGCGGCCCAGCAACTCGGAGAATATCTCCTGGCGGTCGGGATCAGTTACGTGCTCAATCTCGGAGCGTTTAAACTCTTGAGAAACCGATTCAAGCTGAGCGTGACTTTGGCGACTTTGGGGGCCATTCCTCCTTCGACAATAGTGGTTTTTATAATCCTAAATTTTCGAGTTTTTGGTCGTTAGAAATCGGCAGTCAAGGATTGCCGCGGTCTTTCGGTAAAACGCGTCGCAAAGTATAAATGTCGCTGTCGGCAAGTGTCGCTTTCTGTGCCGCGAGGCGGTGCCAATCGTCCCAAGGCGCGGCGAGCAGTCGGCCGGAAATGCCATCGCTGACGGGGGAGAGCAGCCAATCGACGAGGGCCAACGGTTTTTCCAGGGAGGCGACGCCCGTGGCCATTTGTTTTTGAGCGGCGGCGTATTCGGTGGCGCCCACCACCGCCGGCCCCAAGGCCAGCACCTCGGCGGTGAGACGCGTGTTGATCGCGCCCGGAGCGATCGCGTTGATGTCGAGGGCTTGATCACGTTCCTCCGCCGCAATCGTTTCAACCAGCCGAACGATGGCTGTTTTAGCCGCGCCGTAGGCTGAGAAACGAGCCCGTGCTTGCGTGGCGCCGCCGCCAGAGAAGCAAATGATTTTGGCGCGTCGCGGCGTCTTGGTCAGCATGGGCGCGCAGCTGCGAATGGCAAAAAAAGTACTATCGAGATTGGCCCGGATAGTCGCCGACCAACGGGCCGGATCGGCGGTGAGGGTCCGGCCGATTTCTCCTTGGACTCCCGCACATGTAATCAGGCCATCCAGATGGCTCCACTCGGTCGCAATGGCCGCAATCGCGCGCTCCGCACTCGTCCAGTCAGCCAAGTCGCAGCGGGTCGCATGAAAAGCGCCGGCATGCTGAGCGACGAAATCCGTTTGATCAGAGCGGGCGAGGCCCCACACGTGATGGCCGCCGTTGAGCAAGTGCTCGGTAAGCGCGCGGCCAATGCCGGTGCTGGAGCCGGTGAGGACGAGGTTCATCTTGATTTATCGGTGGGGAATTTCGAAGGAGCGCGCTTTCCTCAATCGGATCCTGCGGTGAAATCGCTTAGTGGCGGGTGTCGTAGACCCAGCGGTTGGCCTTGAGCCAGCGGAGCGTGCGCACAATGCCTTGCGCGATCGTGAGCTGAGGCCTCCAGCCGGTCTCCTGGATTTTACGAGTGTCCAGAAATATAAAAGGGTTGTCCCCAATCCAGCCGCGATCTCCGCCCGTGTAATCGAGGCGAGGCGTCAGGCCGAGTTCAGCGCAGATGAAGCCAATGCTGGCGTTGACTTGGACGTACTCGGGGGTGCCGAGATTGTAGATTTGAGTATGGTGACGAGCGTTTTTCGCGGTGGCTTGCCTCGCCACATGGAGGATGGCATCGACGCAATCCTGCACGTAAAGGTAACTTTTCCGTTGGGTCCCGTTACCCAAAACACGCAGGTGATCGGGATGGGCGATGAGTTGTTGGTAAAAATCGAAAACATGGCCGTGCGTGTAGCGCTCGCCCAAAATCGAGACGAACCGGAAAATATAGGCTTCGTCAATTTGCCCACCTTCGGCGTAGGCCGCGATCAGGCCTTCGCCCGCGCTCTTGGACGCACCGTAAAGGGAAGTCTGGATCGGGAAACTATCGGTTTCTGGGGTGGGCCGTTCCGGTGTTACCAGCGCCTCGCCGTACACCGAACCAGTCGATGAAAACGCGATGCGTCTGACGCCGTTTTCGCGCATGGCTTCGAGCACGTTAAAGGTCGCCATCGTATTCTGCTGCAGATCTTTTTCCGGGTGTTTCCAGCCGTCCCGGATATCCGCGTTCGCTGCAAAATGGGCCACGAAATCGGCGCCCTGCATCGCGTTTTTTAGCGCGGGAAGATCCATGTTATCGCCGCGGATGAGACGGAAATGGGGGTGCTGGTTTGCCCCATCGAGGAAGCGAATCTGCCCGGTCGAGAGGTTGTCCCAACCGGTTACGCGGACACCTTCGGCAAGGAGGCGGTCGATGAAGTTGGAACCGATGAAACCGGCGGCGCCGGTGACGAAGACGTGGTGCATGAATTAAAAAATGAGGTTGGTGAGAATCGCTGAGTGCTGCAACGCGGGATCTTCCGCGGAGTACTTTCTGTCAACGACGGTTGGTCGGCGCCCATTGGGGCTAGGCGGTTCCCTCCGAAAATAAGTCATCGATATCTTCGCGCCGCTGGGTGCTCACTCGATCGGGAGGCGCGTTACTGGGCGAACGCAGCCACGCGGAGAGGGCCTCGTCGTCGCTGATCTGGGTGCCGTGTTGATATTCAGCTGCGAGCAGGGCCTGATAATCGGGTTCAAGAAATCGGCGGCAGTGCAGGACAACCCGCGCGCGTTGGGCCGGAGCGCGGACCAGTCGGCCGAGCGCTTGGTTTACTTTGGTCATGCCGGGGATTTGGTAGACGCGCCGGAACGTGGCCTCGCGCGAGAGGCCGCTGCGGGCGGCTTCGCTGAGGCGGGCACGTTGCACCGCGTTCACCTCCGGGAGTGCCGGACCGACGACCATGGCGTGAGTGACGCGCCCACCGAGCGTATCGATACTTTCCGCAAAGCTAGAGCCGAGCACGAGGAATACGGCGTCGCTGAAAAGGAGAGCGTCCTCGACCCAAGCGGATTGCCCCGCGAGATCGCGAAGTTTGGGTTGGAGAGCTACTTTCAGGTGGGGTACGACGGTCGCCGCTGCCTGCATCACGGCTGTGGCATAAGCATAGCTGGGGAAAAAAACCGCGACCGCGGCCGTTGGGGGAGTGAGCGGAGTGGTCAGCCGCGATCCCTTCGGGGCGGGTTCATGTGAAGAAGCGAGTTCGACCGGCGTTGGACGGGGCGCGTTTTTATCAAGGGCGGAACGTGCGGATCCGTGGAGCGCGGCAATGGTGGCGGCGGTTGTCGTATAATGCTCGGAGCGTTTTTGGAAGGTGGTCTCCACGCGGGTATCGATCGCGACGTCGTAGCTGACATCGCGCCATGGGGTCTGCGCCCGCAATACTGCGGGACCGGCCATTTCGCGAGCGGCGTCGACCCGCAGCAGTTCGGCGCCGCTGCGGAGCTGCTTGAAAAGCTGGCGAGTATCGCGTTTGTTCAAATTACCCAGACGGGTGGGCGCAAAGGCGGGCGGTGGGGGAGCAACCTCAGGGGGAGCGTCGAGCCCGCAGGCGGCGGCAAATCCGTCGATGGGCGTCAGCGTAGCGCTCGCGAGGACAACCCCACCAAATTCACGCAAAGTTACACCGATAGCTGGGGCGGCGTCCAGGCAAGTTAAGGCCAGCTCACCCTCGCGCGGGCTCCACCATAAACGCGGCAGCGTATCCTTGGTGAGTTCGTCAACAAGGGAGGGCACGGCCCAGAGCGCCTCCGCGGCTGGGGCGCCCAGCGCGGCCAGATCAGGCGGAAGCGTTCGCACGCGCTGGGCGAGCTCTTTAAGCAAGTCGCGGGCGTCATCTTCATCTGCGGCCGTCAGTGCCTCGCTAGGGCGAAGGTGGTGAAGGAAATGGCACCAATGGTCCCAGGCGAGCGTGAGCTGGGCGTGCGCGCGCACGCGATGGAGTTCTTCGCGCACACTGGCGGCGGCGTTGGCGGTAAACGCGTGCGAGTACGCATCGGCAACGCGCGTCGGTAGGTTGTGCGCCTCATCGAGGACCAGCAGCGTGCGGGCCGGATTGAAACCGGGTTGATCGAAAAATAATCCGCGGTTGCGGGGAGCGAAAACATAGTTGTAGTCGCCGATCCAGACATCGTTAAAAGCCAGTGCGGTGCGAGTGATTTCATACGGACAGACGAGAGCATGGCGACCGGCGGCGCGCAGGGTCTCCAAATCGCGTGCATGATTTTCTTCCAAATAAAATCGCGCGAGCCCGCTCGTCGGCCAGCGTTCGGCACCGCCAGCGAGATAGGCGCAGGTGTCCCGTACGCAGTGAAATGTCTGGTTGACGCAGTGCTCGCTTTTATTGCGCACGTGCCAGAGCGCGACCGCTGGCGCGCTCTCGCGTGCCGAGCCCGCCGGTTTTGTCGTCAAAGGTGTTGGGTCGGGCGGTGGTGCGGTTCCGTGTGATGATCGTTGGCCGCGACCCGCGGGTTCGATGCTACTCGATCCGAGGGGCGCCGCCACGAGATCGGCTTTCGGGGGCGGCGCCTCGGCCGTCATCGCGGCCAAGGTCCGCACCACTTGGAGTTGGCCCGTAGACTTACTCGTGAGGTAGATCGCGCGGTCGAAGTGACCGGATCGGAGTTGGCCAAGGGCAAACTCGAGGAGCACGCCGGTCTTGCCGAATCCCGTGGGTGCTTCGAAAAGCACTAAGGGCCGGCGTTCGAAAAGGGTCGAAAGCTCTTCGAGCGTCGTTTCTTGCCCAGGTCTCGGTACAGCGAAGGCGGGCCGGAAACGTAACCCTTGGAGGCGGGTGCGGGCGCGTTGCCTCAGTTGCAGAAATTCGGTGAGACGCTCCAGCTGTGCTTTGAAAATATAATCGTCCGCCGAACTCAGGACGATGTTTTGCGCCACCCCTGAACTGGTTTCCACAAATACCAATTCAGTACTCAACGCCGACTTGATGCTGTCTCCGCCCCGCGTCACCACTCGCGCTCGCTCCGTCACTCCAGCGGTCGCGCCGGTCCCGACCTTATCTTCGGTCGGCGCGTCGTCGTGAGCGTCGGCTTTGGCGTGCGTCGTCGCGCCGCTGGGCTCAAGCTCTGGCGCGCTCGCGGGGTCGGTACCGAGAGCGGGTACGAGGGCGCCGAAACGCGCGAGCGCGGCGTAGGTAGCGGCTTGGATAAAATATTCGGGATAATCTGCGCGGAGATCGCTCTCATCGGCCGGTAGCGGTCGGACCACTGATTTAATTTCCCGCAGGAGGCAGGCCCCGCCCGTCTCAATCCTCTGATCAATCCGGCCGGTGAGCGTCAGGGTCCATCCGCGGTGAAAAATCTGCCCGACGACAGGAATTTCAAACGTCGCCGCGCTCCCATAAGCCGCGATCGCGCGGGCCCGGAGCTCGTTATGCCAATGCGTGCCGAGCTGGGCCCGCCAAACCCCCGCGAGCCCGCCGCGGCCGGTCGACTCACGCGGACCAAGGGCGAAACCGGCGAAGTCACCGACGCTTAACGCCGCGGTTCGTTTTTCGAGATCGACGTGCATCGCTCTCAGTCGATCAGGATTTCGGTGTGTCCGCGTAGATACTCCTCCAACCGGCGCTCAAGGCGGGCCACTTCCTTTGGCTCGGCCGTTTGCTCCGCGAGCGGTCGGTTGAGGAGGGCTGCGACGACGAGACGATCCGCTGGCGGTAGCGAAGGGAACCACTGTTGCTTAACCGGATAACCTTCGTCACGAGAAAACCGATACAGGCACTTGAAGTAGATAATATCCGGCCGCACACCGTACGTGAAGGCCTCGCACGCGCTGCGGAAGAGTTCGGCCACAGAGGCCCGGCTATCTTCATGCACCGAATTTCGCACGATCAACGAGGCGAAGGCACAGGCGTAGCGCAGTACCTCGTAGCTCTGGCCAATCGCGGCAGGGCGGTGGAGCAATTCCACCTCTTTGATGAACCACGTGCGTCCTTGGTTCGACGATTCGAGCTGGAGGGTAGCTTCATCGAATAAGTCCAAGGCGAGGCTGGTTGAGTTGGTCTTTTTAACGAGCCTTTGCAGCGCGTGCAAGGCACCGTGCTCCGGAGAAAAAAGAGTGAAATTTTGAAACGACTCCGTGGGTGGTCTTTTCAAAAGTACAAATGCATCGGTGGTGAGTTTCTGCGCGGGCACGGGCGGGTGTTTTCGCGATAGGTGGAGCGAGGGGTGGCGGCGACCGGCGGCTTTAGACGGGCGGTCTTGCGGGCCGCGGGGAGCGGTTTATAGCGCGATGGTCACGGGGTGCTTCGCCGGCGGCCAGGAAGGTACCATCGCGCCGCCTGATATGATCATTTTCATGGCGTCGCCTACGCTCATTTCCAATTCGATGATGGCGGTACGCGGGAGCATCAACAGGAAGCCCCCCGTCGGGTTAGGCGTGGTCGGCACAAAAACCGTCCATGCTTCGAACCCTAGGCGCGCCTGCGCTTCCCCTTGCGCTTTATTCGTTAAAAAACCGAGCGTCCAACACCCCGCGCGCGGGTATTCAATCAGGACAACCTTGTTAAACAAATTCCGGTTTTGCGGTCCGAACGTCGCCACCATCTGCTTAACTGAATTATAAACAGCGCCCACGGCCGGAATCCGCTGGATCGCCCGCTCGCCAATACTCAGGAAATATTTCCCAAAGACATAATTCGAGAGATACCCGAGGCCCGTCACGAGCAGAAAGACGACGCCGGTCGCGACGATATCCCAAAGTAGCGAGATTCCCTGCAACGCATCGGGGAGATGTTGTTCGTAGAGGGGCCGAAACGTGCCGCCGCCGACATCAATGATCATGCGAATAGCCCAGATCGTCACAATCAATGGGGCCAGCAGCAGAGCCCCCGAGAGGAACGCGTTGCGAAAGGCGATGAGACGAGATTGCGCGGGGGCGTGGGCGGGAGCGGTGGCTGGTTTCATGGCGGTCACGTTGCACACTCACGCAAGCGCGGACGGAGGCAAAAGTTTTTTATGATGGCGGCGTGGTTTTGCCAGAGGTGGCGTGGCGTGGCACGGCGGATTTTTGCACGGGAACTTGGTGCACGAAAGGATCGATCATGCGCTCGGCGTTCGGTTAGTTTTGTGCCGAAAGCACAAAGCGCGCGGAGCCCACGTTCCACCCTCTGAGCCGCTCCGTGCAAAAATCCGCCGTGCGTGGCGTGGTTCGCTCGTCATTAAGCCCTTGCGCAGTGGCGGCTCCGTCATCACGGAGCCCTTCAAAATGAAGATTGCGATAACGGTGACCGCTCGCGGTGGCACCTTGCTCGCGCCGCCCGGCGATAAATTTCAACGCGCTGGGCGCAGCTTAAATGGCGGTATCAGTGCAGCCAAGTACTCCATGCCGCGCGCTTCGGCCCGGCGCATCGCGCGTTTCTTGAGCGGGATCAGGTCGTCGTAGCCAGCCAAGTGTAACCAGCCGTGCACCAGATAAAGCGTTAACTCGGTGGAAAAGTCGCGCCGGTGCGCTCGAGCGTAGGCGGCCGCGGTATCGACCGAGACGCAAATCTCACCGGCGACGCCGTGCGCGGGATCGCCCTCAAAGGTAATTACATCAGTCGTCGTGGCATCATCGAGAAATTCAGCATGCAAATCGGCGAGCGCCGCATCCGTCAGAAATACGACCGATAGTTCCCCGTGCAAAAAGTCGGTCGATGGCACCTTGAACGCGGCGGCGTGGGCGTCGAGCGCGGCCATGGCTTTCCGCACCGCACGGCGCTCGAATTGGAGGCGCGGATGGCGGTTGGTGATCGCAATGGTGCGGGTGGGCATGAAGGTCGGACGAGAAGGTTTTCGCGCAATCCGCAACGGGCTTCGCGCCGGTCGGGTCGGCGTTCGTAGCGCGGCTGATTTTCAGCTGCTGCCGCTGGCCGGTGAGTTTTCGGCGAGCGGATAGGCGACGCGCGAGTGCAGCATGTTCAGCAAGGTAAAGTGGAAGCTGTTCTTGATCCGCGTGATTTCGTCGAGCGTCAGCGGGGCCTCATCCAACTGTCCATGCGTGATGCGATCACTGACCACCCGGTTGATGGTTTCTTTTAATTCCGCGGCGTTGACTTGCCGGAGCGAGCGCGTCGCCGCCTCGATGCCATCGGCGAGGGAGATGATCGCGCTTTCCTTAAATTGCGGCAGGGGTCCGTCGTAGCGGAAGGGCTGTTCGCTGGGTGTGGGTGGTGCGAGAGCGACAGTCGCGGCAAGTGCCGGCGTTTCCGAGGTGGGCGTCGCCGTGGCGCGTTTGCGGGGACTGGCGGTGGCGGGAGCGCGCGTGGCTTCGAGCGCTCGCTGGTAAAAGTAGCGCACGAGAGTCGTGCCGTGGTGTTGTTGGATGACCTCGACGACGGCTTTGGGCAAATGGTGTTTGTAGGCGAGCTCGATTCCCGCGTTGACGTGCTGCTTGATGATCCTCGCAGACTCGGCGGGTGGTAATTGGTCGTGGGGATTGCTGCGGTCGCGTTGATTCTCGCTGAAAAAGAGCGCATTGGCCGTTTTCCCGACATCGTGGAAAAGAGCGCAAACTCGCGCAATCAGCGGATTGGCCCCAATGGCGTTCGCGGCGTTTTCAGCGAGCTGCGCGACGACGAGGGAATGGTGGTACGTGCCGGGTGCTTCTAGCTGCATCCGAAGTAGCAGGGGGTGATTGTAATCCGTAAGCTCCAGCAGGGTGATATCCGTGGTGCGTTTGAAGAGTGATTCGAGCACGGGTAAGAGCCCGACCACCGCGATCCCGGTGATAATTCCCGTCCCGAGCCCCGCGACCATTTGGCGGATGAGCGTGTCGACGGGGGTTTGGTCAGCAATGCCGATGAGCGCGGCAAACGCTGCCACCGTGAGTCCGCCCGCTCCAGCTGCGCGCACGAGCCGACCGCGGCGGCGCGCGTCCCGACCAAAGTAGATGGCGACGAGCGAAGCGAGAAAAGTGAGTACGAGGAGGTCGAGCCGATTACCGTAAATTACGCCCGTGAAAATTGAAATTAGCAGCGCCATGAAAATTCCTGATCCCGCGTCGATCAGGATGGCGACGATCAGCGGTGCGAAGGCCGTCGGGGCCACGTAGGGCAGCGTGGATGCCCACGAACCATCGCGCACGAAAAACTCCGCCCCGCCCAATGAGTAGTTGGCCCGGACGAGCGCGAGGTTCACGATGACGACGAGCGCGAGTAGCCCGCACCGAACGTTGCTCCGCAGGGTCTCCGGATCTTCGATCCTGATGTAAATAAGGGACGCGAGCACCATGGCGAGCACAAGCAGCACTCGGCCAA
The DNA here is from genome assembly GCA_945903465.1 of Opitutus sp. GAS368. Taxonomy (GTDB): domain Bacteria; phylum Verrucomicrobiota; class Verrucomicrobiia; order Opitutales; family Opitutaceae; genus ER46. The sequence continues at coordinate 9,338 of CAMDOF010000091.1, forward strand.
AAAGCGTCAAACCTTCGCGCAGGTCGCTATCGCCATGGGCGCGGACATACTGGCGGTGGGCGATCAGCATCTCGTGTTGCTCGGGCGAAACGCGTTTGCCCGCTTCGATGATCGTCTGCCCTCGGCCCACATTTACTGTCACTGGCTTGACGGTGCGGGCGGCCGTCTCGTGCCGCGCGGCGGTGGCAGCACGGTCGAAAATGACATTGGGAGTGAGCCCGAAACGAAAGAGGCGGAAGACCGCTTGGGCCGAGGTCTTGGGGAGATTGGACGTGGTCAGGCTTACGCGCAAGCCAGTGAGGGCATCCTCCATCGTCTGGGTCGGGAGTTGCGCCACCGCACCATCCGGCCGAGCAATCTGGAGGAGGACCGCGCCCCCAGCGCCCAGACTGCCGAGGCTCGAGTCCGTAATGCCTTGGGCATACAGATCGCGCAGGGTCGCGAGTCCATTTTCAAAAAGTTCTGCGCGAGCCTTGGTGTCGCCGGCTGCGAGGATGGCCCCCAAGTCTTCGATGGTTACGTGGTAGGGTCCGTGCGAATTGAAAATCTCCGCGATTTTTTCCAAGGCCGTTTTTTGGCCGATGAGGACGGCGCGGTTACTCGGCGCGGTTGCTTCAAACGTATTGAGTTGGACCAGCAGCGCTCGGGCGCCTTCCTCGAATTGATACCAAGCCGCTTGGTCGAGTTTGTAGACGGGGGGCACGCTGTCGAGGTACTGTTGGCGGGTGGCTTGAGTTTTCTCCGCGCTCTCATAGCTGAACGGGATCAGCGCGGTAACGCGACTGGTCGCGACGTGATCGACGAGCACGGGCGCGTCGAGGGTACTGATCGCCGCCGAGCTGATGATTACGATCGCGGCGACTGTGAAAATAAAAATGAGGGCAGCGATGAGTCGGCTACGGTCCAAAAACTCCCCCATGGCAGATGGGGTTAGCAGAGCGGCGGCGTTACGACTCCGTCGGAGGCTGAGCCCGGCGACGAGCAGCTTGAGTTGGTTGCGCACGGACATTAGGCTGAGGGAATTAAACCAAGGTGCATGCGGAAAGGGATCGGGGGTGATAGCGGGGGCATCGCAGTCGATGGGCGACGATCTTATCGTCCCTCTTCGCGGTCGGGTGCCGGTGCCATCGGATTCCGATAAGCATCATATGCCTCGATGATTTTCGCCACAAGTGGATGACGGACGATGTCCCCACTGCTGAAGGTGTGGAAATCAATCCCCGGAATACCGGCGAGAATATGCCTGACCTCGAGAAGCCCGCTGGACTTTGACCGCGGAAGATCAATTTGGGTGATGTCCCCCGTAACGACCATGCGCGAATCCTCGCCGAGGCGGGTGAGAAACATCATCATCTGTTCCGGGGTCGTGTTTTGCGCCTCGTCGAGGATGATGAACGCGTTGGCCAGCGTGCGGCCGCGCATGTAGGCCAAAGGGGCTATTTCGATCACGCCCTTCTCCGTCAGTTGCGCGACGTCCTCGGGCTCCAGCATATCGTGCAACGCGTCGTAGAGCGGGCGAAGATAAGGCAGAATTTTCTCGCGGAGGTCCCCGGGCAGAAAGCCCAAGGATTCTCCCGCCTCGACGGCCGGTCGAGTGAGAATCACCCGCTCAACTTGGTTTTTGAGCAGCGCATTGACGGCCGCGGCCATCGCCAAATAGGTCTTTCCGGTACCAGCCGGACCGATCCCGAAGACGACCGGGTGCGCCAGCATCGACTGCAGATACAACTTTTGACCAAGCGTTTTCGGGACGATCGTTTTCCGATTGGTCGTGATGACCAAGGGGGACTGCAATAAGGTTTCCAATTCCGCGCCTTTGCCCCGCCCGAAGGCGTCCGCGATGCGGTGGAAATCCGGGGTGCGAATAATCACCCCTTGTGCTCGCGCCTTGTCCAAGAAGGTGAATAACGCCTCCGCCGTCGCGATCATCGCTGCGTTTCCATCGATGCGGAGCCAATCATCGCGGGTGACCAACATGACGCCGAGCACTTTTTCTGCGTACGGCAGATTCTCCTCTCGGTTGCCGTAGAGCGAGCTGAGATGACGCGGACTCGGGAAATGCAGGGTCTTCGTTGGCAATTTCAGGATGCGTTTTGAGTGAATTCTGCTCAGCGAACCGATTTTTCAGGCGCAAGATCCGCCCCGATTGTGTCGATTATTAATTTTTCCTGTGTTCACCTAATTGGCTAACGGCCGCCGTTAATTTCTCCCAGGTGGCGTCGAGCGACTGCGGGAGTATGCGGGTCTGTCCGATCACGGGCATAAAGTTATTATCGCCGTTCCACCGCGGGACGATGTGGCCATGAAGGTGCGCAATACTGCCGCCAGCGACGTCTGCGCCGAGATTGAAACCAATATTGAAAGCATCCGGTTTAAGCGCGGCACTCAAGACCAGCTTCCCCATCACGATTTCCTCCATCAAATCGGCCCGCTCTTCAGGGGCCAGCTCCGTCAGGTCGGTCACCTCGCGAAAGGGCACGGCAAGGAGATGTCCGGGATTATACGGAAACCGATTCAAAATGAGATAAGTCAGACGAGAACGATGGAGGATCAGCGCGGCACGGTCATCGCCAAGCACCGGCAACTCCGTGAAGGGACGCTGCATCGCTGCCGGGTAGCGGGGGGCCTCGATATATTCCATGCGCCAATAGGCGTGAAGCTGCTGCATAGTGCGAAGAAGGAGATCGGGCGTGGCGCGTTAAAAAAATGGAGGGGGAGTCAAGGCGCCGCTTCGGTTAAAGTCAAAACCGACGTGAAGGGGTCTCTTGGCTTGCCAACGGCGCGCTCGCAGATGGTTTGATGCGCTTCGCTCTCAATCGCTCCCCCGCTCGTTTTTGCCCATCTTGACTCGCCCGGCGCTTATCGCGCTCCCCAGCGCCAGAGACGAAAATCTCCCTCGCCGAGCGTTTCGGGCTCCCGGGCGGGGCCGTTGGCGGGTGCGCGCCCCTCCTTCGCTCAAGCGCATCCGGTGAGTCCCCAGTTGCTTTGATCTTGGTTCGCCGCCACGCCTCGGCTTTGCCCCCGTCATGAAGCTTCGCTGCCATTTTGACATGCGAAGCCAGGGCCCGCCCGGCCCCGCCGATTTCCCGACCGATATTTCTGCTCGAAATCAGCGCGCCTTAAATGTGTGATTCGATTTTTCACCCAAGCACAAGACCTGCCGTCATTCTTCAAATTAAGTCCTCATGCTTAGCTTCGTCCGTTTTACCGTTGATTGGAACCTTCGGTGGATAATCGATGGTCGGGCTCAGCGGGGTGACTTTCGGGGCTTAGTTTAACTTACAATACTATTTATTATCCGATGCTTCATTCTGTATCTCCCTCTGCCCGCCGCGTCGTTATCACTGGTATCGGTGCGGTCACGCCGTGCGGTAACTCGGCGCCGGAAACTTGGGCAGCACTCGTTGCCGGCCGCAGCGGGATTAGCCGGATCACCCGATTTGACCCGACTGGTTGCACGGCGCAGCTCGCTGGCGAGGTAAAAAACTTTGATCCCGCCCGTCTTTTACCGACTCCTTTGCATCCCCGCGGGTCCGCGGGCGATCCGCTATTGCAGGCCCTCACGCTCAAAGATCTGAAGAAATTTGGTCGTTTTACTCACCTCGGAGCAAATGCCGCCGTCGAGGCCTACGCCGATTCCGGCCTGGACGCTGATCGCAGCCGTATCTCCGCGGAGCGCATTGGCGTAAACTTGGGTGTCGGGCTTGGGGGGTTGCCGGAAATGGAGGCGATGCACGATACATGGAAAGCCGGTGGCTTTCGCAAAATTTCGCCGTTCTTTATCATCCAAATTGCCCCCAACCTCCTCGCGGGTCAGGTCAGTCTGCTCCTCGACTGTCGGGGTGCCAATATGAGCGTGGCTTCCGCCTGTGCCACGAGTGGTCACGCCCTCGGCGAGGCGGCCGCGGCGATCTTGCGTGACGATGCGGATGTGATGGTGGCCGGCGGGGCTGAGTCTACCGTGACTCCTTTGGCGATTGGTGCTTTCGCCCAGATGCGCGCGCTCTCAACGCGGAACGACGCCCCCACCTTGGCCTCGCGTCCCTACGATCGCGACCGCGACGGCTTTGTTCTCTCTGAGGGATCGGTGGTGTTTATCCTCGAAGAACGCCAGCACGCCCAACGTCGCGGCGCGCGCATTTACGCCGAACTCCGTGGCTATGGGGCCTCCGCCGATGCCTTCCACTTGTCTTCTTTGGCCCCCGGGGCTGAGGGTTCCGCCCGGTCCATGCGGGCGGCCCTCGCGCGGGCCCATCTGGCACCTGCGGAGATTGATTATGTCTCCGCTCATGCCACGTCGACGCCAGGGGGGGATGGCGAGGAGGCCGCCGCGATTGCCAGCGTGTTTGCCGGGAATAAGGCCCAGCTTAACGTCAGCGGCGTTAAATCAATGACGGGTCACCTGCTCGGGGCCGCTGGCGCAATGGGGGCTTTCGCCGCCGTTCTCGCGGTTCATCACGGGATCGTACCGCCGACGATCAATCTCGAAAATGTCGATCCGGTCTGTGGCGACCTCGGTTTAAATTTTACGCCGAACACCGCCGTCCGGCGTAACGTCAACGCCGCGCTCGCGAACAGTTTCGGCTTCGGTGGGACCAACGCTTCTTTGGTCGTGGCGCGCATGTCTGACTGAGCTCTGGCGCCCGCGCCGATCGTCCCAAGCGGGCCCGCGGCCCATGTGTGGCGCGAGGGTGCGGACCAGTAGTCCCGTCGTGGCGCGCTTCGCGGAATCCGGCCGAGAGAAATCGTGGGGCATCGGGCCGGCAATCAGGCTCGCGTCTTCCCTGCCCTTGGCCTCGCATTGTTGGCATGTTCGCGCTCTGGAAAAAATTATGGACGGGCGTCCCGAGCTCGTTCGTCGCGACGCTGGCTCTCGCCGGGGGATTTCTTGCTTTTGTCGGGTGGGACCAATCGCATTGGTGGCGAGTGAAACTGGATTATAGTTTCGGTTGGATCGTCCCGCTCTTTGTCATCTTTGTCATTTACGATCGCTGGCCGAAAATTTTGGCGGCGCTGGCCGCGTGCGCCGCGCCGGCGAGTCCACGCGCCCGCCATTTTAAACTCTGGTTGCTTTGGCTTTTGGTCGGGGGTGGGCTCCTGCTAGGCGTTGGCTTTTTTTTACTCGGGGCTCTTTATCGCGCGGGCGCAGGCACTTCTCAGCCCGGTACCTTGGCGATTACCATGGGTATGATCGGCATCGTCTTACCGTTGTTATTCATCAGTGCCCCTGAGTCGCCAACGGCAGCTGCGGCCGGTTTTTTCGCCGATGCCCGCGTTCAGCTGATCACGCATTTTATTTTTCCCGTTTTCGTCTGGCTGATTTCCGCGCCTCTGGTTTCGGCGTTAGAGTCGCAGCTGAATCTCGCGTTGTTACGGTGGGTCGTCTCCTTGGTCGCGTTTATTTTCGATCTGCTGGGCTTGCCGATTGAACAACAAGGTAACGTGCTCGCGTGGCCGCGCGGTCATGTCGGGGTGGCCGACGCCTGCTCGGGTATCCGCTCTCTCACCGGCTGTTTGTTTTCGGGCGCGTTCCTCGCCGCGGTTTACTTGGAGCAGGCATGGCAAAAAATCTCGCTCTTTGTGGCCGCCGTCTTGCTCGCTTTTGGGGCAAATCTAGCTCGGAGCCTTTTTTTGACCGCATGGGCTTACGCCTACGAATCGCGTGCGATCGAGGGCGTTGTCCACGATGTCGCTGGTTATGCGGTCTTGGCGCTGACGATCGCGGGATTGTTGGGCCTAATTCCTTTGCTCAAGCGTGCGCGGGCTCCGCGTTTGCGACCCACAGCGTGCACTGTTGATCGGGTGAGTAACCTCGGCTGAAGGCGCTTAGGTACATTCCTATCCACTTGGTTCAGCCGGCGGTGAGTCGCCGCGATCCGTGCGGAGGTGAGGACGGGCGGTTTTGCTCGGTCGCTCCGCGAGGCGCGTTCAAAAGGAAAATTGCAACCGCGAAACGATGGCTCTCTCCCCGTGTTGCAGCAAAGGGGCTGGTGCGACTAACGGCGTGGCAGGAGGGTGGCTGAAGCGGGTCTCCAGCGCATTAATCATGACGCGATAAGCTTTGCTCCAGTGCCAGTTGAGCCCGACCGCGATCGCTCGAGCTGAACTCGCATTCGTACTAGGGTCGGCAAAAATTGGAAATGATCCGTCAGCGAGGCGCGCGTTTGCCATTCGCGCGACGATTTCCAGCGCGCCCCACGTTCCAGCGGGGAGATCGAAGGGCTTCCGCGGCACCAACCCGCTCGCCAAAGAATCTTCACCCGTGAGCACGTAGCTTACAGTCGTTTCCCACGCCCGGTGCTTGAGCTCGCTCCTAGGTCCGCCTGTGGTCGTGCTTACGTTCACCGCAGAGATTACATATTCCCCCATCAGCGCCAGCGGTCCCATGCGGTAATCCAGTTGCGGAGCTAGCCGCCAAGTCAGACCGTCCGCCACGACTCCGGAGTGGTAGGTGAAAAAAAATTGCTGCCCGTCGGTGCGGTACCCGGCAGTACGCCCAGCGGCGGTTTTTTGCCGGCCCTGGCTTCCGGCGAGACCGACCATCAGCCCTCGCCAAGGCGAACGAGTGGCCTGCAAAAAGGGCCGGACCAGAACGCGGCCGACGAAATCTTTATTTTCATCAAAATCTGCGTTGGTGCTGTTCGCTCCGTCCGCGACACCGTTAAAAATTCCCGCGGTATAACTGACGCGGCCTGCCCCCATTTCTCCGCTCAGTTGAATGCCAATATCCCGATTGGGCATAAAACCGCTGAGGATCGTTCGTTCCAAAAAAGTCGTGGCGTGATCCGGCACCAGCACTTCGAGACCAACAGGCGTTTTGAATTTTCCCGCTTTGAAAATAAGCCCCGGGATGATCTCAGCGGTAATATTCGCATCCAAAACACTCACGGCACTCCCGCCAAACTCGGTGATGAATTGAAAGCCATAAGCTCGCCCGAGCTTACCTTCCGCGATGAGCCGGGCTTTGCGGAGGGCCCAAGTATCGTTGACCAATCCGCCATCGTGGAAAAAAAAGCGGCCATCAACTTGAATTAAGGCTTTTGGTTGGAGGACGTTCTTGCCGTCTGCCGAGGCCAAAGTGTACCCGCGATCGTTGACACTTATCACGGCCGCGGCTGCTCGCCCTTGGCTGTCAGCAGGGTCCTCTTGAGGTGAACTCTGCGGAGGGGAGGGTGGCCCCGCCTTCGCATCGAGGCGCGCTTTTATCGCCTGTAATTGTTCTTCCAATTGGCGAACTTGCGCACGCAGCGCGGCGAGTTCCGCCTGATCCGCAGGTTGAGCATTCAGCGCGCCGAAAGCCAGGATGACACTCAACGCTCTAGCGATGAAATAGGATCGGAACCTCATGGTAGAAGGTTTCCGGAATGGAACCGCTTGTTCAACCCTACGTTCCTCGTCGGCCCGGGCCATTAAAGATTAATGCGTAATCCATCATAAGCTGGAAAGATCGTCGGCGGCAGCGTCGCGGCCAGTGCGGCGTGATCACTACTGTGAGTCAGGTGGATGAGCCACGTTTGCGGCGCCCCGATTTTCTGAGCCACGGCGATCGCCTCGCTGATCGATAAATGGGAGGGGTGGGGTTGCGCACGCAGCCCGTCCAGCACGACGATATCGGCTCCTTGCGCCAGGGCCACGGCGGCGGGGGGGACTTGTTTGCAGTCTGTGTAGTACGCGAGTTTCTTCCCGCTGCTGCGCTCGGTGAAAACGAGGCCAAGCGTGGTCAGTGCGCCGTGGGGAAGGTGGGTCGCCGCAATCGTCCCTTGCGGAAGCTCAAGTTTCTCCGGCATACCGATTAATTTAAAGGCGGCGTAGCCTTTCGTGACCGGTCGGTCCGCGATGGCGTAGGGATACATGGCCTGAACTCGGCGCATCCCTTCATCAGTCGTGTAGACGCTGATCGCACGGTCCCCGAGCAGTTCGCAGAAGCGTCGCAGATCATCCATCCCAGCGATGTGATCGGCGTGTCCGTGAGTCAAAATGAAGAGATCCATCGCCGTGATATTTTCACGGAGGCATTGCAGACGAAACTCTGGCGCCGCATCCACCTGCACGTGCAACCCGTCCATGACCACGTGAAGCGAGGTGCGCGTCCGGTGGTTGCGGGCATCGGTTGATCGGCACACTGCGCAATCACACGCGATCATCGGGACCCCTTGTGACGTGCCCGTGCCTAAAAAAATGATCTCCATGGGATGTTCAGAGATTTACCGTGGGCTCGTTCGGTTGCTCGGAGCCGAGTGCTTCTCCGATTAACTCAGGAGGCGCGCCGTTCTCGCCAGAGCCGCCACGCGGGCCACCTCGGCCCGTGCCGCCCCACCAGCTCGAGCGGTCGCGCCGCGTTAAGCCGACGCTAAAAATGCGGTCGTGGAGGATGAACCGAAGAGTCACCCGCTGAAGAAAAGTTAAATCCAGCTGGGCTGCGAGTTTTTGCGCGGGCCCAGCCGATTTTTCACAAAAAAGGCGCACCGGTTTCGGTGCGCCTTTTCAACAGGCAGGAAGGCCGGAGCGCTTCGCCTGGAATTTGTTTAACGACTAACTCAGTAGTCCATGCCGCCGCCAGGAGGATGGCCATGGCCGCCGCCGGCTGGTTCCTTCTTCTCAGGCAGCTCCGTGATCATGCACTCGGTCGTGAGCAAGAGACCCGCGATCGAGGCAGCATTTTGAAGGGCCGTCCGAGTGACCTTGGTCGGGTCAACCACGCCGGCCTTGACGAGGTCCTCGTAATCACCGGTCGCCACATTGTAGCCGTAGTTGCCCTTGCCGGCAGCCACAACTCCAACCACCACCGCACCTTCGACGCCAGCGTTGGCGCAGAGCATGCGGATCGGCGATTCAATCGCGCGACGGACAATCTGAGCCCCGATGGCCTCGTCGCCTTCGAGCTTGACGCCGTCAATGGCCTTGGCGGTGCGCAGCAGCGCCACACCACCGCCGGCGACAATGCCCTCTTCGACGGCGGCACGCGTGGCGTGCAGCGCGTCTTCAACGCGGGCCTTCTTTTCCTTCATCTCCGCTTCGGTCGCGGCACCGACATTGATAACGGCGACGCCGCCGGCCAACTTTGCGAGGCGCTCTTGCAGCTTCTCGCGATCGTAGTCCGAGGTGGTTTCGTCGATCTGCCGGCGGATTTGCTTCACGCGGCCTTGGATATCGGACGACTTGCCGGATCCGCCCACAATCGTGGTATTTTCCTTGTCGACGACGATCCGCTTGGCGCGGCCGAGATCGCTGATTTGGATGTTCTCGAGCTTGACGCCGAGGTCCTCGGTCAGGCACTTGCCTCCGGTGAGGATCGCGATGTCTTCGAGCATCGCCTTGCGGCGATCGCCGAAGCCAGGAGCCTTGACGGCACACACATTCAGCGTGCCACGAATCTTGTTCACCACGAGAGCGGCGAGTGCTTCGCCTTCAACTTCCTCAGCGATGACCAGCAGGGGCTTGCCCGCCTTGGCCACAACTTGAAGCAGGGGCAGAAGGTCTTGGAGACTCGAGATTTTCTTCTCATTAATGAGGACGTAGGCATCCTCGAGAACGGCTTCCATCGCCTCTGCGTTGGTGGAGAAGTAGGGCGAGAGATAGCCCTTGTCGAATTGCATACCTTCCACGACGTCGAGGGTCGTCTCGATGGACTTCGCCTCTTCCACCGTGATCGTGCCATCCTTGCCGACCTTGTCCATGGCGTCCGCAATGATGTTGCCGATCGTCTCATCCCAGTTGGCGGAAACGGTGGCAACTTGGCGGATCTCTTCGCGGTCGTTGACCTTCTTGGAAATGCGCGCCAGCTCAGCGACCGCGGCCTCCACGGCCTTGTCGATACCGCGCTTCAGGAAGATCGGGTTCGAACCGGCGGTGACGTTCTTGAGTCCCTCTTTGTATATGGACTCGGCCAGCACTGTGGCGGTGGTGGTACCGTCGCCAGCGGCGTCGGATGTCTTGGAAGCGACTTCCTTCACCATCTGGGCGCCCATGTTCTCGTAGGGATCGGGAAGCTCGACTTCCTTGGCGACGGTGACGCCGTCCTTAGTGACAGTCGGTGATCCGAATTTTTTGTCGATAACGACGTTACGACCTTTAGGCCCGAGGGTGACCTTGACGGCCTTGGATAGAAGTTCGACGCCCCGGAGGACTTTCTGACGCGCGGCATCATCGAACAGGAGTTGTTTAGCAGCCATAGTAGTTAAATAGATGAGTTAATTTTTGAGTTACTGATGACGTAATTATCAGGCGATAACGCCGAGAATATCGTCTTCGCGAACGAGGGTATACTTCTTTTCGTCGAGCTTAACCTCGGTGCCGCCGTATTTGCTGATCAGGACGCGGTCGCCCACCTTGACTTCGAAGGCGCTGACTTTGCCGTCCTCGCCTTTTTTGCCGGTGCCGAGGGCGATGACTTTCGCCTCCTGCGGTTTTTCCTTCGCGCTGTCTGGGATGATGATCCCACCGCGAACTTGCTCTTTTTCTTCGATGTGCTCGACGAGGACACGGTCCCCGATCGGCTTAATTTTGACGTTAGCCATGTTGTTTTTTTAGTTTAGGGTGAAGGGTGGAGTTTTTTGCGTGCTGAACACAGTCCCGCCCACGCAGTAATCGCGGTGGCAGGACAAATGGGAGATGAATGCTTATTTTTTCTTTTCGTCATCGACAACCTCGAAATCACCGTCGACGACGCCGGCTTGCTTTTCCGGTTTTTTCGCCGATCGCTCGGCTGGGCCAGCTTCTCCGGCGGGCGGTGGTGTGGCTCCGGCGGCCTCGGCATTCTTTTGGACTTCCTGGTAAAGCTCAGCACCGATCGCCGTCAGCTTTTCCATGGCCGCCTTCATGCGATCCGAGTCGTTGCTTTCGAGATCCTTTTTGGCTTCGGTGAGGGCCGCTTCGCCTTTGCTCTTGATCGCCGCGGGAAGCTTATCACCGGAGTCTTTAATGGTTTTCTCCAATTGATAGATAGATGAATCCAATTGATTGCGTGATTCGACTGATTCCTTGCGCTTCTTGTCGTCAGCGGCATGAAGTTCGGCCTCTTTGGTCATCTTTTCGACCTCTTCCTTCGAAAGCCCCGAGGATCCTTGAATCGTAATTTTTTGATCCTTACCGGTGCCGAGATCCTTGGCTGAGACGTGGAGGATCCCATTCGCGTCGATGTCGAAGGTGACCTCGACCTGCGGCATACCGCGCGGTGCGGGAGGGATCCCGTCGAGCCGGAAGGTTCCGAGGACTTTGTTATCGCGGGACATCGGGCGCTCGCCTTGGAGCACGACAATTTCGACCGAAGGTTGGTTGTCGCTGTAGGTTGAAAATGTCTGGGTCTTTTTGGCGGGGATCGTCGTGTTGCGGGGGATCATGGCCGTCGCGACCTGACCAGCGGTTTCAATGCCCAGTGTAAGCGGGGTGACATCCAGCAACAAGACGTCGCGGACTTCGCCCTTGAGGACGCCGCCTTGCACGGCCGCGCCGATGGCGACGACTTCATCTGGATTTACCCCTTGGTGCGGGGGCTTGCCGCCAAGTTGTTTGGCGATTTCGACCACTTTCGGCATGCGAGTCATGCCGCCGACGAGAACGAGTTCATCGATTTGGGCGGCGGTGAGATCGGCGTCCTTCATGCACGACTTAAAGGGCGGTAGGCAGCGGTCAAACAGCGATTCGCAGATTTGCTCCATCTTTGCCCGGGTTAGCTGCACGTTTAAATGCTTTGGACCGGACGCGTCAGCGGTGATGAACGGCAAGTTGATGTCCACGGAAGTTGTCGAGGAGAGAGCGATTTTAGCTTTCTCGGCTTCCTCTTTGAGACGCTGCAGAGACATCGGGTCTTTCCTGAGATCGATCCCAGTTTCTTTCCGAAAACTTTCTACGAGCCACATGATCAGAGCCTCATCCCAATTATCGCCGCCGAGATGGGTGTCCCCGTTTGTCGACTTTACTTCAAAAACTCCATCGCCGATTTCAAGCACGGAAACATCAAATGTGCCGCCGCCGAGATCAAACACGGCAATCTTCTCGTCTTTCTTTTTATCAAGGCCGTAGGCGAGCGAGGCGGCGGTGGGCTCATTGATGATGCGGAGTACTTCCAGTCCCGCGATCTTCCCGGCATCTTTGGTGGCTTGCCGTTGCGAATCGTTAAAGTACGCGGGCACTGTAATCACCGCTTGGGTTACCTTATCGCCCAAATATGCTTCGGCGTCCGCCTTGAGTTTTCCGAGCACGAAGGCGGCGATTTGCTGGGGAGCGAACTGCTCGGTCTTGTCGCCGACTTGAACTTCAATATAGGCGTCACCATTTTTGCCTTCAACGGTCTTGAAGGGCATATTCTTCGCCTCTTCACGAACTTCGCTGAATTTCCGGCCAATAAATCGTTTGGCAGAGAAGACGGTGTTGCGTGGATTGGTGACCGCTTGGCGTTTGGCGGCTTGCCCGACGAGACGCTCTCCGCCTTTGGTAAATGCGACAACCGAGGGGGTCGTGCGGGCGCCCTCTGCGTTGGGAATGACCACCGGCTCGCCGCCTTCCATTACGGCCATGCAGGAGTTAGTGGTGCCAAGATCAATACCGATAATGCGGCTCATGGTGACCGCCCTAGCAGTCGGCGTGCCCCTATTGCTAAAATATTGTAAATCATTATTTGAGAATTATTTATTATATTTTATAGAACTATTTATTGGTTAGATGATTGGAAGAGTTAAGACATTTTGGCTCAGTTTCGCCCGTTATTTTGGGGCGGCTGGACGTAATGTCACAGTTGAGTTCTTCACTTTATTGATTCTAGTTCCTCGTAATGGAGATGGAAATTACCGTTCCCGAAGAAGTAGCTGTCATGACCCTGCCCGGTGCGGTTTTTTTCCCGCAGGCGTTGATGCCACTGCATATTTTTGAACCGCGCTATCGGCGCATGTTGCGCGATGCCTTAGCTTCCAATCGGTTGTTTGCCGTCGCGGGGTTAAATGCGGCCGCGGGGAGCGATCCTTTGCAGTTTGAACCACCCCACCGAATTGCGACGTTGGGGATGGTCAGGGCGTGCCAGGGGAGTGAGGCGGGTAACTCAAATCTGCTCCTGCAGGGAATCTGTCGGGTTGAGGTGGTTCGAATTATTCAGGAAGAGCCTTACCGGAGAATTCAGATTCGCGCGCTGGCAAGTGAGAGCGGGGCTCCGGCGGAGGCGAACCAGGCGTTGCGGCGAGAGTTGGCTCGCTTGATTAACTTGCGGCAAAAATTATCAGGAGCGGTTGCGGGTGAGATGACGGCGTTCTTAAAAACGATCGAGGATCCAGAGGCTTTCGTGGACATGGCGGCGTTTAGTCTTTGCGAGGATGGCGTGCTGAAGCAGCGCTTGCTGGAAACCTTGGATGTGCACTGCCGGTTGAAATTATTCGGGAATGGGTTACGCCGGGAAATCCAATCGATTAAACTGCGGCAAAAGTTGCAGGGTAGCCTACCCGATGGCCGGATCGAAGAAAACTGACTCGGGTTTTCCGAGATGTCATTCGCGCGTAGGTTTTCAGCGGTTTTCTTGGAGGCATAACCGAGAATCTATGAGGGCTGCCGCGACATCGCCTGGTCCCTGATTCCTAGCGTTGATTTTGGGGCAAAATCTTATCCGCCCGACCCCAAAACGAGGCTTTGCTGGGTATTTCTTTGCAGTGCTGCGTCGTGCTGTGATGGAACGGTAATCGACCGAATCTGGCCTCAGAAAACCATGCTCTTTGGGTTAACGGGGAAAATGGAGCTTGCGATTGTGGCGAAGCCGGTTTTTTTCCGCTCTTCGCGCTAGAGATAGTGCCAACATAGCTCAGTTGGTAGAGCAACGCTTTCGTAAAGCGTGGGTCCTCGGTTCAAATCCGAGTGTTGGCTCCAGCGCTTTCAGGCCAAGCTTAGTTTGCTCCCCTCCGGTCGATGGATCCGATTTAAAGCTCGCAGCGGGGGGGGGCGGCGGCGTCGGAAACCGGTCGCACTTAGCAAAAGGTGCGCTTCCGGAGATGGGCGGTTTTTCCGATTCCGAAAGCTAGCGCGGCTCTAAGTTGCAAAAATTTGCTGGTATTCACTCGGGCGACACGGGAATTGTCGTTACTCGGGAGCGACGGGGGGAAAGCCCTGCTCACACCCATTATGGTCGAAATTTAGCCTTCGCTCCCTCGCGCAAGATGCGGCGTCACCGTGGAAGCTAAAGCCGAGCTAAAGCCGAGAGCTTAGCCGTCCCCGGGCAATCGAAGTGAGTGTGAAGTATTTTTTGATAGGTGCTTGGAGCGTGCCTGCAAGCCGACTTCTTGAAAACGCCCCGAGCGTCGTTGAAAGATCGATCGAGGGCTGGGGGTGACCGCTTGCCCAAGCAGGCGGGGCGAAGTCGGAAATCAAAGAAATGATCGCCCATTTAATTAAATCACCACGCACCGTCGGCGGTGCCAGCCGAGCCTGCAAAAAGGTTTCCGGCGACGACTCCAGCGCGCTCGTCACGATTATCTGGCGGATCTGGGAATGCAAAAGAACAAGTTGAAACGCTTTTATCCATGTTTTTATTGGGCTTAATCAGGTATTGTTTGGGGCGAGCGTTACCCTCTGGGGTGATTCGCACGAGAGTGATCTTTTGCAGTTAAAATTACCTGACACAGCCATCCGTGATGCCCCCCCCTAATTTGTCCGAGACCAGGTGCCTCGATTAAATTCATTTTATGATGAGCAACCCCCTGATGCATTTTTACAAACGTCCTCGTCTTTTCGCCCGCCTGTTCGGGCTCGGCCTGACTTTGCTGGCCTCGACGGCACTTGCCGCTGACGCCGGCACATTGACCGGCGTCGTCAATAACGTGGCCACGGGTAATTTTCTCGCCGGCGCCAAAATTGACGTCCCCGCACTCCGCCTTACCACGCTTACCGATATCACCGGCAGTTTCATTTTTACCGGACTTCCCACGGGCACTCACGAAGTCGTCGCCGCCTACCTTGGTCTCGATTCCGCGCGGGCTTCGGTCGATATCGGCACCGGCCAGCGCACCGTCCGCAATTTCGAACTCACCGCGGCCATTTACCAACTCCAAGCGTTCACCGTCACGGGTGAGCGGGAGGGCGACGCCGCCGCGATCACCGCGCAGCGTAACGCTCCCAACCTGAAAAACGTCACCGCCACTGATTCGTTCGGCAACCTGCCTAACTTCACCGCTGGTGAACTCGCCGTCCGTCTCCCGGGCGTGGTTTCCGATGCGGACGCGGGCGGCGGGTTCACGGTCGGATCTATTCGTGGCGGCGGTCTTAACACGGTTACGATGGATGGCGGTCAAATCACCAGCCAGGGTGCTCTCGGTCGTGGTTCCGCGCTCAATACCCTTTCCGCCACCATGTTTGAATCCGTGGAACTAATCAAAGGCCATACGCCCGAAGGTGGCGCCGATTCGCTCGGAGCCACGATGAATTTCAAGACGCGCACACCGCTGAGCATGAAGGAAAAACGCCGTGTCACCTACGCAATTTCCGGACGGTTCGTCCCCGCTTTTTCCGAGCAGATTCCGCTCCGCCACCAGCACCGCGCCCACGAACTCGTCAACGTGGCTTATCAGGAGCGTTTCGACATTCTCGGCGGCGAGCGTAATCTCGGCGTTTCGCTCAATTTATTTCACAGCGAAGAGGCTCGGGGCTGGTTTAACACCGTGCGCGATTTACAGAATATCGCGACCGGGCCTCGTTATCTTTGGGACTACCGGACGCAGAACACCTACAACCACCGGCGTCAGCACAGCGGCAACCTGAAATTCGACTTTCGTTATTCGCCCACCTCTAAGTTCACCTTCGCCATCATGGGCGTCGATCACTCTGAGGTCTTCCGCCGCCAATACGATGTCCGAGCGTTTACCAACCAAACCGTTGGCACCACCGGTACCGCCGGCATCCTTCCAGGCTTTACGGATCTCATTACCCAAGTTCGGGCGTCCACTGGCGCGAACATCGATGTTACCTCGACCGGACCGAGAAATTTTTTCAATCGCCAGCGTCGTTTTAGTTTCGGTGGGGAGCACGAGTTCAAGCGGTGGTCGATCGACTACTCGGCCGTCTACAACCAAACCCACATCAACATCGGCGAGGGCGAGGGCGCGATCCTCACCAACCGGATTTCCAACGTGGGCTGGATTCTTGACCGCACCCAGTCCGACCTTTACCCGCGCTTTACTCAGACCGAGGGGGCCGATTTCACGAATCCCGCTAATTATCGGCCTACCGGCACCATGTCCAACGGAGATAACAACAACGACCATGAGATCACCGAACTCCGTGGCAACGGCCGCTACACCTTCGACACCGCCGTTCCGCTCTCGCTCAAGACGGGCTTCCACCGCCGCGAACAGTTGGTAGACGAAGGCAGCATTTCACGACGTTGGTCCTACGTTGGGACGACAGCGCTTCCCGCCAACTTCAATGCCCCGATGTCCGATACGTTGCGCACGGGCCGCAATATTCCCGTCTGGGAAGCCTCCGATTTCATTCGCAACCGTCGGCCAATCGAATCCGCGCTCTGGCGTGAGGACGCTTACTTTTTCGAGTCGAACAAGTTCATCGCCGAGCGCTCCGTTCAGGAAATAGTCACCGCTGGCTACGCGCAACTCCAGGGCAAGTTCGGCCACTCCGGGCTTCTCGGCCGCACGGGCTTTCTCACTGGCGTACGTACGGAAAAAACGACCACCGAAGCCGCCGGTTACGTCCGCTCCCGCACTCCGAGCAGCGCCGCTCTGCAACTTTCCGATCCCTTTCGCGCCGCTCAGATTGATTACGCCGGAACCCGACGTACCCGCACCGGTGGATACACCAAGTCTTTTCCAAGTGCCCACCTTACGCATGAAATTATGATCAACGTAAAAGCCCGCGCCGCTTGGTCCACCAGCTATGGTAAGCCATCCATGGCCAACCTCCTGCCCAATGAAACCGTCTCCCGCGACGCCGAGGGCAACGACATTCTGACCATCAATAACCCCAGCCTCTTGCCTCAGACCAGCGCGAATTGGGACCTTGATCTCGACTGGTACTTCGAGCCCGTCGGAAATCTTTCAATCGGTTGGTATCGTAAATCCATTAAGGAATACCTCGTCACGGGACAGGACGGAGGGACCGTGGCCACCGGGCCGAACAACGGTTACGGCGGTGACTATAGCGGCTACTTGATCCGCACCAGCAGCAATCGCGGTTCAGCGTTCGTGCAGGGCTGGGAGTTTAATTATCGCCAGCAGTTTAACTTTCTCCCCGGTATCCTGCGCGGCCTGGGAGGGCTCCTGAACTACACCTACGTCACCGCGCACGGCGACTTCGGAGGCACCACCGTCCGCCGCACCGGGCAGATACCCGGCTTCACGCCCCATTCTGGCAATGCGAGCCTCACGTGGCGCTGGCGCAAACTCAGCACCCGCTACCTCGTCAACTATTCCGGCGAACGTATCACCGCGTTCAATGCCACTGCTCCATGGCGCGACACCTATCGCGTTGCTCGCACCGTCATGAACCTGGGATTCGCCTATCAAATCCGGCCCAACGCTAGCCTCACCTGCGATATCGACAATCTCAGCAACGAGCCGCAGCTCGTCTATCGCGGCACCCGTGACCAACTTCAAAGCGTCAGCTACCACGGTCTCGCCGTGACGTTGGGAGTGAGCGGTCGCTTCTGACCGGTTCGCCTTTTGGCGACGTCGGGTTCACTTTGGTTACGAACACCGCGGTCGTTCCCGCCAGCGGTATTTCCCTCCGCCGTACCGTCGACGGCAGGCGGACCGCGGCCTGATCAATGACCAAGCTGGATGGACGAGGGCGGTACTCGGGGCGAAGGCATCTGTAAGAGACGAGGCGTGCGCAACCGGACCGTTGGGCTGCCCGAGCGCATCGCCTTGAATGAATGCGCCCAGTCGTGACCGGTGCCGCCCGGCGGGTGGATAACGATGGCGCTCAACTATTTTGACCCACCGCTGCTCAGTTAAACGGATCCACTGGTGATTAGCTTCCTTTTCCAAGAAGTTCCGGTTTTTTCCACGTGTTCAGAGAAGGAAAGAGCGTTCATGCGCATGAACGAGGGTCAATTTATGGGAGCAGCTTTTTTGGAGGTGGGTTAATTTATGTGAGCAGAAGGGGATCAGTTTAAGTGAGCGACATCGGGACAACGTTTCGGCAGGTCGGCCAGTGGCATAAAGTCCGTAATCGTATCTTGGGCGATCGGGCCGACGATCGCGAACGGAGCAACGGCGTTCAGGGCCCCGGTGAGTCCGGGCCGAAAAGCATCCAGCCTCGTCGCCGCGCCACCCGGCCGGCAAGTCCACGGGGGCGCGGGCCAAGGAAAAGGGTTGGTATATTACCGGAAGATCCGCGGGAGAATGCGGTGATCCACCGAACGGTGCCGTGGCTGGTTTGACTGGCTTCCGCTAGCCAGACTTTCTCATTATTTGGCCATTTTTAGGGACTCTTATTCTCTAACCGGGATATTTCACACCTGATCTGATTTCGCGCATTTTTCCTGCCGAGGACGCGAAAACGGCGGTGCCGAGTCCCGCTGCGCGTCAATTTTCGACAAAGGCGGAGTCCGGCATGTAGGTGGACGCCAAATACGACGTTTTTCGCTGCGCGTGGCCACGGCTCCGCCCGGCGGCGCGAGTGGCGCGCCGGTTTTTTGTCAGGGGGCCTCGCCGTTAACCGTCGGCGGGCGTCAGCTGCATCAGCCGCGCGTGGCACAGCCGGAATAAGTCCGGCCGCAGATAGGCGCTGCTGAGTTGGAGATATACGCGGCGCACACTGACGGTCACCCGCGCGGCCACTTTCAACAGTTTCAAACGCACGGTGCCCACGGTCGCCCGCGCCAGTGTGGTCCCGTGACAGCCCCAGGCGCGCAGTCGTTCCAGCAGCAGATACGCGAAGCACGCCAGCCACAGGCGCAGTTGGTTGCTCGCGAAGAAATGTGTGCTGAGCTTGTCGGCTTCCAGATCGAGCACCTGCTGCTTGAGCACGTTCTCCATCTCGCCGCGCGCGCAATAAAACTCTTCATACAGCCGCGTCGTGCTGAAGCGCGACCGGTCCGCGTCGCCCTTGAAGCCGTCGGCCGGCAGGTTGGTGACGATGAAACGCGGGTTGTCGCCAGCGCTCATCACCTCGGCTTTGCCGATGACGCGCCGCCGCCGGCTCCAGCTGGTTTTCGTCTGATACTCGAACTCGGCAAACTCGCGCACGGACCCACCGCAGAGGCAATGCCGCAGCCGCGCGCTGACCAAGGCCGGCGTCAGTCGCTCGATTAACACGGAGTTTTTCGAGAGCCCCAGGCAGTAGTAAACCTCCCGCTGCGCTTCGCACCAGGCCATGATCTCGTCGGTGCAAAACCCGCTGTCGCCCCGCAGGATGATCCGCGCTTTTTTGCAGCGTTGCCGGAGGGCGGCCACGACTTGGGTCAGCGCGGGCACGACGCCGTCGGCCCCGCCTTTGTCGCTGGTGCGCAGTTGCGCCCAGAGCACCACGTCACCGACGACCAGATACAAGGGCAGGTAGCAATAGTCACCGTAGTAATCATTATAGTGCCGACCTTCCTGCAAGCCGTGCAGCAGGTGGCCCATGCTGTCCACGTCGAGCACGATTTCTTTGGTGTGCTTGGGCAGGCAACGCACGCCCAGGGTCAACAGGCAGGCCGCCACTTGCGCGGGATCGTGCGGCAGCTTGTGCGCGCGCGTCGTCTGGTTGTTGGACAACTCCAGTCGGTTCAGGGTCGAGGCCGACGACAACGGGCAACCGTGATCGGCCGGGTCGTTGCGGTTTTGGCCCAGCGGATCGGACTTACCGCACGCCGTGGCGAACACCGGGTCGCGCCGCAATTGGTCGTGGTCGTTGAGATCTTCATAGCCCAGCGCCAGGCCGTGGATGCGCTGCGCCAACAATTCCGGCAGGGAATGCTCGACGAAGCGTTGATCGCGCCCGTCGCGGAAGCACGCGGCGAGACGGCGCGTCAACCCCAGGCCGGCGTCGACCTGGCGCAACAGCGGCGCCCCGCCGTCGCTGGAGAGCGTGCCACCTGAAAAATCAACGACGACTTTGCGAGTCCCGAGGTCAGGAAACTGAAACGAGTCCTGCGAACAGTGTGTCGAAATCATGAGGCCAGAC
>CAMDOF010000092.1 GCA_945903465.1 Opitutus sp. GAS368
GGTCCGCACAGTCCACTGTGCGGAAGGGTCGTCTCCGGACCCAGAGCCGCACAGGGGACTGTGCGGACCACTATGTGCGGACCACTATCTCGGACCCTTTAGTCACCGCGCCAAAGGTGATCGGTGCTCGTGATGGCCGGGAACCGACCTGAGCAGTTACCTTTAAACAGGGATACTGGCGACCTCGCCCGATAAACGCGGCCATGTCTGGGAATGGGGCCTCGGCTCGTAAGGTGGTTACCGCGGTGCTGGCGTGACTGACGCTGAAGGCGCGACGACGGGGGGGCGGGAGTGGAAATTTTTTTTGGGGGGTGGCAATTGTGCGGGCGTGCGCACAATTGGGTTTTGGGCGGGGGGATTGGTCGAAGGGGGCGGCCGCTTTTATTCCCGTGAGGGTGGCAGGGATCGCCGCCACTCTGGGTTTGGGGCGAATCACGTTCGGCCTTTTGGGGACGAAGGTGATCCGTTGAGCGGAAAGGGGTGCTAAGAAGTTTGCGGGAGAGGGTGGATTTTTTGGAATACCTTAGTCAGGCTGGCGGGCTATGATGATGAGTGAAATTGAATTGATGGTTCGGGGTGGCTCGGTGGTGACGCCGGACGGAGTGAAGCGCGTGGACTTTGGGGTCGCGGGCGGGGCGATTGTGCGCATGGGGCCGGATTTGAGTGACGACGCGCAAGTGACTTTGGATGTCACGGGACGCTATGTTTTTCCTGGTATCATGGATGGGCACGTGCGCTTTCAGGAACCGGGTCGGGTGGAGTGGGAAGGGCTGGCCTCGGGATCGGCGGCATTGGCGGCGGGAGGCGGAACGGCTTTTTTTGATTTGCCGTTGAATTCTGAGCCGCCGGTGCTCGATGCGGCGCGTCTGCGGGCGAAAAGGGTGCTCGGGGAGGAGAAATCGTGTGTGGATTTTGGGCTGTGGGGAGGATTGACGTCGGGCAATTTTGATAAGTTGGCGGGGCTGCGTGATGCGGGGGCGATGGGCGTGGTGGCGTGGATGGCGGTGGGTGGTGGCGGGACGGCGGGCCCGCTGGCGGTTGACGAGAAAGGGTTGCGTGAAGGGATGAAACGGGCGGCGCGCCTGGGTTTAATCGTGGCGGTGCACGGGGAGTCTGATGGCCTCGGTGAGGGGCGAGCGACTGGATTGCAGGCGAAGGGGAAGCGGGATGCGGGGGCGTGGTCGGCGGCGCGCCCGAGGGAAGGCGAGTTGGCGGCGATCCGCTTGGCGCTGGAGCTGGCTGGGGAGACGGGGTGTGCGTTGCATATTTTGCGCGTGAGTTGTCCCGAGGCGGTGGCGCTGGTGGATGAGGCGCGGGCGCAGCGGATCGATGCCACGGTTGAAACGTGTCCGCATTATCTTTTGTTGAACGAACGGGACGTGGCGCGCCTGGGGGTGATCGCGAAAAGTGCCCCGCCGATCCGGGATGAGTCGCGGAGGATGGCGCTCTGGGCGGAGTTGCGGGCGGGTCGGGTGCATACGGTGGGCTCGGACCACTCGCCGGTGCCGCCGGAGATGAAAAGCGGGGAGGATTTTTTTGAGAGTTGGACGGGTGTCGCTGGGGTCCAGCACGGGGCTTCGCTCTTATTTTCCGAATGTGCGGCCACGGCGGAGCAGGATCTGCCGCGGTTGGCGGCGGTGTTGGCTCGCAATGTGGCGCGGCGATTTCGGTTGGATGGTCGCAAAGGGCTCTTGGCGGAAGGGCGTGATGCGGATTTTTGTGTGATTGATTATGGTTCGCCGCGGGCGATTGTGGAGGATGAGTTATGGACGCGCCATCGGAGCAGTCTTTATGTGGGTCGAAAAACTCGGGCGCGCGTGACGGACACGTACGTACGGGGGCAAGCGGTGCTGTCGGCGGGGCGGTTGGTTACTCTCGCGACGGCGGGGCGTTTTCTGCGGCCGCAGTAATGGGGCCGAGCGGGGGGGGGGCCGAAGGGTCGCGGGGCGGAGGCGGAGCGCCGCGAGCGATTACGGGCGGATCTGACCGTTGCCGGTAATCAGGTATTTGTAGGAACAGAGTTCGGGCAGGCCCATGGGTCCGCGGGCGTGGAGGCGGTCGGTGCTGATCCCGATCTCGGCGCCGAAGCCGAATTCGAAGCCATCGTTGAAGCGAGTGCTGACGTTCCAGAAGACGGTGGCGCTATCGACCTCGGCGAGGAAGCGGCGGGCGGTGGGCTCGTCGTTGGTCACGATGGCATCGCTATGGCTGGAGCTGTCGCGGTTGATGATGGCGATGGCGTGTTCGAGGGAATCGACGACGCGGATAGCGATGATGGCGTCGAGAAACTCGGTGGAGTAATCCGCCTCGGTAGCAGAGGTGAACGGGATGGCCGCCGCGGCCGCGGTGGGTTCGGCGAGGACAGGTGGAGGCGGGGTGCCGAGTGATCCGGCATCTGCCGTGGAGGGCGAGATCTCGGCGGACAAGGTGGGGTTGTTGGAAGGGAGGCAGGTGAGCGGAGCGTTGGACCCCGCGGTGGGGATGGCGGCGGTGAGGATGGCGGCGCTGGCGGGGTCGCAGCGGAGTTCGACATTTTTAAGATGAAGGGCGCGAGCGATGGCCGGGATGAATTGATGGGCGATGCTGTGGTGAACGAGAAGTTGTTCGGCGGCGTTGCACGCGCTGGGGCGGGTGACCTTCGCGTTGACGGTGATCAACTCGGCCATGGCGAGGTCGGCGGCGGCGTCGGCGTAGACGAAGCAGACGCCCTTGTAGTGCTTGATGACAGGGATGGTGGAATTTTGAGTAACGAAGCGGATGAGCCCCTCGCCGCCGCGCGGGATGATGCAATGGATGAGGTTATCGAGTTTGAGCAAGGCGGTGAGAGCGGCGCGGTCGGTCGTGGGAACGAGTTGGACGGCGTGGGCGGGGAGACCGGCGGAGGCGAGGGCCTGTTGGATGAGGGCGGCGAGGGCGGTATTGGTGTGAAAACATTCCTTGCCGCCGCGGAGGATGGCGGCGTTGCCGCTTTTGAGGCAAAGGATGGCGCAGTCCACGGTGACATTGGGTCGGGACTCGTAAATTATACCGATGACACCGATGGGGACGCGGACCTTGCGAATGTGTAGGCCGTTGGGGCGGGTGGTCTCTTCGAGGAGAATGCCGACGGGATCAGGGAGGGCGACGACCTCGCGAACGGAATGGGCGAGGTGGGCGAGACGAGAGGCGTCGAGGGTGAGTCGATCGCGAGAGGCAGGCGTGAGCGCGAGAGCTTCGGGCGAGTCGAGGTCGCGGGCGTTAGCGGCGAGGAGCGCGTCGGTGGATCCCTCGATGAGGCGAGCGAGTTCGGTCAGGGCGGCGTTCTTCGCGGGGGTGGGCGTGGTTGCGAGCACGAGCGAAGCCGCCCGTGCGCGTTGAGCGAGACCGGTGACGAGAGTGACGAGTGCGGCGGCCATAGGGGAGGGAGTCTCGGTCGCAGGGGCGGCGTGACAATCGCGAATTCCAAGGTCGGTGATGGCTGGCGCCGCGCTCGGGAGAATGGGGGGAGGGAGGAGCGGTGGCAGCGTGGGGGGGGCGGCGCGCCAAGTGCTGGCGGGGGGAGCTAATTTATGAATTAAAGTGAGACCCCCAGCGATGAGCAGGAGCCCCGTGGCGTCGAACCACCACGGTTGGAAAACGACGGCGGCGTCCTCGCTGACGCGATTGAAGCCGTCGATCTCGAAGGGCAAGTTACCGGGCATATAACTGGAAGCGTTGTTGAGGGCGTGGCCGAGGATGCAAAGTCCGAGTGAGCGGGTGCGGACGTAGACCCAGCCGAGGACGAGTCCGAGACCCACCGCGATGGGCACTTGGGCGGGGTTAAAGTGCATCAAGGCAAACAGGACGGCGGAGACCGTGATGGCGATGCGCGGTTGCCAGCGTCCGAGCAGCCCTCGCAAGATGAGCCCGCGGAAAACGATTTCCTCGGTGATCGGAGCGACGACCACGGCGAGGATGGGCCCCAGCCAGGCCGCCTCGAGAAGTTCGTCGAGCCCCGGGGCGTAATCCCAGTAGTTCAAAATGGACTCGGGCAACCAGGCGCGGATGGCGTTATCGATCTCTGAGAGAAAAATGGTGATGCCCGCGATGATCGGGAGAAAGGCGGCGGCGAGAAGCCAGGGCTGCCAGCGAGCGTGCCCGAGATCGTGCCAAGATTGGTGCGAGCGGCGCAAGATGAACTGGGTCACGGCGGCAAACGCGAGTAGTTTGGCGATGATGGTGAGGGCCGCCTCGGTGGAGGGATCGTCGCCGGACCAGGCGTAAAGTCCCGAGGTGACGCCGAAGTTATACGCGTAATTGATGAGCCAGCTGGCGGTGGTCTCGGCGATGACGAGACCGAGCATAATCACCAAGGAGCTGACCAGGGAAAAACGGGGCAGAGCGTGGATGGGCGGCGACACAATCAGATAATGGCGCACGTTTGGCGCGGGGCGTCAGTCGAAATGTGGGAGAAATGTTGCCTCGAGCAGAACCGGGACGGGGCGGCTGAAAAGGGTGCGCGGGGTCCGCGGGAGGGAGCGCGGCGTCGCCGGAGGAGCGATTAACGGGACCGGTCGAGTCGGCGGCGCGATGAGCTGCGAGGCAGTGGCCGGAGGTGGCGGGATGTCACTGCGGTCGTGGGGTAGCGCGGGTCAGGTAACTTCAGGGGAGAGTTCGAGGAGAACGGAGCGGGCACGGTCGCCGAAGTCGATGGTCTCGATGCGGATCACGCGGAGTTGGGCGCCCTGGCTGGCGAGGAGGGTGCGGAGAGCGTCAAGGTTGTCGTGGTCTTCTTGGACGGTTTGGCCGAAGCGCTGGTAGGTCACGCGGTAGGCGGTCTCGGTGCCCTCGAGGCGGCGCAGGAGATCGCGCTGGGCGGTCGGGCGAGCGGGGGTCGATTTCCTCCTGAAGGGAAGGTCGGAAGGCAGGGGCGGGCGGGTGAATGGGAACGGTTCGCCCAAGATGGTGGCGGCCGCGTGTTCCAATTCGTGGATACGCACGAAGCACTCCTCGCGTTGGACGAGGAGACGGTTGATCTGGATTTGTTGATCGCTGCGCATCAAGACGGGGGCAAGACGAGAGAGGCCGAGGCGCCGGGTAAGGCGGACGAGGCGATAAACGCGGGGGTTGGGCGGTTAGGCTTGGGTGGGGGTCTCGTCGGGATCGGCGGAGGCGGCGGTGGTGTCGCCGGTGGCGCGGACGACGGATTTTTTGGGGCTAGGGGCGCCGCGGTTGACGACCTCGGCCTTGGGATCAAAGCCAGCGACGGGCAGAGGAGGGGGAGGGAAAGGATAAATACCGGGCTCGCCGACGACGGTTTCGATCTGGGTTTCGAGGGTCGCGATGCGCTCGTAGGCGGCTTGGCGTTCAACGATGAGCTGATCGATTTTTATGCGGGCCTCGAGGGCTTGGCGGATAATATCCGCCTCAGCCCCGAGCACGATTTCGCGAAAGGTGAGTGGAGTAGGTTTTTTGGCCATGATGAGTTATTGCCAGAAGAGGCGTTTGAGTTGGTTGAAAAGACTGGGAGTGAGGGCGGTGGGCAAGCGCGTGGGGGTTTGGCTGCGCCCGGCCGGAAGCGCGACCGGAGTCGGCGAGGGCGTGAGGGGGGTGGTCGGGGTGAGGGGACGAGTGAGCGTGGTGGCGGGCCGAGCGGGGAGGCGCGCGGCCGCGGCGCGGGCGGTGCTGATGGCGTGAGCGGTAGCGGCGATCTCGGGGACGGGATCTGCGGAGGCGCGGGCGATGAGATCGTCTGGGGCGACGGCATGGCGAGCGGCAGCGAGGCGGACGGCTGGGGCGGGGTCGGCGATGAAATCGTAAAGATCCGCGCGGCGCCAAGCCGCGAAGCTGGTGACGGCGAGGGCGCGGATGCAGGGGAGCGGGTCGGTGACGAGCCGGCGGGCGAGGGCGAGATCGGTGATGACAGCGGGGCGAGCCTGGATGGCCCAGTGACTGCGAAATTCGCGGCTGTACTCGAGGAGAAACGGGATGAGTTCGTCGTAGAGAGATTCGCGGTAGGCGAGGGCGGTGATTACGGCGGGGTTGCGGGTTGCGGCGAGGGCCTGCACATCGTCGGACGAGACGGCGGGGTTGGTGGCGAGAGCGACGCAAGTAGCCTCCTCGGCGAGGGCGACAAAGTAGTGGGCGATGTCCGGATTGATCGCGGGATTGGCGGCGAGGGCGCTGCGCACGGTGGGGCTGAGATCCTGGGCGAGGAGACGCTGGAGGGGGGGAGGTAAGTCGGAATGGGCGGCGCACCAGGCACGTTCCTCTGGGTCGCCCTGGGTGATGAGGTAGAGGAAATCGGCGGGCTCGTGGGGGCAGTGCCCGCGGAGTGAGCGGCGGACGGAAGCGGAGGGGGAGAGTTGGAGAATCCGGCGGGCGGATTCGGGTAGATCCCGGCGTGAGCACAGTGCGAGTTGCACCTCCTCTTCGTCGCTGGCGGCCCAGCCGTGGAGCATTTCTTCGGTGGCGGCGGCGGTGGCGATGGTGTGGGTGCGGACGATGGTGCTAGGGTCGGCGGAGAGGACGAGGGCAACTTGGCTGGGGAGGGTGGTGTGGGCGGCGAGGCGCAAACGGACGCTTGGGCGAGGATCGCAGACGAGGGTGGCGTGGTGGGGCAGGCGCAGGGCGGGGTTGGCGGCGACGGCCCGGCGGACGCCCTCGTGGGAATCCTGAGCGAGGGCGAGGAGCTCGCGGGCGGCGAGTTGTGGATGGGTGGCGACGTGGGTGCGGACCTCGGGATTTTCGTGGGCGGAGAATTCGCTGAGGAGGTGGGGTGGGGTGCGGGGATTGGTGGCGAGAAACGGGAAAACCTCGGGATCTTGGGCGGTGCGGGCGAGGGTTTCGAGGAGATGGCTGGGGGAAAGCGGATAAGCGGCGACGAATTGTTGGGCGGTGGCCGGCTCGGTGCGCTCGGCGAGCTCCTGCAGAAGTCGCGAGGAAACGGGCGGTTTGCGGAGGGCGCCGGCGGCGCGACGCACGCCCTCGCGTTGGATTCTTTCCAAGATGATCTCGGCGGTGAGGCTCTCGGCGGGCATGGTTTAGTTTAGCCGAGTTGGAGATCGCCGGGCTGGATGTAGATCTCGCGCGGATTACTGCCGACCAAGGGTCCGATGTAGCGGCGTTGCTCCATCTCATCCATGAGGGAAGCGGCGCGGTTGTAACCGATTTTCAATCGCCGCTGAAGGTAGCTGGTGCTGGCGCGACCGTTGGACGCGATGATCTCAAGGGCCTCTTTGATCATGGGGTCGGCGCCCGCATGAATGTCACCGCCATCGGGATTGGTGGAGCCGGGGATGTCTTCGGCGCGAAGCTCCACGCGATAGCGGGGCTGGAGCTGGGCCTTGAGCGCGGTGACGATTTGTTCGATTTCGCCATCGTCGACGAAAGGCGCCTGCAAGCGTTGGAGCCGGCCGAGTCCGGGTGGGCTGAACAGCATATCTCCGCGGCCCTGCAGGGCCTCGGCGCCCTTGCCGTCGATGACCGTGCGGCTGTCGATCTGCGATGAAACCTGAAAAACGATGCGCGTGGGGTAGTTGGCTTTAATCACGCCGGTGATGACGTTGACGCTGGGCCGCTGGGTGGCGAGGACGGTATGGATACCGACGGCGCGGGACATCTGGGCGAGGCGGGCGATCGGTGTCTCGACGTCGGCCGCGGCGGTCATCATGAGATCGGCGAGTTCGTCGATGACGAGGACGATGTAGGGTAGTTTGGGGAAGCCCTCGGTGACGGCCTTGAGGTTGTAGCCGGCGAGGTTGCGGACGGATTTTTCGGCGAGGATGGCGTAGCGGCGCTCCATCTCGCGGACGAGCCATTTGAGGGCTTGGACGGCCTGCTTGGGCTCGGTGACGACGGGGTGGATGAGATGGGGGAGATCGCGGTAGATGGCGAACTCGACGATTTTGGGGTCGATGAGGACGAGTTCGAGTTCGTCCGGGCGGAAGCGGTAGATCAGCGAGAGGATGAGATTGCTGATGCAGACGGATTTACCGGAGCCGGTGGCGCCGGCGATGAGGGCGTGGGGGGCGCGGGCGAGATCGAGGATGATGTGGCGGCCGGCGATATCGACGCCGAGGATGAGGGGGAGTTCAGCGGTGGATTTGGTCCAGGCCTCGGATTGAAAGGAAGCGCGAAGGGCGAGCGGGGCGGAGTGGCGATTGGGGATTTCGACGCCGACAAAACTTTCACCGGGAATGGGGGCCTGGATGCGCACGGCGTTGGCGGAGAGGGAGAGCGCGAGATTTTTTTCGAGGGCGACGATGGCTTCGACGCGCACGCCGAAGCCGGGTTTGACCCGGAATTGAGTGACGCGCGGGCCGACGATGGCATCGTGAACAAAGGCATCGATGGCAAAGCTATCGAGGGCGTCTTGGAGGATACGTTTGTTGGTAGCGAGTTCCTCGGGGCTGCTGAAGTTTTTCTCGGCGGCGGAAGCGGGCCGGAGGAGATCGAGGGACGGAAACTGATAATGGGCGAGATCGGCCGGGGAGAAAGGGTCGGGCAGGGGTGCCGACGGCGCTGGTGAAGGCGGCGGGGAGGATGAAGGTGGGGTGGTCCCGTTGACTTGAGGAAGGGAAGGGTTGGGGGCGAGGAGGTCGGCGGTGCGATCGCGGACGGATTTGCGAACGCCCTCGAGGTGGTCGAAGGCGTCTTCGAGTTGGTCGCGATGGATCGCCTGGTGGCTCAGGCGCTCGGCCTGGCGGGCTTCGAGTTCTTCGCGCCATTGGGCGATCAGGCGGTAATCGCCATCGAGGCGGGCCTGGGCGCCCAAGTCCTCGATGCCGGCGGCCGAAATCTCGCGGACGACCGCCGCCACCGTGGGAGTGGAGGGGGTGGCGCGGGAGGCGGAGGAAGTGGCGGGCATGCTCGGAAGTAAAGGTGGCGGGTTATGGGCTGCCGGATTGGCGCTGCAAGCGTGGATGCGGAAAATATTTTCTGAGAGGTTAAAAAACGCCTTGCGGCGGGTGGTGATGATGCGGGGAAGAGGGGGTGGCCGGGCTGCTGAGGGAGTTTGCGTTGATGCAGGCGTGGCGGGAGATCGGCCATTTGCGCGGAAGGCGTGAACGGGCTTTTTAAAATTCAGGTGAAACGAGGTTTGGGGGGGCGGCGGCGAGGTGCGTCGGGCCGGATGGGAGTTACTGAGAGGGGGCGGTTGGGGAAGGGCGAGGGATTTTCCGGGTGACGCGGTGACGGCTCTCTGAAAAAGCAGATTGCTCGAAACATTTTGAGCTTCGGCCACGTCTGGGGGGTATGCTAATCATGTCCGCTTTGTTTACCTATGAATCTTGCTGATGTCTTTACGGTGGTCCTCGTCATTTTGGGCCTGATGCTTTTGTTTATTGGTATCTGGCTGATGGCGGCGGGCTTGTTTCCGACGAAGGTGGCGGCGTGTGCTGAGCAGCTGGGGGAGTCGCCGCTGCGGTGTGGGCTGGTGGGCGGTTTGTCCGTGGCGCCATTGCTTGGACTAGGTCTTTATCTGGGAAAAATTGCGCCGAATGCCCCGGTGAAAATTTTGAGTGGCTTGGTGATAACGGCGACGATCCTGGCGGCGCTTTTTGGTACGGCCGGGTTGGCCTTGCGGATTGGGCAAGGGATGGCATCGGTGCGGGATCAGGCGGAACCGTGGCGGCGGGTGTTGCGGGGAGGAGTGGTGTTGGCGATCACTTACCTGTCGCTGGTCCTGCTGCCGCTGACGCTGCTGGTGGGTTTTGGCGCGTTGGTCCTGGCGCAATGGCCGCGTCGGCGGTCGGGTATTTTAGCGGAGCCGAAGGCCCTTTGAGCTGCACGCGTCGTCAGTTTATTGTCGCGGGCGCGGGTGCGGTCGTCGCGGCGGGGAGTGGGTGTGGGCAGGTGAAAGAGTTTCCGACGGCCGCGCGGCGTTGGCTGGGAAAACCGACGGCGCCGCCGCTGCCGGCGCAGTTGACGCCCGCGGTCTCGTTTGGTCTGGATGAGGTATCCCACGTGCTGAGTCGGTTGACGTTTGGGGCGCGGCCGGGGGATTACGGTCGGGTGGCTGCGCTGGGTGTGCCGGCCTTTATCGAGCAGCAACTCGCACCGGGTGAATTGGCGGATGGGTTATGTGAACGCGTGATTCGTCACGAGTGTGATAGTCTGGCGGATCCGACGAGTCGCTGGTGGCGGCGGCGTGGCGAAGGGAGTGATCCGTTGGCGGAGATTTTTCCGGCCTTGCGCGAAAACGGGACGCGGATTGGCGATGTGTACGAGTACAAGGAGAAGGTGCTGTTGGAGCAGTTGACGCGAGCAACGCTCCTGCGCGCGGTGCTGAGTGAGCGCCAGTTATTTGAGGTGATGGTGCAGTTTTGGAGCGATCATTTTAATATCGATCCCTCGAAGGCGGAGTGTAAGTGGCTGAAAGTGGTGGATGATCGCGACGTGATCCGCGCGCATGCGCTGGGAAATTTCCGGGATTTATTACGGGCCAGTGCGCTGAGTCCGGCGATGCTTTGGTATCTTGACGGTCGCGTCAACCGAGTGGCGCGGCCGGGAGAAAAGCCGAATGAAAATTATGCGCGTGAGTTATTGGAGTTGCATACGCTAGGGGTGCAGGGTGGCTACACGCAGCAGGACGTGATGGCCGTGGCGCGTTGCCTGACGGGTTGGACGGTGCGAGATCGCAAGCGCTTTTTGAAAGGGCGGGTGGAGTTTCAAGCGCGGCAGCATGACGATGGGCCCAAGCGGGTGTTGGGGGTGGATATCCCGGCGGGAGGTGGGGCGCGGGATTTGGAGCGAGTGCTGGATCTGGCGGTGGAGCATCCGAGCACGGCGAAGCACTTGGCCGAGAAGCTCTGCCGCCGCTTCATTGCGGATGCGCCGCCGGCGGCGGCGGTGGCGGTGGTGGCGGCGGCGTTCACGGCCTCGCGCGGAGATATTCCCAGCACCTTGCGGGCCCTGTTTGCCGCGCCGGAGTTTCTTGATCCGGCGGTGCGCGGTGAGAAATTCAAGCGACCCTTTCACTTTGTGGTCTCGGCCTTGAGGGCGACGAACGCGGAGACCGATGCGTCGCGTCAGCTCGTTGACTATCTCGTGCGGCTGGGGCACGCGCCGTTTCGTTTCACGACGCCGGACGGGTATCCGGAGGAGGCGGTCCACTGGCAAAACACGCTGCTTTGGCGCTGGAATTTTGCCGCGGCGCTGGCGGATAATCGGATCAACGGCACGCGCATCGACCCAGAACGGTTGAGTGAAAAAGTGGGTGGAGACGACGCGCTGATGGCGACGCTGCTGGGTCGCCGGCCGACGGTGGTCGAGCATTTGGCGTATTATGAGTCCGGCGCGGGCCTGGCGTTGCTCGTGGCCTCGCCGGCCTTTCAACGGTGTTAAGAATTTGCTGATGATGAACCCGAGTAAACGTGGGATGGAAGGCCCCGGATGGATCGCCTCGATGAATGGGGAATCCGCTGGGCGGCGGCGTGGGGTCGGCGGGCCGGTGGGCGCTGGCGCGGGCCGTTTGGTGCCGGGGCCCGTCCGGGGTGGGCCAGCCTGGGGTGGGGTCGTTGGGGGGCGGCGGTAATTTCATGGCGACGCAAGCCCTCATCACTGGAAACGGGGATCAGCCGCGGACGCTGGTGGTTGTTTTTCTACGAGGTGCGGCGGATGGTCTGGCGCTGGTCCCGCCCCTCGACGACGAGCACTACCACCGGGCGCGGCCGCGGTTGGCGATCTCGCGCCAGGAAGCGGTGCGTCTCGATGGCCGGTTTGGATTGCATCCGCGGTTGCAGCCGCTGGCCGCGGCGTGGGAGGAGGGGGCGCTCGCGATTGTGCAGGCGTGCGGGACGGAGGATCAGACGCGGTCGCATTTTGAAGCGCAGGATTTAATGGAGCACGGTGGAGTCGTGGCGGGTGGGTGGCTGGGGCGATTTTTACGAGCGCGGCCGGCGCCGGCGAGTGGTGCGCTCGCGTGTGTGGCGGTGGGCAAGGCGCTACCGGAATGCCTGCTGGGGGCGCCCGCGGTGACGGTGATGCAAAGTCTCGAGGAGTTTGCGATTGGCGGGAAGACCCCCGCCTTCCGCACGCAGCTCGAGCATTTGTACGCCATGGAGCGTGGTCAGTTGGGGGTGGCGGCGCGGGATACCTTCGACGCGCTGGTGCGGATTGATGCGATGCGTGCCACCACCTATGTGGCGGCGAATGGCGCGAGTTATGGCCGCGATGAATTCTCGACTGGATTGAGCCAGATCGCTCGGTTGATCAAGGCGGGCGTCGGTCTGGAGGCCGCCTCGATTGATCTGCCCGGTTGGGATTCTCATTTTGCGCAGCAGGGTTTGATCGACTCGCTGGCGGGGCGCTTGGCGACCGGGTTGGCGGCGTTTCGCCATGATCTCGGGGCGCGGATGGCGACGACGACGGTGGTGGTGATGACCGAGTTTGGCCGGACGGTGGAGGAGAATTCGGCGTTTGGCACCGACCACGGCCGCGGTTCCGCGATGATGGTGCTGGGTGGAGGTGTATTGGGAGGTCGGATACACGGTGAGTGGCGCGGCTTGGACCCGGCGGGGCTTGAACCGCGCGGTGTGCTGGACGGTTACGGGGATCTGCCGGTGTGGAATAATTATCGTGATGTGCTGGCGCCGGTGCTCCGTCGTCATGGTGCGGACGCGGCGGTATTGGCGGCGGTTTTTCCGCAATTCGCGTTGAGACCGTTTAATCTTTAGAAACGGTGGGGGGAGGGGAAAGGTCAGGGTGCCCGCGGGTGCGGACCTGCGAGGAGGTACGCGACTTCCCCGAGGGGCTGGGGGAGGGGAAAGGTCAGGGCGCCCGCGGGTGCGGCGTGGTCCGTGCCGGTTGGGCCGCCGAGGCTGGCGCGGGGCGGTGGGGCAAGCGCGCGGATGCTCGCGGCGGGTGCCCGGCGGGTGAGCGCGGTCGACCGGGCCGAGCGCAGGGAGCGGCACCGCGCGGTGGTGGCGGCGCGGCGGGCGATTAGCGTTGTCCGGCGAGCGCGCGCGATTTTAAGGCGGCGAACGGTTCCTCGGGAATGATCGGCCCCATGTGCATGACGGTTTCGGCGCCGAGCAGAGAAGCGATGTGGCCGCAGGCGGGGAGGGTCCAACCGCGTAGGTAACCGAAGAGGAAACCGGCGGCCCAGGCATCACCGGCGCCGTTGGTATCGATGACGGCGGAGACGGCGGCCGGTTCGATCCGGTGGAGGGCTTGTTCTCGGGCGATCCAAGCACCGTCTTTGCCGACCTTGACGGCGGCGATTACCCCGTGGCTGGCCAGTTTTCGCGCGAGGGCGGCGAAGTCCGTGTGTTGATCCTGAAACAAGGCGCGGATTTCGTCCTCGTTGGCGAAGACGATATCCAGCCCTTGCTTGAATTGGCGGAAGAGCCAATCGCGCGAGGCGTTGACGACCTCAAAGGAGGCGAGATCGAGGCTGGTGGTGCAACCGCTCGCGCGGGCGGCGGCGAGGACGGACTCGGCGAGGGCGCCGTTGAAGGCGAGATAGCCCTCGATATGCGCATGGCGGCAACCCGCAAAATCCGCCGCGGTTATTTCCGCAGGGGCCAAGGTCATCGCGGCGCCAAGGCAAGTCCGCATCGTGCGTTGAGCGTCGGGGGTGACGAGGGCGAGGCACCGGGCGTTGGCGAGGGGCGCGGTCTTGAAGCGGCTGGGATCGACGCCGGCCGTGGCGAAGGTCTGGCGGTAGCGGTGCGCGAGGGCATCGTGACCGAGCTTACCGAGAAAGGTCGTGCGCAGACCGAGCCGGGCCGCGTTGAACGTGGTGTTGGCGGCAGAACCGCCGGTGGCCTGCGCGGGCGCGGCGTCGAGCAACCCGATGATCCGCGCCATCTCGGCGTCATCGACGAGCACCATGCCGCCCTTGTCGCCGGCCACGTGGCGCTGGAGAAACTCGTCCGGCACGCGGGCGAGTAAGTCCATGATGGGGGAGCCGACACCAATGAGATCAAACGCGGGCATACGGGTATTTGGTCGGGTTTTACTTAGTGACGGTGATGCTGGTGGCGAGGATGAGTTCGTCGTTAACTTCAATCGTGAGCGCGTATTCGCCTGGCTGCGGAAAGCCCAAGTTGCGGATTTCGTTGATGAGATTGATGCGGTGCAAGGGGCTTTCTGAGGCGAAAGGACGTTCGAGCAAGGTCTGGAGGTGGGTGTCGTCGAGCCCCATCGAGATGCGCAGTTTGTGCTCGCCGGGGGCGCAGTCGGTCAGGGTGAGGAACCAGACCATGAACGGATGGGTGACGGGAAACTGGCGGGCCTGGATATTTGAAAAAATACCGAGGATGGTATGTTTGCCTGAGCCCGGATCAATATGGACGGCGTCGCAGGTGAGCCAGACGAGAAGCTGAGGTTTAGAATGCACTTCGGGAGAAGGGCGAGTGGCGGCGGGCGGGGCAAATTATTTTTCTTGGAGGCAGCCCAACTTCGGGGTTATTTGCAGGGGTGCCTGTCGCCGATTTGGTCACCACGTTGTCCGGGATCGATCTGAGTGCGTGGCCGCGTTGGTTGCTGGTGCTGCTGGGCACGATGGGGTGCGCGCTGGTTATTTGGATGGCGATTAAGTTAATGAAGCTAGCGCTTTGGCTCCTGTTTTTTTGCGTGATGGTGAGCGGCGTCGGCTGGGCGGCTTGGCTTTTGCTAAGTTAGTGCCCGCGGTTGGTCATCCGCCCGCCGGTGCGCGGATGGGGCGGGCGCGGGGAGATTTAATATTAATTGGAACTTTTACTTGCGCGGCGGAAAGGCGAGGCCACAACCTTGCTCCCCGTGAAATACATTTTCGTCACGGGTGGTGTGGTCTCGTCTTTGGGCAAGGGTCTGACGGCGGCAGCGTTGGGGGCTTTGTTGGAGATGCGCGGACTGACGGTTCGTATCCAAAAGTTTGATCCTTATCTGAACGTCGACCCCGGGACGATGAGCCCCTACCAGCATGGCGAGGTTTATGTGTTGGAGGATGGGGCGGAGACCGATCTCGATCTGGGGCATTACGAGCGGTTCACGAGTGGGAAGCTCTCGCGGGTGAATAGCCTTTCCTCGGGCCAAGTTTATGAGGCGGTGATCCAGAAGGAGCGGCGCGGAGATTATTTGGGGAAGACCGTGCAAGTGATCCCGCACGTGACGAATGTGATCAAGGAGCGCATCTACGCGGGCGGCAAGGGTGCGGATGTGTTGATTACTGAAATTGGCGGTACGACCGGTGATATCGAGGGCCTGCCCTTTCTCGAAGCGATGCGGCAATTCGCGCTTGAAGTCGGGCGCAACGATGTCGTGTTTATCCATGTCACTCTCGTGCCTTTTTTAAAGGCGGCGGGTGAGTTGAAATCGAAGCCGACCCAGCAATCCGTGGCCAAGTTGCGTGAGATTGGGATTCAGCCGCATGTCTTGGTCTGCCGGACGGACCATCCGCTGAATCGTGATTTGCGCGACAAGCTTTCGATGTTTTGCAACGTACCGAGTAAAGCGGTGATTGAGTGCCGCGACGTGAAACATTCCATCTACGAAATGCCGCTCGCCTTGCAGAAGGAGGGCATGGATCAGCTGGTGATCGAGCTTTTTGGTCTGGAAAATCCGCCGCCGCAGAAAAATATTTGGGAGGGCATGGTGAAGCGTTTGCTGAACCCCAAGCACGAGGTGACGATTGGAGTCGTCGGAAAATATATCGAGCTTCAGGATGCCTACAAATCCGTCTACGAGTCGATCACGCACGCCGGCATCGCGAACAACTGCAAGGTGCACGTCCGCCGGATCGATGCGGAGGACCTCGAGAAGAAAGGGCGGGGCGGGGTAGCTTTGTTGAAAGGTTTGGACGGAATTTTGGTGCCGGGTGGTTTTGGGGATCGAGGCACGGAAGGGAAAATCGCGGCGGCCCGTTATGCTCGCGAAAAAAAGGTGCCTTACTTTGGTTTGTGTCTCGGGTTGCAGATTGCGGTGATCGAGTTTGCCCGCCACGTCTTGAAATTGAAGGGCGCCAACAGTCTGGAATTTGATCCGAACCCGGCGCATGCGGTCATTAATATCATGGAAGACCAGCGCGCGATCATGGCGAAGGGGGCGACGATGCGCTTGGGGAGTTATGATTGTGCGCTCAAGCCGGGGAGCTTGGCGTTTAAGGCCTATGGCGCGCCGTTGGTCCGTGAGCGCCATCGGCATCGTTATGAGGTCAACAACGCCTACGTGGAGCAACTTCAGCGGGCCGGGTTGATCGTGAGCGGCACCAACCCCCAGCGAAATCTCGTCGAGGTGGTTGAGCTCAAGGGCCACCCTTGGTTTCTCGGAACGCAGGCCCACCCGGAGTTTCAGTCGAAGCCGAATCGCGCTCATCCCTTGTTCGCCGCCTTCATTCGAGCCGCGTTGAAACGGCAGCGCGCAGAGCGGTCGAAGTCCCCGTGACCATGCTCTTTGATCCCAAGAAACTTTTGCTGATCGCGGGTCCCTGTTCGTTGGAAAATGAACGCGTGTGCCGCACGGTCGCCGAAGCCTTGGTGTATCTTCGGCGGTCGCGCCCGGAGCTGAATATCGTTTTTAAAGGTTCCTTTGATAAGGCTAACCGGACCTCGGCGGCGGGGCCGCGTGGCACGGGTTTGCCGGCGGGGTTGCGCTTGCTCGAACTCGTCAAGAAGGAATACGGGTTCCCCGTGCTCACCGATGTTCACGAGGTGGCGCAGGTCGCCCCGGTCGCGCGGGTTTGTGATGTCCTCCAAATTCCGGCTTTTTTGTGCCGACAGACGGATTTGTTGTTGGCGGCCGCCGCGACGGGCCGGATCGTCAATGTCAAAAAAGGCCAGTTTCTTTCGCCTCCGGAGATGATCCATGTCACCGCCAAGCTCCGGGAGGGGAAGGCGCGGGAGATTTGGCAAACCGAGCGCGGGACGACGTTCGGTTATCAAAATCTTGTCGTCGATATGCGTTCGTTTACGATTATGCGGGAGAACGGATTTCCAACCGTCTTTGATGCTACCCATGCCGTGCAATTGCCGGGGGCGGGTGGGGGTAAAAGCAGTGGTCAGCGCGAATTCGTCCCGCCGCTGGCCCGCGCCGCCCTCGCGGCCGGGGCCGATGGGTTATTTATCGAAACACATCCTGATCCTGCCAACGCGATCAGCGACGGCCCCAACATGATCGCGCTCGCGGATCTGCCAGCATTACTGGCCTCGTGCCTAGCGATTTGGAAGGTGGTCCGTTGACCGAGTTTGGCCGTGGGTCGGGCCGCACCGCCCGTTCGCGCACCCGCCGCTGCCGACCTCTCCTCGGTCGCTCCTTGACCGCGTTAAGCGCGTCCACACACTTTTAAAAAACATTACTACGGATGGAACATTTTTTGATTGAAGTGCCAATACCCTCGATGGGGGCAACGGTGAACGAATTGACGGTGATCGCCCTCAAGGTGAACGTGGGCGACGGGGTGGCGAAAGCGCAGCGATTGGCTGATTTGGAAAGTGATAAGTCAGTTTTTGAGTTTGAGTCGCCGTGCGCCGGTGTTCTTCAGGCGGTTTTAGTGAAGGCCGGCGACGTGGTGCCGGCGGGAGCGCCCTTTCTGCGGATTGAGACGAGTGACGAATCGCTCCGCTATCTCGAGATGAAGGGGGCGATCCGCGCCGTGGGGCCCACGATCAGGCCGGCTGAGGCCGCCCCTGGGGCCGGCGCGGCGGTCCCGTCGTTGGCGTGCGTCTTGGTGTGGACGCCGCGTGCCCTGAAAATGGCCCAAGAGGCGGGCCTTGATCCGGCGACGATCTCGGGGATTCAGGCGACCGGCCCCGGAGGGCGGGTATCTGGGGACGATGTGGCGACTTATCTCGCGGTGCGGAAATCTTGAGTCGACGCGGACGCTTCGAAGGCTACGCTTGATCTCAGCTTGAGCACTCTTGTCGACACCGTTTGTATTGCGGGCGTGGGTTATTCCGTTCCACGGACGGTCCGCGCCAATAGCGATATCCTGAAGGCGTTTCCGGATCGGACTGAGGAGGAGATGATTCACCTCACCGGCATCAAGGAAAGGCGCTACGCCGCCGAAGATGAAACCGCGACGGGCCTTGCCGTCATCGCCGTCCAGCATGCGCTCGCGCAGGCGGGGATGAAGGCTCAAGAGATCGACGGGGTGATTATGGCGACCCTCATTCCGGACCAACCGGTGCCCTCGATGGCGAGCGCTTTGGCGCGCCAGTTAGGGATTCCGCGAGCCTTCGCCTTTGACCTGAATGCGGCGTGTTCGGGCTGGCTTTACGCGCTGGAAGTGGGCCGGGCGTTTATTTGTGGGGGGACCGCCAAAAATGTGATCGTGGTCACCGCCGAGTTGCTCTCGCGCATCACGAATCCGGAGGACCACCGGACGGCTTTCTTGTTCGGTGATGGCGCGGGTGCCGCTATTTTGACCGGGCAGGCGGGCGGGCACCGTCTGCATCATATGGGTCTGTCGGGGGACGCCGACCAGTTTGAGGCGATTCAGCGACCGGGCGGCGGGGCACTTTGCCCGATTCCGCAGGCGGATGGTGCTGACCGTGATCGTTTTTACCTCCAGATGGATGGAGCCGCGGTGTTCAAGCATGCGGTGGTGGGTTTTGCCGAGCAGATTGAGCGGACCCTAACCCGGGAAAATCTCAAGGCGGAGGAGATCGCTTGGATTGTGCCGCACCAAGCGAATGAACGTATTCTGAAAGGAGTCAGCCGCCGCGTGGGTATTCCTTACGAAAAGTTTGTGGTCACGATTGGGAAGTATGGAAACACGAGTGCGGCGAGTGTTTCGATGGCGCTGGGCTGGGCCGCCGAGGAAGGGATTTTTTCTGGGGGCGATCGGATTATCTTTTGCAGTGTCGGTGCCGGGCTGACCTTCGCCGGTGGCTTGCTTGTTTGGTGAGCTGGCCGCTCGCGGGGTGAGCGTATCCGTCGGGTTGGGGCGAGCCAGGCTGAGAGGCGGGCAGCGCTCCTTCGAGCTAGTTGGGGAGGGGTAAATCAAAAACGCCGCCCCCATGAAGGAGCGGCGTCTTTGACCTAACACCAAGCAAACCGTGCTAACCTACACCGCCGACCCCTCGGCGGTGCTACATGGGGAAAGACGCGATGAGCTGTAAAACGCTCAAAAGTTTTTAAATAAAAATGACGATTTTATTTTCTGCGCAGTTTTCGGCCTGTTTTCTGGGCAATCTTGGTGGTCATTTGCGAGAGCCCCGCCGGGTGGGGCCAACCGCCGGTGCGGCTGGGCTGAACGGTTATGGCGCCTTTTTTTGGGGGGCGCGCTCACCCATTCGCGGGGCGGGCCGCGCGGCTCCCTGCCGCTTTGGAGGGTGGTGACGGCGGCCACGTGGGTGGCTGGGGCGCGAGTTCCCAGCAGCCCGGCGGACTTAGGAAATCAAGGCCTCCGGCAACAATGCTTGGGGAGCTTGAGTTCATAAAAGTCGAATATTTAGCCCTAAACGCCTGCAAGCGGCTGTGTCCGACCGACTTCCTAGGGGGCGCTGGCGGTGGTGGCTTCTGGCGAGGCGGTGGTTAGGCCGAATTGGAGGGCGCTCAAGCGCTGATAGAGACCGTGGGGGCGGGCGGATAATTCCTCATGGGTGCCGAATTCGACGACTTGGCCGGCGTCAATCACGGCGATGCGATCGGCGTGGCGGATGGTGGCGAGGCGGTGGGCGACGATGAAGGTCGTGCGGCCTTGCATGAGGTGCTCGAGGGCGACTTGGACGAGGGACTCGGACTCGCTATCGAGGGAACTGGTCGCCTCGTCGAGGATGAGAATGGCGGGATTTTTAAGAATGGCGCGGGCGATGGCCACGCGTTGACGCTGGCCGCCGGAAAGTTTGATTCCACGATCGCCGACCAGCGTGGCGTAGCCCTCCGGAAACGCGCTGATAAATACGTCGGCGTTGGCTTGGCGGGCGGCCTCGCGGATGGCCGCGGGCTCGGCGCCTGGGCGCCCGTAGGCGATGTTTTCCTCGATGGTTCCTCCGAAGAGCAGGACGTCCTGCGGTACGATGGCCATCTGGCCGCGGAGCCACGTCAGCGGGAAGTCGCGGGCATCGCGGCCGTCGATCAGGAGCCGGCCGCTGTCGGGATTGTAGAAGCGGAGCAGCAGGGCGGTGAGGGTCGATTTGCCGGCGCCGCTGGGGCCGACGAGGGCGATCCGTTCGCCGGGTTGGGCGCGGAGTGAGAGCTGCCGCAAGACCGGGACCGCGGGGCGCGAGGGATAGCAGAAACTCACCTCGCAAAATTCGACCGCGCCGCGGGGTCGGCTCGAAGGAGCGGGGTGAGCGGTTGCCGCCGGCGAGTGGGCTTGGGCGGGGTCGGTTTCGGTGGGTTCGCGGAGTAATTCACGGACGCGCTGGGTGGCGCCGATGGTTTTTTGGATTTGGCTGAACAGTTCAGCGGCTTGGCCCATGGAGCCGGCGACAAACGTCGCATAGAGGACGAAGCGGGTCAGTTCTCCGGGGCTGATTTGACCGCTTTGGAGGAGCCCGGCCCCGAACCACATGACGATCAAAATGCCGCCGAAGAGAGCGAGGATGAAGAACGCAACGAAGACGGCCCGCCAGCGAGCGGCGCTGAGGGCGGCGGCGAGCACGCGGCGGTTGGCGATGTCGTAGCGGTTGGTTTCGAACGCCTCATTGGCGAAGGCTTTGACGCTCGCGATCGCCTGGAGGGTTTCCTCGACGATGGTATTGGTGGCGGCGAGCTGGTCCTGGGTTTCGCGGGAGAAGCGGCGCAGGCGGCGGCCAAAGAAGACGGCCGCCGCGATCAGCACGGGCAACGTGCCGAGCATCACGGCGGTGAGTTGGCCGGAGGTGAACGTGATCAGGGTGATACCGCCCAGGAGGAAGACGGATTGGCGGCACATTTGGGGCAAGGCGTCGATGAGGGCCCCTTCGATTTGAGCGACGTCGGTGGAGACGCGGCTGGTGAGTTCGCCGACGCGGCGCTGTCCGAAGAAGGTCATCGGCAAGCCGATCAGGCGTTGATAGCAATCGCGGCGGAGATCGGCGAGGGCGGATTGGCCGACGCGGTTGAAGGAAAGCGCGCTATTGAAGGAAGCGAGGGCCTGGAGTGCGACGGCGAAGGTCAGGATTAACGCCACCTGATTGAGGTGGAGTGGGCCGAAGACTGGCAGGACGACTCCGCGTGGACTCATGGCGGCGTCGATGAGGCTGCCGGCGAGAAAAGGAAACGCCAGGCCGCAGGCGGCGCTGGTAAAAAGAGAGGCGAGGCCGGTGGTGAAACGGCGGCGGTAGGGGCGGAGATAGCTGGCGAGGGCGAAGGTCTCGCGGAGGGTCTCGCGGTTGATGGGCGCCTTGGGCAGGCGGTCGAGCGCATGATTCTCGGAGGAGGCGTGGTGGCGCGACATGGCTGTAAAAAAGGGTACCCTTGCGCGAAAAGACAAACCCTCTCCACGAATCGAGGGGGGAAGCCCGCTGAAAAATTCACGGTGGGCCAGTGGGAAGTGCTGTTCGGCGGCGGGTTGCGGTGGTGGGATGATTGCAGTCTCAGGAGAGGAGCCGTCCTCGACCAGACCGGGGCCGCGGGGAGAGGTTGGCGGTGGGTTCTGGCGGTCAATGTGAGCTGCTCGCCAACGCGAAGCGCGCGCTCGCGTTGCGCGGAGAAAATCGCCGCTGGGGCGTGGCGGTCACTGTGAGGGCCGGTGAAGGCGGGCCCGTCGGGGCGCACCGCCGACGATCAGGCCAACCCGCAGCCAGTCACTGTGAGGGATGTCTGCATCGCGCTAATCGCGTCGGATTCGCGACGATCAGGCCAACCCGCAGCCAGTCACTGTGAGGGCGGGTGAAGGCGGGGCACGTCGGCGCGGAGCGTTGGGCTCGGCCGATTGTTCGCAACCGCGGCGGTCGCGCGAGTGGGTGATTCAGTCACGAAGGCGGTTCCCCTCATGTCGGCCGATTTTTCGCGATCCCGGCGGTCGCGACATACTTGGCGGTCGCGCGAGGGCGGTTCAAGGTGGGGACGTTGTGGCGGCCGGCGGTGCGGTCAGCGGGTTGGCCGGCAGGGGAGTGGCGGGTGTGGGTTCCGGGGGAGCCGCGTCGGTCGTCTGGGGCGGCGCAAAGCGATAGGTCGTGTTGAAAATAAGTTCGATCCGCGGCGAGTAGGTCACGCGCACCTTAATTTTTCCAGAGTGGGGGTCGAGGGGAGTGGCGCGGCCCGAAACGCGTCGAGGGGCGCCGTCGGCGCGTTCCGCTCGGCCCTGAAAATCGATCGGCTCACCCTGCGCGAGGCGCTGCAATGCCTCGTCGGATATCTCGATCTGCAAGTGGCCGGTTTCGTTATAGAAAAAATAAGGAAAGACCTTGGCGGCATAGAAGGAGGTGTAGTGCCCGCCGTGGCGTGAAAAAGCGGGGAGGGTCAGGGTGGCGGAACCGAGGTAGAGAGAGGTTTTGGCGGGAGCGACCTCGACGTGGTCGAAGCCCGCGCGGGGCACCTCGGCGCTCTGCAGGGTTGCGATCAGGGCGAGGCTCGCGACGATCAGATTTAAAGCGAGCCGGCGGCGCAGCATGGTCGCGAAAGCATGGGGCGAGCGCCCACCCGCGCAAGCGCGGACCGCGGTCCAGGCCCGTCTAGCGCCGAGTGGCTTGGCCGAAGAGGCATCGCCCGAAACTCGAGCGGAGAAATCGACCCGCGAAAGCGAGCCGCGAAATCGAGCGGGGGAAAAGCGAGCCGCGAAAGCGAGCGGAGAAATCGACCCGCGAAAGCGAGCGGGTGAAAATCGAGCCGCGAAAGCGAGCCGCGAAAGCGAGCGGGAGAAAATCGACCCGCGAAAGCGAGCCGCGAAACACAAGCGGGTGAAAATCGACCCGCGAAAGCGAGCCGCGAAAATCGAATCGCGAAAATCGAATCGCGAAAGCGAGCGGGAGAAAAGCGAGCCGCGAAAGCGACCCGCGAAAGCGAGCCGCGAAAGCGAGTGGGTGAAAATCGACCCGCGAAAGCGAGCGGCGAACGCGGCGATCGTCGACGCGCGGGAAGATGGCGCCGTGGGGGGCGGGGCCGGCGTGGCGGGTGTTGCTTGGTGGCAGGCGCGGGCGGCGGGCGAGGCTTGGCTGGGTCGGACGGCTAGGGGGGGTGATGGCGTCTTTTGTGAACGGTAGCTGCGGTTTCGCGTTGCGCGGGGTTGGGGCGGGCCGTCATTTCTTTCGGCTATGGCCAAGCCTTCCCATGTGACCTGGGGCGGCCGGTTTACCGCCGGTCCCGCCGAGTTGATGCTGCAGTTTAGCGAGTCCGTCTCGTTCGACCGCCGTTTGGCGCCGTTTGATGTGGCGGGGAGCAAAGCGCACTCGGCGATGCTGGCCCACGTCGGCCTGATCACGGCGAAAGAGCGGGCGGCGATTCACGCGGGGCTCGATATGATTTTGGCGGATATTGAGGCGGGACGATTCGTGTGGGAGACGAAGTTGGAGGACGTGCACATGAACATTGAGCAAGCGTTGACGAAACGCGTGCCGGCGGCGGCGAAGTTGCACACTGCGAGAAGTCGCAATGATCAAATCGCGACGGATATGCGGCTGTTTTTCAAGCACGCCTGCGCGACGCTGGGCGCAAAGCTCAGGACGGCGGAGCAAGTGCTTTTAGCGGTGGCGGGCGCGAATCGCGACGTGTTGATTCCTGGTTACACCCACCTGCAGCGGGCGCAGCCGGTTTACCTCGCGCACCACTTGTTTGCTTGGCTGGAGATGCTGGAGCGGGATCGCCAGCGCTTTGCGGAGGTGGCGGCGCACGCCAATTGGTGTCCGTTGGGGGCGGGGGCGATTGCGGGGACGACGTTGCCGATCGACCGGGAGTTCACGGCGAAAACGCTGGGCTTTGTGGATGGGCGCGGGCGGCCACAGGTGACGCAGAACTCGATGGATACGGTAGCGGACCGCGACCTCTTTATTGAGTTTGCGGCGGCCTGTGCGCTGGTGGGGGTGCATCTTTCCCGCATCGCGGAGGATTTGATTTTATGGAGCAGTACGGAGTTTAAGTTTGTGGAGTTGCCTGATGCGTTTTGCACGGGCTCGTCGTTGATGCCGCAGAAAAAGAATCCGGATTCCTGCGAGTTGCTGCGCGGTAAATCGGCGCGGTTGCAGGGGAATCTGCATACGTTGTTAACGCTGACGAAAGGTCTGCCGTTGACGTACAATCGGGATTTGCAGGAAGACAAGCCGCCGGTGTTCGACAGCTTTGATCAGACCGCGCTCTGCGTGGATGTGCTGGGCGGGACGCTGGCGGGCTTGACGGTGGTGCCGGCGCGGTGTGCGGCGGCGGTGGCGGATCCGGCGTTATTGGCGACGGATCTTGCGGATTATCTGGTGTTGAAAGGCGTGGCCTTCCGGGATGCGCACCATGCGGTGGGCGCGGTGGTGCGGTTGGCCGAGAAGCAGGCGGTGGAGATCAACCGTCTGACGACCGCCGACGTGCAAGGCGTGCATGCCGCGTTTGGCGAGGACTGGCGCGAAGTGTTTGATTTGCGCCGGGCACTGGCGAAACGCGAAGGCACGGGGATGCCGGGGCCGAAGCAGATGGCCCGGCAGTTTGCACGGTGGCGCCAGCGGCTGGCCTAGCTAGTCGGCCGCGTCCTCTGGACGTGGATACCCAC
This sequence comes from Opitutus sp. GAS368, assembly GCA_945903465.1. Classification (GTDB taxonomy): domain Bacteria; phylum Verrucomicrobiota; class Verrucomicrobiia; order Opitutales; family Opitutaceae; genus ER46. Next base: position 24,500 of record CAMDOF010000092.1, read on the forward strand.
TCGCGACGATGGCCTGGCTCTTGCCTACTGCCCAATCGGATCCCGATTTGGTTCCTTTCCGCCCAGGGCTGACGTTTGCGTTTTTTAACGCGCTCGCCTGGCAAATCGGCATTGGCACGCCGATGGTCCTCTTTGCGGAGCAACTCGGCGCGACCCCCTTTGCGGTGGGGCTGGCTTACTCGTTTGTGTTTATTCTGACGCCGGTGCAGATCATTTCGACGGCGTTGCTGCCGCGGTTTGGCTTTAAGGCGCTGATGCTGGGCGGCTGGCGGACGCGGAGTTTTTTTCTGGGGGTGCCGGTAATTTTGGCGGTGCTGGCGATGAAGGGTGAGCGGCCGTGGATGGTCACGGCTCTGGTCGCGAGCGTGTTTTGTTTTTGTTTATTTCGATCGATTGGCGCGGCCTCGGGCATCTCGTGGTTTTATGCGATTCTGCCGGAGAATGTGCGTGGTCGGTATTTTGCGAGTGATCAATTTGTGTCGGCGGTGGCGGGGGTGGGGACGTTGCTGGCGAGTGCGGCGTTATTTGCGCTCCTCCCGGTATACCCGGCGCTGCTGGTGCAATACGGGATCGCGCTGACGGGATCGACGATCAGTTATTATGCGCTCAAGCGGTTGCCGGATGCGGAGCGCCCGACGGCGATTAGTTTGCGAACGGTGCTGCACGATACGCCGCGGCACTTGGGGAGGCGCTCGCCCTTCCGGACCTACGTGTGGCTGGCCGCGATCGGTGCGGTCCTCGTCACGCCGATCCCGCCATTTTTGGCCTATTATCTGAAAGTCGGTCCAAAGTTTTCGACGGGACAAATTATGATGTTTGAGGTGCTGCGCTACTCGGGCGTGATGGTCGCGGCCTGGTTGATCCGCCGGCGGATCGATCGCACGGGGGCACGCCCGTTTTTCTTCTTGGCGCTGGGGCTCTACGCGCTGGTCGGAGTGTACTGGTGGTTCTTTTTGCAGACGGGTTTGGGTGGGCTCGCGGGAATTTTGGCGGCTTATTTTGCATTGGGCCTGGGGGCGGCGAGCTGGGCGATCGCCAATTTGAATTATTTACCGCAAATTGTGACGGCGGAGGAGCGGACGCTGACGGTATCGATTCACGGCGCGGTGACGGCATGTCTGGGTGGAATCTCGCCGATTCTATGGGGAGTATTTTTGAAGAGCGGGGATGGGGGCGGGCGCGGCATTGATGTCGAGTTGTTCTCATGGTTTTTTGGGTCGGTGGTGGTGGGTTCGGCCGTTTTGTTTCCGTTGATCGGGCGGTTGCCCGTGGCGAAAGGGCAATCGTCGGATCCGCTGCTGATCGGCCACGCGATCCTGCTGCCCTTTCGGGCGATGACCTATTTGGTGAATCTGGTGGAGCGAAAAGGGCCGGGGAAAGCGGGGCCGCCGGTCGAGAAGTGAGAAGCGAGGTTGACGTGATCGGCGGAAAGCCCGACCTAGAGGATTTACCGATGGCCAAAGTTCGCATTCTTTCCGACCGGGTAGCCAATCAGATCGCCGCGGGCGAGGTGATTGAACGGCCGGCCGCGGTGGTGAAAGAGCTTTTGGAAAATGCGCTGGATGCGGGGGCGACCCGGGTGGAGGTGGAGTTCCGGCATGGGGGGCGATCGCTGATGCGGATTGAGGATAATGGGCACGGGATGTCGCGTGACGATGCGCTCTTGGCGCTAGAACGGCACGCGACGAGTAAGATTACGGAGGCGGTCGACCTGGATCGTTTGCATAGCTATGGATTTCGCGGGGAGGCGCTGCCCTCGATCGCGAGCGTGTCGCGCTTTGAGTTGCAGACGCGCGAGGCGGGGAGCGACGTGGGTACGGAGATTCTGGTGAACGGAGGCAAATTCGTCCATGTGCGGGAGTGTGGGCGGCCGGTGGGCACGCGGATAGAAGTGACGCACCTGTTTAATTCAGTGCCGGCGCGGCGGAAGTTTTTGAAGACCGATCAGACGGAGGCGGCGCACATTGTGCACGGGGTGCGGCTGTACGCGCTGGCGTGCCCGCGCACGGCCTTCACCCTCATTGAAGATGGGCGGGTCGTTTTTCGATCGCCGGAGTGCCAGACGCTGGCGGAGCGGGTGGCGGAGATTTTTGGTCGGCAAACCATGGAGTCGTTGGCGCCGATTGAATGGGTGGAGCCCGCGCTGAGGCTGAGCGGTTTGATTGGCCGGCCCGGCGTGGGTCGGGCGACGCGGCACGAGATGATCGTGTTCGTGAATGCGCGCCCGGTGGACAGTAAGACGCTGAACTATGCGCTGATGGAAAGTTATCATGAATCGTTGCCGAAAGGCCGCTACCCGCTCGCGTTTCTTTTCTTTGAGTGTGATCCGGCGGCGGTGGATGTGAACGTGCACCCGGCGAAGCGGGAGGTGCGGTTTCGAAGTGAGCCGCAAGTGCGGGGTTTTGTGATTCGGGCGGTGTTGCAACGCCTGCGGGAGCTGAGTGGAGGTGGGCCGCCGGCGGGCGCGGGCCAGACGGTGGTGGCAGCGGCGAGCCTGCCCGCGGCGACCGCGGGTGACGGATCGACGATGCCCCCGGTGGTGGCGGGGGCGCTCGTTCCGCCGGTGCGATCGCGGGAGGATTTATCGGGTCGGCGTGTCCCGGACGCACTGCGCCCGGCTGGGCCGTTGGCGGCGGTCCGCGCATCGAGGGAAGCCCCGCCGCCTCTCGCGGTGGTGGCGGGGCCGGTCGTCGCGGCGGCAGTGCCGGTCGTCGCCGCGGTTTGGGCCGAGTCGGCGCGGTCGTTGCATCGGCCGTTACCCCCCGAGACCCTCGTCTCTCCCCATGGGTCGCCTTCGCCGCTGCCCGCGGGAGTGGTGCCGGCGTGGCGTTTTGTGGGCCTGGCGCACGGCAACTATGCGGTGTTTGAGACGAGTGCGGGGGTGGTTTTGCTCGATCGGCGGGCGGCGCATGAGCGGGTGTGGTTTGAACGCCTGCGAGCGCAATTTCGCGCGGGCGAGGTACCGAGTCAGCGGTTGTTGCTACCCGTGCCGATGGAGTTAGATACGATTGCGAGCGTGTTGTTGCTGGACCGGTTGAAGTTTTTGCAGGCGCACGGCTTTGAGGTGGCGGAGTTTGGCCGGAACTTTTTTCGAGTGGAATCGATTCCGGCGTGGATGGAGCCGGCGGATGCGGAACCGTTTCTGCGGGATTTAATCGGTGCTTTTAGGGAAGGGGTCATTCCGGATCGCAACACGGAGTTGGCGCGGGAAGATTTGGCGCGGATGGCGGCGGTGAAGGCGGTGCGGTTGCCAGCGACCTGTGGTGAAACCGAAATCCGCGGATTGATCGCGCAACTGTTTGCCACGTCGGCGCCGCTCTCCAGCCCGGCGGGCCGGCCCACCTATCTTGAGCTGAACCACGGCGAGTTGGCGCGTCGTTTTCAGAAGTAGCGGTTTCGGGCCGGGGGATCGCCGGGGTCTTTGGGCCGCCGCCGGGCCGAGGGATTGGGGGTGCGCGGCCGCCTGGCCGAGGGCGCAAACCGCGAGCAAAATAAGTTGAAGTCTGGCGATGCCGCAACCTGCGCTCGCCACTGGCACGAATCTTTCTGTAGCGTCTCACTTCGCCATGCCGTCTGCTCCAAAAAAAAGTATCGTTCGCACTGCCCAACCGGCCGCCCGGCGGTCTCCGGCTCAGCCCATGAGCCCGGGCCTCGACCTGCCAGCCAGTACGGCGCCCTTTGCCGGGGAGCTGCTCAGCGCCCTCCATCACCCGCAGATCGCGGCGGCCGCACCCGGCGCGGTGATGCGCTCATTGATCCAGCGCCATCTCGTTTCGACGCTGGCGCGGCATACCGGCAGTGCGACGCCGCGCGACTGGTGGGTGGCGACGGTGCTGGCTTTGCGCGATACCATCCACGAACGCATGATTGCGACGCAGGCGGTGCACAACGCGCAGAACGTCCGGCGTATTTATTATTTCTCGCTCGAGTATCTGATGGGCCGCCTCTTCGGCAACAACCTCATCGCCACCGGGCTCTATGATGTCACCAAATCCGCGCTCGCTTCGCTCGGCCAGGACTTCGAGTTGATTCGCGGCGCCGAGGTCGACATGGGCCTTGGGAATGGCGGGCTGGGCCGGCTGGCGGCCTGTTTTCTCGATTCCCTCGCGACCCTCGACTACCCGGCGCTCGGCTACGGCATCTATTATGAATTTGGCCTCTTCAAGCAGGCCTTCGTGAATGGTAATCAAGTCGAGCATCCGGATAACTGGATCCTTTTTGGTGATCCGTGGGAAGTGGTTCGGCCCGAGTACGCGCAAGAAGTTCGGCTCTATGGCCGCGTGGAGAATGTCTTTGATGACCGCGGCAATTATCGCCCGCGATGGGTCGGCACCAAGACCATTTTGGGGGTGCCGCATGACATCCCGATTGCGGGCTTTGGCACCAAGACGGTCAATTTGCTGCGGCTCTGGGCCTCCAAGGCGACGGACGACTTCGACCTCGCGGCGTTCAATAGCGGCGGCTACGTCGAGGCCGTGCGCGAAAAAGCCGTGGGTGAGACGGTCTCAAAAGTGCTTTACCCGAATGACAAGAGCGAGGCGGGGAAGGAATTGCGGCTCGTGCAGCAGTATTTCTTCGTCGCGTGTTCTCTGCGCGACATCCTCCGC
>CAMDOF010000093.1 GCA_945903465.1 Opitutus sp. GAS368
ACGCCGGCGACGGCATCGGAACCGTAGATGGCGGAGGCGCCGTCGCGGAGGATGTCGATGCGCTCAATGCCCTGGGTGGGGAGCTGGTTGACGTTGGCGTAGAAGGCGGGGACGCCGCCGTCGTTGGAGGTGACGGGGTGCGGGGCGAGGCGGCGGCCGTTGAGGAGGACGAGCGTGTTGCCCGCGCCGATGCCGCGGAGGTTGACGTTGGCGTTGTCACCGCGGGAGTTGGCGCCGCCGTTTTGGGATTCGTTGAGCGGAATATTGGTCACCTGCGGGAGGGCGGTGAGCATCTCAACGGGCGTGAGGGCATTGCGGATCTCGATCTGCTCGATGTTAAAAACGGTGACGGGGAGGACCTTTTCCTGATCGAGGCGTCTGATATTGGTGCCGGTGACGGAGAAGGCCTCGAGTTTCAGGACGTCCTCTTTGGCGTCTTTTTTCTCGGCGGTGGCAGGCGAGGGAGCAGGCGCGGTCTGGGCTTGGAGTGGCGCCGTGGTGAGTGCGGTCAGGAGGCCGAGCAGGGCGGTGATGCCGAGCGAGCGGGTGGGTGTGGTCGTCATAGAGGTTAGAAGGAACGTCAAAACAGGTGGGCAGTTCGGCGGATATTGCGAGCTGGGCCGTGCGTTTTTCGGGCCAATTAAAACCCGTGCGAGCTTTCGGAGGCAGGGTGCGAGACGACCCCGGAAATTGTATACTCACGCGTGAAACCGCTCCACCCGGTTACCTACCCACGCCAAGTCTAGTCATGGCGAGAGCTGGAACCACCACCGAGCGGTTGGGTGGAAGGGACCATGAAGCCTGTTTGTCATCGCGAGGAGCGAAGCGACGTGGCGATTTATCTAGAACTTCAGCGGAAAAGCCACGCCCGCCGAGCCGGGCTCGCAATGACAAACCCGCTGGGTTCATTCGGAGGAGCGCAGTGACGAAGCCATCCCTCTCGCTGGATCGTCACGCCCTCGTTCCTCGGGCTCGCGATGACAAAAAAGGAGGGTGAGATTTTGGGGTAAACCTGCTGGGCGCTGAGGGTCACGGTTGGCGGCCGGGTGGAGGGAATTTTTTGGCCGCGTCGTCCAGCACCAGCACCCAGTCGAGCAGCTCGCCGGGGTTCGGCGGCGTGAACGTGCGTTCGCCGCGATTGTCGAAGGTCCCGAGGGCGGTGGCGGTGCCGTCGCGGGGATTAAACCACCATGCGTTCACCTGGGCGGCGGAGATTTGTTCCATCCGCACGGTGAAGGGCCTGCCGACGGGCGCATAGACCATCGCGTAGCTGCCCCGCGAGTCGCGGGTCGCGGAAAAATAGGCGCGACCCGCACCGGGCAGCGCGGTCGGAATGGCGCTCGCGACCAGCACGTCAGGAGCGGGCACGCGCGTGAGAAATGGCCGCGATTCCAGCAGCGCGCGGGCGTGCTGCATCTGCGCGGCGCCGGGTTGGGAAATCGCTTCGTGCCACGGTTGCAGCGGGTTGTTCACGGGTTTGCGCGCGGGCGTCCACATCTGCCAGACGGAGTGATGACCGTAGGTGTGACCACACGCGCCGCCAAACAAATCCCAATAAAGCGGCCGGCGCACATCGGCGGCGAGGGAGTGGCCGAATTTTTTTGCGTCGAAGGAAACGGGGTGATCTTCGTAGATCGGCTCGGCGTCGAGCACGGGTTTCGCCGGCGTGCGGTCGTAGTCGACGCGGGTTTGATCGTAGCGACCGTTGAATTCGGCGACGTGGCCGTTTTGGCGCATGTTAAAATCGAGCCACGCCTCGTCGTGAAACCAGCCGGCGGAACCGGCTCCGCCCGGCGGATGCAGCGTCATCAGATGGTTGCCGCCGTCGCCTTTCCGCAGGCCGCGCGCCATGGCCCGGAGGATTTCCTGGTGCCGGCCGGTCTCCACTTTGCGATCGCCGCCGAGCACCCAGACGACTCCCCTGTTCCGATACCGCACCCCCAACCACGCACCGTAGACTTCCGCGTTTTGCGGCGTGAACACACCGTCGGGCTTGTGCCAGTGGTTGCCCCAGGTCGGCAGGAACGCGATGTAGAGACCGAGGGCGTTGGCTTCGGCCACGATCCAGTCGACGTGTTTGAAATAGTGCTCGTTGGGTTGGCCGGGGTCGTTCGCGACGAGCGGCGTGTGGCCATAGGCATTGGGGTCGGTGAGTCCGTTCAGTTCGGCCAGGGCGACGGCTTGGATCACGTTGAAACGGCGCTCGGCGCGATTCTTGAGATAGACCGTCGCTTCCTCGCGGTTGAGCCGGTGGAACAATTCCCACGCGGTATCGCCGAGCCAGAAAAACGGTTGCCCGTCCGCCGTGACCAGGAAGCGTTGGTTTTCACTGACCTTGAGCGCGGGGAGGCGAGCGGCCGTGGCGGTGAGCGTTGCGGTCAACGCAGCGGCCAACGCGGCGCGAACAAAAGTGGACAGCGAGTGCATGATGAATGGAGGCGGGATGGTCGGGTGCGGGGCTGAGATACCCGCGACCGAGCGGGGCTCGGCCGGGCGTCATCCCATGCCGATACATTGAGGCGTCGATCTTTTTTCGATGGGTGGACGTCTGGGGCGGCGCTGGTGTCACGTGCGCACATGGGGTCTGGTTTTGACGATGAAAGCTATCCCGGCCCTGCTCGCGGTTGCCGTTGGGTGCGGCGCGGCCACCGCTGCGCCCGAGTCGCCGTGGTCAGGGTTCAAACCCGACATGCTCGCGGGCGGTCTTTTCGCCGCCCGCGCCGCTCACGGTGACTCCGGCTCACCGGCGGTGCGCCCGGCCGCGTTCGTGGAGGTTTACGACGTGAACTGATGCCGGTGGTTTTGATGCGGCGGACTTTCTGGTCGCCGCGAGCGTGAGCGAGTGGGCGAATCACCACTCGCTCACACTCGCGGCGACGAATTCGGACAAAGCTCAAAACACAGCAGCCGCTGCCATGAGGCGGCGCACTGTGCGGATCCGCCTTATTTCCACCGCAGCACGGCGGTGACGGGATAGTGATCGGAAGGGTAGCGCCCGTCGCGCGCGGTGCGTTCGATGGTGCTTTCGGTCGCCACGAAATCGGCGGAGTGAAAAATAAAATCGATGCGCGAACCTTTCGTGGTGCCTTTGAAACCATGGAAGCTCGCTTCCTCGGGGCCGCGGGTCGGGTGCACTTCGCGGAAGGAGTCGATCCACCCAATCGCGCCCGGGGTCGTGGGCTTCACGAGGACGGCGTAGGCGGGATTGTCCTCGTTGATAGCGAGGTCGCCGGTGAGGAGCGCAGGCAGCTTAGCCGCGATTTGCGGGAGGCGGGTGGAGATGACGCGGCTGGCTTCCTGGCGGGCAACGACGCCCCGGTGGTCAAAGTGGGTGTTGGCGAAAAGGAACTCTTTGCCGGTGGCCGTCTCGCGGAGGCGCACCCAGCTGCATAGACGGGTGAGCGCCGCGTTCCAAGACTTGCTGCCGACGACCTCCGGAGTTTCGGAAAGCCAAAAATTCCCCTCGGCGACCGCGGTAAACCGGGCCTGGCGGTAGCCGATACACGACCACTCTCCCTTGCGCTGGCCGTCGTCCCGGGCGACGCCGCTGAACGCGAAGTCGGTCAGGCGGCCGATGAGCGCGTCGTGTCTTGGTCGGAGTTGGCGAGGAGGAGCGGGCGCGGAGCGAGGCGGGCGGCGAGTTTCGCGTAAACCCCTCCCCCACCTCAAAAACCAGTTTCCTCGCAATCAATCAATCAGGCTGCGGCAAACTTTTCGAGAGAATGATTTCCGCGCGGTGTCGGCCGCCCAATCCGCATTGCACTTCCCTTCCGGGGCAATCACCCCCTTTTTCTCTCCCAACCGTTCAACGGTTGGAGTCCGCCCCCCCCCGCTATGAAAACTTTTCCCTTGGTCCGTGTGAGCCCGGTCGTGGGCTGCCTGCTTGGCTGCACGCTCGCCGCCGCCGATGCGGCGAAACCCTCCAGCCCTCCACCCGGCGATGCGCCGGTGACGCTCTCCCCGTTCGAGGTGACCGAAAACAACCGCGGTTATTACGGAGCGAACACGACTTCGGGAACGCGGCTCAACTCCAAGATTGAGGACCTCGGCGCCTCGATCACCGTGATCACCAAGGAGCAGATGGAGGATTTTGCATTGCTCGGCCTCAACGACATCTTCGCCTACGAGGCGGGCACGGAGGGCACGGCGAATTATACGGAGTTTTCGGTCGACCAAAACGGCGCTGTCACCGACAGCGTGAACCTGAATCCCGAATCAGCGAACCGCATTCGCGGCCTCGGCGCGGCGAACATCACCTTCGGCAATTTCGAGACCTCGGGGCGCGTGCCCATCGATCCGATCGATGTCGATGCCGTGGAAATCAGCCGCGGACCGAACTCGAGCATCTTCGGCATCGGCAACACCTCTGGCACCGTGAACTCCGTGCCGGCCTCGGCCAACGTCGCCAACCATCGTACGCAGGCGACCCTGCGCATCGACAGCAACGAGGGCTACCGCACGTCGCTCGACGTGAACCGCGTGCTGATCAAGGGCCGGCTTGCCCTGCGCGGCTCCGCCGTCTTTCAGCACGATGAATCGCACCTGAAACCTTCGGGCGTGAACACGGTGCGCCTTAACGGCATGGTGAAATACCGGCCCTTCAAGACGACGTCGCTCAGCGCATCGATCGCGGACTACCGCATGTCCGGCCAACGCACGAATTCCCTCACCCCGTCGGACGGCGTGACGACGTGGCTCGAGAATGGCCGGCCGATCTTCGATCCCACGACCGGCATCGCCACCGTGAATGGGGCCACCGTTCCGCTGGCGAACAACACCGTCGGCTCCTTCGGTAATATTCAAATCTGGGTCGACCAGGGGAAGATCGATCGGGTCACCTTCATCCGCACGACCGACACCCGCGATCCGGTGGTGACCGTGGGCAACGGCGTCTACCGCGAGTCCAACCTCCGCCTCCTCTATCCGAATCAGCCGCTGTTCATCACCGCCCTGCCCGTGACCGATCGCACGGTTTACGACTGGCGGAACATCAATCTCGGGGCGGCCAATTACTACAACAACACCGCCAAGACGATGACGGCGACGCTGGAGCAGGTCTTCCTGGCGACGCCGCGGCAAAAGCTCGCCGCCCAGGCCGCGTGGCTCCGGGAACACACCGAGAACTTCTCGCGGGTGGCGGTCGGCATTCCTCGCAGCAACCCGACGTCGACGCTGCTGCTCGTCGATTTCAATTCCAAGCTGCTCGACGGCCGGCCGAACCCGAATCTCGGCCGGCCCTACCTGAGCACGCAGCCGTACCTCGAGCTGTCGCCCGCCGAACGCGACGACTATCGCGCGCAGGTGGCGTACCACCTCGACTTTCGCGAGGACCAGGGCTGGCTCCGCTGGCTCGGGGCGCACGATTTCTCGGCGTACGGGGAATACAAGGACGTCGAGCAGCGCCGCCTCCGCTGGCGACACACGATTGTGTCCAACCACAGCTGGTACCCAGCCGGCGTCGCGCGCGGCAGCAACGCCGGCCAGATTATCGGCGGCCGGCCCGGCATTCCTACCAACATCCTGCAGGCGCCCGGCCTGCGGCTCTACGTCGGGGACAACGCCGGCGGCAACGTCGACTACGGCCCGGGTTATTTCCCCACGGGCCCCGCAACCGTCGCGTACGGCAACGGCGCGACGTTCATCAATGAGCCGGTCGAAATCGGGTCCGCCGTGGCCAACGGCACGGGCATCAGTGGCAACACCCGCAACGTGCTCAAAGACCACGGCGTGATCTGGCAGGGTCACCTCCTGCAGGATCGCATCATTCCCACCGTCGGCTGGCGCTATGACGAAAGCTACACGCGGATCGGCGGCCAGTTCGTCTCGCGCGACGGCATCGGACTCGACTATCCCAGCTACAATTCATGGGCCCCGGGCGACTGGACCTACGGCGACGGCCCGACCCGCACCGCGGGCATTGTCATCCGGCCCGTTCGCGCATTGGGCCTGTATTGGAACAAGTCCGACAGCTTCCGGCCCTCGACGCCGCGGCAGGATCTCTACCTCAAGCGCCTGCCGGACCCGAATGGTGTTGGCAAGGACTTCGGCGTCATGATGAGCCTGTTTCAGGACCGCCTCTCGCTGCGTTTCAACCGGTATATCACCCGCCAGCTGCAGACGCCGAACGGTCCGAGCGCAACCTTCGTCTCGCGGATCCGGCGGATGGATTTCACGAACTACAACGCGGACTCCAATTCCGGCACCGATCCGTTCACGTTGCAGACGGTCGCGGCCGGCTGGGTGCAGGCGGAGGCGGCGGCGCAGGGGCGCGCGTTGACGGCCGACGAGCTCAAGAACCGCGTCGCCGCCATCATGAAGGTGCCGGTGAAATACCTCGACGAGCCGGCGTTTTCCAACGGCGCGGCGGATGACACGCTGGCTCGCGGTTTCGAATTCGAGGCGAACTTCAACCCGACGAAATCTTGGTCGCTAAAGGTCAACGTCGCCAAGCAGCAGACGCTCAACGAGCGGATTGCGCCGGAATTGCAGCAGTGGGTGAATGAGCGGTTGCCGGTGTGGCAGGCGATCATCGACCCCACGACCGGGAAGCCGTGGTTCACGTCGATTTATGGCACGGGCACCAGCGCGGCATTGAACAACGCCGCCGGCTTCCTCTCGGCCAACGTGACCTCGCAGATCAACCAGCTGCGCGCCACCGAAGGGCAGATTCGCCCGCAAATCCGCCAGTACCGGGCTAACTTCATCACGAACTTTCGCCTCGCTGGAATCACCGAGCAGAAATTTCTCAAGCGCGGTAACGTCGGCGGCGCGGTGCGCTGGGAGGACAAGGGCGCGATCGGCTACTACGGCAAGCAGCAACCGCCGGCAATCGTGACGAGCTACGATCTGCAGCGTCCGATCTACGACCCGGGGCGCACCTACGTGGATCTGTTGCTCGGCTACCGGACCCGGCTCTTCCGCGAGAAGGTGGGCGCCCGCTTCCAGCTCAACGTGCGCAACGTGCAGGAAAACGGCCGCCTGCAACCGATCGCGGCGTTTCCCGATGGCCGCCCCTATGCATACCGCATCGTGGAGCCGCGGGTGTTCATCCTGAGCTCCAGTTTTGATCTGTGAGCCGTTCGCCCGAATCCCTCCGATTCGATTTTCAGGCCACGGCAATGCTCCGGGCGGTCCGGTTTCCACTGCTCTTCGCCGGGGCACTCGGGTGCCTCCGGGCCGAGGTGAGCCTGCCGGTTCTGTTTTCCGACCACATGGTTCTGCAACGCGACTCCGTCGTGCCCGTCTGGGGCCGCGCCGCCCCGCAGGAGGAGGTCGTCGTCGCGATGCTCGGACAGCAAAAAACCGTCCGAGCGAGTGCGACTGGCGACTGGAAAGTGCGGCTCGATCCGATGCCGGCGATTCGTGGCGCCCGCCTCACGGTGAGCGGGACCAATCGGATCGCGCTCGACGACGTCTGTGTTGGTGAAGTGTGGCTCTGCTCCGGCCAGTCGAACATGGGCTTCCGCGTCTCCCGGGCGGCGGGCGCGAAGGAACTGATTCGCGACGCGAATAGATCAATCCGGCAATTCACAGTGGAACTGGCGCCCGCCGCCGCACCGGCAAAAACAATCCGCGGTCGTTGGGAAGTCGCCGCCCCCGAAGCGGTCGCGATGTTTTCCGCCGTCGGCTATTGCTTCGCCCTGGAACTTGCGGCCCGGCTAGGCGTGCCGGTCGGCATCATCAACGCATCGTCCGGCGGAACATTGATTGAAGCGTGGACAAGTCTTGCGGCGCAAAAGGACCTGCCTGGTCTGGATGCGACTCTGGAGGCATGGAACAAGCGGATGCTCGCGTGGGATCCGGCGGTGGCGCAGCGGCGCTTTGAAAAGCTTGAGGCCGCCTATCCGGCCGCGGTGGCGAAGGCCAAGGCCGCGGGGACCAAGGCGCCGCGACCGCCGCGTCGCGCCGTCGCTCCCGATGTCGACCCCGACCATCCGGGGACGTTGTTCAACGGCATGATCGCCCCGCTCGTGCCCTATACCCTGCGCGGCGTCCTCTGGTATCAGGGGGAAAGCAACGGAACGATCGAACGGGCGCACCTCTACCGGAGTCAATTGCCGCTCCTCGTCGAGGACTGGCGTCACGCGTGGGACCGGCCCGACCTGCCGTTCGCGTGGGTGCAGTTGCCGAACATCGTCCGCGATGGCGAAGGCTGGCCGCTGGTGCGCGAGGCGATGCGGCAGGGCCTCCGGTTGCCGCACACGGGCATGGCGGTGACGATTGACCTCGGCGAGCCCGACAATCTGCACCCGCCGCGCAAACGGGAGGTCGGGCAACGGCTCGCACGCTGGGCGTTTGCCGACGTTTACGGACTCCGCGATGTCGTGGGCGCGGGGCCGGTTCCCGAACGGCATCACGTTGAAAATGACCGCATGGTGATCAGGTTCGGGCACGCGGCCGCGGGACTGGTTGCAAAAGGCGGTGCGCTGGCCGGCTTCGTCGTCGCCGGGGCCGACCGTGTTTGGCGCACGGCCAAGGCGGAGATCAAGGGGGCAGCGGTGGAAGTTTTCAACCCGGAGGTGCCGCATCCCGTCGCCGTTCGCTACGGCTGGAAAGATGATCCGGTTTGCACACTCTTCAATGGCGCCGGGTTGCCCGCGTCTCCCTTCCGCACCGACGACTGGCCGGTCGCGGGCGCAACGACCACGGGGCTGACCGCGAAATGAAAACGCTTGGAGTGAAAATCAAACCCGCGAGCTTCCTGCTCGCGACCGTTGCCATCGTTCACGCAATCGCGGCGCTCGGCGCGAGGATCGGGTTGCGCCCGACGGTGCCGCTCCGCCCTCGCCGGACCGGCTATGGCGGGCACGGCGCGTTTCATCTGCCGGAGATCACCGCCGAATGCCGCGAGTTGCGGCGGCTCGGACGCAAAGACTACCGCGCGCGTCTGGCCGCGAAATCGAAAACGCGATCCGACCGTGACGCCGCCGGGCGCAAGGTGAACGCCGTCATCCGGAATCTCGACGCTGACGGCCGCTGGCTTGCGGACGGACGGTTGCAGAAGAACACGCCGGTGGAAAAAGTGATCTCAACCAAGGTCGTTATCGCGAATGGGAATGGACGGTGCGACTATCTTGTATCGCGCGATCACGCCGCCGGGCGCGCCCCCTGACTCGGTTTCCAGGGTAATGCCGGCGGCTTCGTCGCAATTTTCCCGCTCTCTCTTCATGAAAACGTTCCTACTCCTTCTGCTGGCCGCCGGTTCCCTTTGCCCGCTTTCCGCGGCGGCGGGGCCGGCGGGACGCCCACCCAATATCGTCTTCTTCCTCGCGGATGACATTGGGATCGACGGCATCGGTTGCTACGGTGCGGACCGGTTCAAGGGGAAAACCCCGAACATCGACGCGCTGGCCGCGACGGGTGTGCGCTTCGAGCAGGGCTATTCGATGCCCACGTGTAATCCGTCACGCTGCGTTCTGATGACGGGACGCTATCCGTTTCGCTATGGGAACAAGCCGTCGTTCAAGAACGAGTCGTCCGTTGCCAAGGTCCTCCGGCAGTCCGGCTATGCCACCGGCATGGCAGGCAAATGGCGACAGATGGCGGACACCCCCCGCGACTGGGGTTTCGACCAGTACCTCACGGATCCCGAGGCAAGTGGTTACTATTGGGAGAAAATCTACACGCGGAACGACGAGCCGGTGACCGCGCCGGAAACGATTTACTATCCCGACGTCTGCCTGGAGTTCGCGCGAGATTTCTTCAAAAACCACCGCGACCATCCGTTCTTTTTCTATTATCCGACCCATCTCATTCACAACAAGATCGTCCGCACGCCCAACAGCCGGCCGGGGGTCACGGATGCAGACGCACTTTATGCCGACATGGTGGCCTATCTCGACAAGCACGTCGGTCTGGTGGTCGACGCCCTCGACGCCCTGGGTTTGCGCGAACAGACGATGATCCTGTTTGCCGGTGACAACGGCACGATGCGGAAGTTCGGCGGCAGCAACATGACCATCGGCGGCCGCCACGTCTTGGGCGACAAGGCCACGATGCTCGAGGGCGGCAGCCGCGTGCCGCTCATCGCAAATTGGCAGGGAGGGTTCGCCCCGGGCCGGGTGGTGAAGGACCTCGTCGATTTCAGCGACGTCCTGCCGACGTTCGCTGAACTGGGCGGGGCACCCTTGCCGGCGGGCGTGACGATCGACGGCCACAGTTTTGCACCGCAGCTCCGAGGTGAGCAAGGCACGCCGCGCGCGTGGGTTTATGTTCAGCACAACACCACTCCGGAGTGGTACGTACGCGAACAGGGTTGGAAGCTCCGGCAGGACGGACAACTCTTCGACATGAGCGACGCCCCGTTTGCGGAGAAGCCCGTGCTGGCGGCCGCGGCTGGCGGCGAAGCGCAGGCCGCGCGTCAACGCCTGCAAGCGGTGCTTGATGAGTTGAAGCCCGTGGCGAGTCCGCTGGTGGCGCCGAAGGGAAAAGCGTCCGGCGACGAACCACCGAAGCGGAAGAAGAAGAAAAAACCGGCGAAGTCGTAGCCGCGGGGCGGTGATCGCGAGATTGGGCCGGAACCAATCGGAAAGGAACCAATCCGAAAGGGGGCAGGCTTTGGGGTTTGGGGTAAGCGCCCATTTCTTGCTGAGCGCGCCGTCTGGGGCGCGCGTCCACGCGGCCGCCTTTCGGCTGACGGCGTACAGGTTGCCGAGATGCCACGCCGCGCCGTGGTGAGGTTCCGGCTCAGCCGAGGTTTGCAATCGGGCGGTTTCCGACGCTCACTCGCCCGATCCACTTCACGCACACGGCATGAGCGTACCTTGGCACCGTTTACAACGCTGGCGGCTGGCGGCCGCCGGCCTTCTGGCCGTCGCGGCCTTTGCGTGGCTGGCCGGCCGCTTCTGGCATCCCTACTACGGTTTCACGAAATTCGTGCAGCTCGACGAGGCGGATGCGCGCAACGGCATCCCCGAGGTCCGCGAGAATCCGGTGTTCACCTATGCCGGTTTCAACGGTTACGACGGCGCCGCCTACGTGCAAATCGCCTTTCACCCGCTGCTCGACTCGCCCGAATTACCAGCCGCCCTGGGCAACGTGCCGTACCGCGCGAAACGCATCCTCGGCAGTGCGCTCGCGTGGATCCTTTCCGGCGGCAATCCCGCCCGCATCGCCACGACCTACGCGGCACTGAACCTCGGAGCGTGGCTGGTGCTCGCCGCCGGGTTGTGGCGACTCCTCCCGGTGACGGATGCTCGAAGCTGGCTGGCATGGGCCGGAGTGATGTTCTCCGCCGGTGCACTGCATTCCGTCCGGCTGGCGTTAACCGACTTGCTCGCCGCTACCCTGGTCGCCGGCGCGCTCTTTCTGGCCGAACGCGGCCGATCGGCGGGCGCGCTCGGCGTCCTCTCGATGGCTGGACTCGCGCGTGAAACCGCGCTGGCCGCCGTCGTTGGTCTCTGGCGCGGACCCTGGACCTCGGCGCGCCCCTGGCTCGGTAATCTCGTCCGCGGCGCGTTGGTCGGCCTTCCGTTGATCGCGTGGATGGTCTACATCCGCTGGAAGGCGGGACCAGCCGCGCAAGGCTTCGGCAATTTCACGTGGCCCGTCGTCGGCTGGATCGAAAAAGGGACCGACACCCTCGCGGATTTCGCCCGCGTACCGGACTATCGCTGGCTCAACACCACCACGCTGCTCGCCCTGGTCGCCCTCACGGCGCAGGCGGCGTATTTCCTGCGCCGATGGCGCCAACAAGATGCCTGGTGGCGAATGGGTGTCAGCGGAGTGGCGATGATGGCGTTGCTCGGAACCTCCGTGTGGGAAGGCCATCCCGGCGCGGCGACCCGGGTGTTGCTGCCGATGGGAGTCGCCTTCGCCGTCCTCGCCATCCGGGAACGCGCCAGCTGGGGCTGGATCATCGCTGGCAGTCTCACCGTCTTCAGCGGTGTGCTGGCGCTCTGGCAGGTCCCCGTGGATACGTCGGAGTTTGCCGCCGGCCGTTCCGAGCGCGGCGCTTACGTGGCCCACCTCGGCACCGGCTGGTATGGTGCGGAACGTCAGGGGCGCAACCTCTGGGCCTGGAGCGCGGGGCACGCCACACTCACGTTGAAAACGGCACCGCGAACCATCGGACCGCGCCGGGTTCGCTTGCAACTGCGCGCCGTCTCACCGCGCGGAATCGAAATCCGCACCGGTGAGTCCTTGCTTTGGCGGGGAAGGGTGGAAGCAAAACTCGAATGGATCGAATTCGACGCGCCCGCCGGGAGCGCCGGGCCGTTGGAGCTCGACCTTCGCGCCGAGGGTGCGCCGGTGCCGGAAAACAAAAACCCCGACGCCCGCCTGCTCGGCTTCGCCGTGTACGGAATGTCCGTCAGTTAAGCCTAAAGTCTGATGAAAAAAGGGTGCACGATTTCGGCGCTGCTTATCGCCCTCTTCGCCGGACTCAATCTCGCGGATGGGGTGCGCCGCACGCCCCCGCCGCCCAGAGAGCCGATGGGGCGGCCGACAAACCATGTGATGCGACAAGAGGCGCGGTTCGCCACGCTCCGCCAAGCGCTGCAACGGCACCCCGTCCGCGGCACGCTCGGCTACCTGACCGATCTTCCGCCCGATCAACTCGCGGCGGATCCGAAGGGTAAGGAAGATTATTTTCTGACGCAGTTCGCGCTGGTACCGTGGGTGCTGGATGCGAGGAAGGCCGACGGCCCGTGGGCGGTGGCCAATCTGCGCACGGCCGGATCGGAGGCGCGGATTCCGGCGGGCTTTCACGTTGTCGAAGATCTTGGCAACGGTGTGCTGCTGCTGCGGAAAGGACCACCGTGACTCCGATGGTTTTTGGCGCGCTCTTCTCGGCGTGGGTGCTGGGGTGCCTGATCGTGGCCCACCTCTGGACTCGCGCGGTTCGGAGCGATCTCCCGCTGGTTCTCCCTCTCGGCCTGATCGTCGGACTCGGCGTGAGCAGCGCGCTATTTTTCCTGGCGTCGTTGGTCTTCGCCCGCCCCGCTCTGGTCGGCGGCGCACTCGAGTTTACCCTCGCGGCGACCGCGATGTGGCGCCGGACGCTTCGCCGGCCGGAGGCGCCTCCGCCGCCGATCCCGTGGAACCACCGGATGACGTGGGCGCAGTGGGCTCTCGCGACGGTCTTCGTCCAGGCCGTGGTGGTGGCCGCGGTCGTGGCGTGGCGGGCGTATCTTACGGAGCCCTACGGTGGATGGGATGGGTGGGCGATCTGGAACATGCACGCCCGCTTCATGCTGCGGGCGGGGCCGGCATGGCCCGACTTGCTGGCCGCACCCCCGCTCAACTGGACCCACCCGGATTACCCTCGATTGGTGCCCGCGAGCGTCGCGCGCCTGTGGTCCTGGGCCGGAATTGAAACGCCCGCAGCGGCCGGACTCGTGTCAATCGCGTTTGCCGCCGCCCTCGTGGCCCTGCTTGTGGCAATCGTCGCCCGGCAGCGCGGCCGGACTCCCGCGCTCCTGGGCGGACTCCTCCTGCTGGGCACACCGTTCTTTGTGACCTTCTCGTCCAACGAGCACGCGGATATTCCGCTCGCGGCCGGCATGCTCGCGGCGGCCGTACTCGTGATTCTGGCGGGCGAGAACACGGCGAACCGCGGCCTTTGGCTGCTGGCCGGACTGGTGACAGCGCTCACGTCCTGGACGAAGAACGAAGGCCTCCTCTTTACCGTCGTCCTTGCCGCACTCGTCTGCGGCCGCGAGTGGCGAACCGGTGGGTCGCGCCACGCGGGGTTCTTTCTCGTCGGACTCGCGTTTGGCCTCCTGCCGGTCGGGGTGTTCAAACTCCTGCTCGCGCCGGTCAACGATCTCATGGCCGCGCCCCTCGGGCCGCGGCTCGCCCAACTCGCCGACTCTGCGCGGCACAAATTGATTCTGGCTTCGCTCTGGCGCGACCTCGGTCGATTTGGGGAGTGGCGGGTTCTGCCTTATCTCGCCATGGCGTTGCCGTATTTTTCCTGGCAAATTCGCCGTCCGCTCGTCGGGCCCGAGCGCACGATTCCCGCGCTGATCGCTCTGATGCTCGCGGGCTTTTACGGTGTCTATTTGCTGAGCCCGCAGGATCTCACCTGGCATCTCGATTCGTCGCTCGTGCGCCTGCTGCTGCAGCTCTGGCCGCTCGCCTTGCTCGGGTGGTCGCTGACGGTGCCGTCTGGTGATCCCGTGGAAGCGGGCGGACCGCACTGGCGGTGGAAGCTGCCGGTGTTGGTGGTCGCAAATATTCTGACCGCGGCCGTTCTGGTCGTCGCGCTGACTGGGCAATTGGCGGCGAACGAGTTTGCCGCGAAGCGCAGCGGAACGGCGCGACTCGCCGTGACGCTCGGCGAAGGATGGTTCGGTATCGAGCGGCTCGGCGATGCGCGCTGGGCCTGGAGTAGCGGCGATGCGACGTTGTTTGTGCAGGCGACCGGGGAAGGTCGCGGGTTTCCAGCGAAGTTACAATTTGAACTCCGCAGCCTCGCACCGCGGCAGATCACGATCCGCGCCGGAGGCACCGTCCTGTGGTCGGGCGCGGTGCCGGTGGGCGCCACGCCGGTCGAACTTTCGATCCGCAAATTTTCCGATGGCGCGATGCGTCTGGAATTCTCCACGGATGCCCCCGGCGTCCGGGAAGGGCCCGGTGACGATGCGCGGGCCCTCGCGTTCGCGCTCTACGAAGTCCGCCTTCGTTGACGCGTCCGCTATTTTTTCGCCGGCGTCTGCAGCGCCACCGATTCGATCAGCTGGCTCTTTACTGGTTTCACCGTGGCGCGGTGCCGTTCCACCGCCTTCGCGATGTTAGCGAGCACTTCCGGGTGGGCGGCGGCGATGTCGAAGGTCTCACCCGGATCCATTCGCAGGTTGAAGAGCACCGGCGGAGTGTGCTCGTCAGGCTTGGGCTGGTTGTAGCCCGGCTGGGTGAAAAAGTGCGCCTTGTAGTCGCCCTGGCGCACCGCGAACAGCTTCAGGCCGCGATAATAAAAATAGGCGTCGCGCTCCACCGTGCCGGTGCCGAAGAGCAGCGGACGGATGTCGAGGCCGTCGATGGCGCGGTCCGGCGGCACCTCGCCGCCCGCCAGCTGCACGCTGGTGGTGAAGAGATCCATCGTGCACGCGACGGTGCGCTGCACCACGCCGGGCTTGATCTTGCCGGGCCACCACGCGATGCCGGGCACGCGCATGCCACCTTCCCACGTGGAGCCCTTGCCGTCGCGCAGCAATCCGGCCGATCCGCCCTGCTGGTTCATGATCAGCCATGGGCCGTTGTCGCTGCTAAAAAAGACCAACGTGTTCTCGGCGAGTTTTTCCTTGCGCAGGGTTTCGAGGATCTGGCCCACGCTCCAGTCGAGTTCCTCCACGACGTCGCCGTAGAGCCCGCGCGCGCTCTTCCCCGCAAATTGCTTGGAGGCGAAGAGCGGGGTGTGCGGAAAGGTGTGCGGAAAGTAGAGGAAGAACGGCGCCTGCTTTTTCTCCCGGATGAACTTCACCGCCTCGTCGGTGTAGCGCTTCGTCAGCGTGCTCTGGTCAGCCGGTTGCTCGACGAGTTCGTGGTTGCGATAGAGCGGGGCATTCCACCACTCGGAGCGCTGGTCTGCGAGCTTGCCCGCGCCCTTCGGCGCCACGGGCGTGATGTTCATGTCGTTGGAATGGGGCAGGCCGAAATTAAAATCGAAGCCGTGCTTCTGCGGATGGCCGTCGGGGTTGTTCGACCACACGCCGAGGTGCCACTTGCCGATGATGCCCGTCGCATAACCGCGCGCCTTGAGCGCCTCGGCGAGCGTGATCTCCTCCGCCGGGAGGTGCCCCATCGATACCGCGCGCAGCACGCGGAATTGATCGTGCGCCATCCCGCTGCGAATGGGATAACGCCCCGTCATCAGCGCCGCCCGGCTTGGCGTGCAGACTTCGGCGGCGGAATAAAATTCAGTGAAGCGCATGCCCTCGGCGGCCATGCGATCGAGGTTCGGCGTGCGGATCGTCGGATGACCGTAGCAGCCGAGATCACCATAGCCGAGGTCATCGGCGTAGATGATGATGATGTTGGGCCCGGCCGACGCGGCCTGCGCGGCACGAGGGAGACTGGCGACGGCGCAAAACGCGGCCAGCACGAGAGGGGCGAGTAGTTTCATATCGATTGGGGAGCGTTGGGAAATTTGCGGCGGCGGCGATTCGATTCCGCCTCGCGCCCGCACCGACGGAACCCGCTCCGTCAACGCCATGGCCGTTCGAACCAGAAGGTACTGCCGCCGGCTTCACGGAATTTCGCGCCCACCGTGCCCGCCTGGGATTTGACCAGGTGCTTCCCGATGGCCAGACCGAGGCCGTTGCTCCCCTCGCCATCGGTGGGCCGGGCTTCAGTCAGGCGTGTTCGATGAAGAGCATCCCCCGTTCGCGCTCCGGTCCACCGGCCCCGGGTCGCGCACCTCGACGCGCCCGCGGCCCCCGGCGAAGCTAGTCGCAATCGTCACCCGTCCACCGCGCAGCCTGAACTTGAGGGCGTTGCTCGTGAAATTCGTGAACGCCGGATACGCCAGCGCCACATCGCAGCGCGCGCGCAGCAAGGCCCCGGCGGGTTCTGTGACCAGCGTGATCTGTTTGCGATCGGCGACGTGCGTGCGCGGCCGCACGACGGCGGCGCAAAGGCGATTGAGGTCCACCCGACCGGACGATCCGGCAGGATTTCCGGCGGCCGTCGGCGCGCGGATCTCCAGAAACGTCTCGATGATTCGCCGCATCTGCGCGGCCGGCTCACCGATGTTTTCGAGATACTTGGTCAGGTCGGTTTTCGCCCCAACCCCGAGGTGGCGGCGCGCGAGTTTGCCCGCCATGAGGATCAGTCGGGGAAGATTCCGCAGATCGTGGCCGGCGGTCCGCCTGAACCGCTCCTCCAACGCGAGCTGCTCCGTTACGGGTACGGTGGAGCCAACCCGTTACCCCATGAGTGGTCTGGGAAATAGACCGGTCTTTTTTCAGCGCGTAACCGTCAATCGGGGACCACCTCCACCCTACAGCGTGAGCCGATTTTTCAGGATTCGTTTCGTGCAGTCGCAGCGTTTTTTCGCTGCAACCGCCGACACCTAACTCGACGGCTCCACCGACCAAATCCCCCAGCGCTTTCTCCCCCACCCTCCCCAGTTTCACTCCATTAAAACACTCTTTTACCCATGAACCCCAACTCACCCATGAACCCCAACTCACCCGGGCACGCGGTCGCCACCCTGACCAACGCTGTCGCCACTTTGACCAACGGTCTCGCTCTCGCCTTCGCCGTCGCCTTCGCCTTCGGCGCGGCTTCACCGGCGCACAGCCAGGCGGCCAAGCCGGCCCGCCCACCCACCCCGACCGCATCGGAAAAGGCGGCCGAATCCGCGGTCGTGCTCTCTCCGTTCACCGTGAACACGGATAAGGACGACGGCTTCGCGGCGTCCAATGCCGGCACCGCCACGCGGCTCGCGTTGGACATGCGCGACGTGCCGGCGCCGTTCTCAATCATGACGCAGGACTTCATCGAAGCTCTCGGCATCACCGACGTCCAGCAGGCCGTCGCCTGGATGCCCAATGTGGGCGCGATGCCGTCCGAGGACGTCGTGACGGGCCCGTTGAACTTCAACTCCCGCGGCGTAAACAACGGCCGCGGACAGACGCGCAACAATTATCTGACCGGCGGGCTGAACGACAGCTACGCGCTTGAGCGGTATGAGTTCGGTCGCGGTCCGAATGCCGCGCTGTTTAACATCGGCGGCGGCTCGTCGCTCACGGGGGGCCTGGGCGCGCAGACCAAGCGGCCGCGTTTCGATCGCACCATCGACACGGTTTCCGCATCCTTCGGCTCATGGACAAACCTGCGGACCACGTTGGATGTCAACCGTCCGCTCACCGACAAACTTGCGATCCGCGGCAATCTGCTATGGGCCGACAGCGAAGCGTGGCTGCAGCGTGGATTTTCAAAGAGCAAGGGCGTGACGGCCGCGGTCGCCTACCTCCTGACGCCCAAGACCGAGCTGCGGATTGAAGGCGCGTACGATCGGATGACGCGGCACCAACCGAGCCCGGACATCTTCGACGGACTGAGCGGCTGGGACGGGGTGACGGTGTTTCGCGAGCCCGTCTCGAATCTGATTCTCGGTACGCAGACCGCGGCGGGAACGCCGAATTCCCTGGGGCATGTGCTCACCTTTCAAGGCGAGCGTCAGGGCATCAACCGGCGCAACGGCGCGTATTATGTCTGGAACGCGTTCAACGGCCAGAACGCGATCATCAATTATCAGAACGAGGCGTTCACCCGCAAAGCCGATGACACGGCCAACACTCCGCTCTACGGGAACGGCACGCTCTTTATCCGCGGGACGGGCCTGCCGTACGGACTCGGCTACCAGGGCAGCGCGTTTCCGGTCGCGACGCAGGCCCCGGACGGCCAGCACAACCTCCGCTATCAATTGAATGAGCCTGCCGATATTTACGCGCGGGTGGTGCGGGGGTCGGCGTTCCGGCCTATCGGCAACACCAGCAATTTCTCGATGGCGCCCGATACGTTCATGTATGGCGAGAACCTGCGCGACCTGAACATCAACCTGTCGCATCAACTCGGCGAGCGCTGGTTCTTCGAACTCGGTGGGAACATCAACAATGTGTATGGTGACTCCAATCGCGAGGGCATGCTCGGCTTCCGGACGATTCGCGTCGACATCAACCAGCTGCTGCCGAGCGGCGCGAACAACCCTTTTTTCCTCCAGCCTTATGGTGACGGTTTCGTTTCAAACTCCGAGCGCAGCTATCTCAACAAGAGCGTGCGCGGCAATGTCGCCTATCGCCGGGATCTCGACAAATGGGGCGACTACACCGTCAATTTCAACCTCGCCTCGAACGCGCGGACGACGGTCGTGCGCTGGCATCGTTACAGCGTGGCACAAGAACCCGATCCACGGATGTGGCAGAACACGCCGATCTACATCCGGCAGTACTTGAACCAGCCGTCGCGTCCGTTCGGTGATGCCGGCGTACCCGCCGCGCTGGTCCAACGCACGTTTGCGACCGACAATAATTCGGCGACGACGGCGAACCTCGGGATCTCTCCCCGCTGGACGCTCTCGGACTGGAACGACACCAAGGAGGAGTTCGACAACGGCGTGTTGGCGATGAGCGCCCGGTTCTTCCGGGGCAAGCTGGTCGCATTGGCCGTGTCGCGCTACGACCGCTACAAGTCCCAGCTCTTCGCGCGGCCGGAGTTTGGCGATCTGCCGCCGGACTGGAATCCGCAGACGCTCATCTACAAACCGACCGCGCCGAGCGACTGGGCCAGGTTGCGCTACGTCCCGCGCAATGCCACCGGCGTGCCCACTCAAACCCAATCCATTCCCGCGGCGACCCGCCCGCGGCAGAACGCTCCGGGTGTCGTCACCAACAACGGCGTGCAGATCCGGAATCCGTTTTATACGAACGAGCGTTTTCGTAACGACTACAGTCCGCCGGCCAACGAGGGATCGAACGTCACCGGCAGTTACGGTCTCGCGTATCACGTGGCGAGGAACGTCTCGCTCATCGCCAACTACGCGACGAGCTACATTCCGCCCGCGACGAACGCCTTCGACCTGAGGAACGAGCTGGTCGAGCCGTTGCGCGGCCGCGGCTATGACGGCGGTCTGCGTTTTCACCTCTTCCAAGATAGGCTCACGTTCAACACGAGCTATTTTTATAACCGCGAAAAATTCCAGCGCGTGGCTTCACCGGTGACGGCATCGGTCAACAGCCTGCTCGCGCGCAACACGGCGACCGATCCCAGCACCGATGGCCGCAACAGCCTCGGCATCCCGGATATCTTTGGCACCGACTATCAGTCGGCCGAGACATCCGGTTTCGAACTCGAGGTGGTCGGAAAGATCGCCCGCGGCTGGCGCGTCATGTTCAATCTCGGCACGGCGAAGGTCTACACCTTCGACCGCTATCCGCAGACCAAGGGCTTCATCGAGGAAAACCTGGACTTCTACCGCCAGGTGCTTGAAGAGGCGGGCGGCCGGCTCGACACGACCCAGCGTCCAGCCGGCGCGCCCGGACTGGCTGTAGCCAATGCCGCGATCACGCCGGCCGTCCCCGCGGAGCGGACCAATGCCGTGCTCGACTACAACAATATCTGGGCCAACTACGCGCTGGTGACGGGCGACCTGCCGGTGGCTGGCAACAAACGCATGACCGTGAATTTATTTTCCGACTACACGATCCAGTCCGGCCGGCTCAAGGGGCTGCGGATCGGCGTCGGGGCGCGCGATCCGGGTCGCGTTTACATCATGAGCCGATCGGCCGACACCATCATCGACCCCAACAATCCGGCTCTGGCGATTGACGATCCGAAGGTGGATCAGACGACGCCGGTCTACTACCGGCAGCCGATCATCATGACAGGCTCGCTCGGCTACACCATGCGCATGAAGGGCTGGGGCCCGATCGACGGACGGGAAGTGTCATTCAATCTCGTGATTAGGAATCTGCTGGATACCAGCCGCCCCACCTACAGTGGCACGCAGGGTTCGCTGCGTCAGCCCGACGGCGACTACAGCAAGCCGAACCGCGTCGCGACGCCGACACGCGTGTACGGTCTGACCGAACCGCGAACCTTCCTGTTCACGACCACGATGAGATTGTAAGCATCGGTTTAAAAACCAAACGCCCATCCTCCGCCCGCCCATGATCACGATAAACTGGATCAACCTGGCGACGCTCGCCATCGACCACCAATTCGCGCCGCAGGGCACCGCGCATGCCACGACTCTCGACATCAAGGACGTGGGCGTGAGGCTGCGCGGCGATTCCGGCGTCGGCAAAAGCGCAGGCGTCATCCCGTTGATCGAGCGCGGCCACTCGCTCGTGGCGGATGATCTCACGGTGCTCAAGCTGCTCGACGAGCGGGAAATGATGGCGTCAAGCCGGCCGCTCAACCGCGACTCCCTGGCATGCCTCAGCATCGGCATCATCAACGACGCGGAAATATTCGGGTGAAATGAGTGCGCCCGGGACGGTGAGAATCAAGGGCGCGTTTGAGAGATCAAGGGCGCGCTTGAGAGCGGCGGCCCTACCCGATTGGGTTATTTAGCTCCGCCTACCGCGCGCCCCATCACCCCATCCCCCAACTGCCAGTTCTCGTCGAAGAGGCCGCCGGTGACCAGGTCGGGAACCTCCGCGCCGGCGTGGACCTTCACCACCGCATAATCACCCCACTCCGGCGTGCCGTAGTCGCCGTTGTACCCGCGATCATTGATCGTCAGGCCCGTGTTGAGCACGACGTATTTGGTCGGGTTGAGCGGGTTCGGATAAATCATCGCGGGATAATTCTCGCTTGCCGCGAAGGTCTGACCTCCGAGGGTGACGCGCTGCTTGGTCCACGTAATCGGCAGCTTGCCGTTCAACTTGGCGATCCAAGAGTTGCTGCCGGGATCGCCGAAGAGCACGATGTGGTACTTGGCGAAATCCGCCTCCGTCACGTCCCGGTCGTCCTTCACGAACGGGTGGCCCCGGAAAAATCGCCCCCACATGCGATCAAAGCGGGCCAGCGTGCGTAGCGCCTGCTGATTGACCGCATCGTTCCAGGGCGTACCGGTGGGACGGACGAGGAGGAACGGATCGAGAAACGCATCGTCGATGGGCCCTTGCAGCGCGTGCATCTTGTGCAGGCCGGACGCGGGGCCGTTATTGACCATCTGCCACGCGGAACCGTTTCTCTCCAGGGTGATTTCAGGAGCGGACTTCACTTTCAGCGTCTGGCCGTCGATCTTGATTTCACGCGCGCTCGCAGTCTCGCGCAGCGCCAGGCGGGTGACGTTGTTGGTCTTGATTGCGTAGGAGGCGCCGCCACCCGCGCGTTGCGCGTCCACCTCCGCACGTTCGTAGTGCTTCCCCAGCCGGTCGACCGTCACCCAGTAGCTGCGGTTGTAGCGGGTCGTGTACGTCACAAAGCGGATGCGCTCCGGCGAGCTCTGGCCCTGGTCGACGTGCTCCTTGAGAAACGCGTCGAGCCGCTGACGCACCAACGGGCTGGTGCCGTGTCCTGTCTCCTTGGATACCATCCAAAGGCCTGGCACGCCTTGGGAGCGGAGATAATCCGGCTCACCGACGGAAGGGTAGCCCTCCTTCTCGAGCTGCGCCCGGGCGCGCAAGGAGGACTCGAGCTGGCCGGGATCGTTTTCGCCGTCGTGGCCGGCGAGCGGGAGATTGTGGATATTGAGCGCCCACTCGGAAATATTCTCCCAGATGCGCAGGGTCGAACGTTGAAAGGGCAGGAGTTCGGGCCGCTGCTCGGCGGTGTGCGAAACAGTGCCGGCGCCAATTTCAGCCGCGACGAAGCGATCCGGATGATGCAGCGAAATGTGCCAGGAGCCTTCACCACCCTGCGAAAATCCGCGGATGACGATGCGTTTGTCGTCGATGTTGAACCGCTTTTTCACGGCGGCGATGGACTCGAAGACGTCCCGCTCGCCGGCCCAATGCCAGCCGGCGCCATTGATGCGGCCGAAGCAATCCAGACCGATCTGCCCCTGATCGGCGACGGGAGGATTGCTCGCCTTGCGGTTGAGAAAGCTGGTGATGAATTCCGTTTCCGTCTGCGTATTCGCGCGCCCATGCAGCGTGACGTAGAGCCGGGTCGGTTTGCTCGCATCGTAATTTTCGGGCAGCGCCACCCCATACGGAAGAACCGCACCGTCGATTTCGGAAACGTAGGCGTGAATCTGCCGCCGGCCCTGATTCCACTGCGGCCGATTGGCCTGAAGCTGCTTTCCGCGCTCGATGCCTTGATCGAGCGTGGTGAACGCGCGATCGATCGCACCCTGATTGGTGAACATGTCAGGACACTCCATGAGCATCCGCCCGGCGTGCGCGTAGACTTCAACGTCAGCCACCAGCTCCGGACTGGCGCGCTTCGCCTTCAAGTCCTTCACCAGCGCTTCGATTTGCGTCGTCCTTTCCTTGATCTTTTCGAGCTCCGCCCGCTTGGCCGTGATGGGTGGCGGCGTGGGTGCTTTTTTGGGCTGACCACCACCGCGCGCCCCGGCCACCGAAGCCGGCGCGGCGGCGGGCGTCTGCGCGACGACTCCCTGAAAAATGAGCGACAACGCGAGGCTGGCGACGGGTAGAATTCGTTTCATGGGTGCGGTCTCCTGGTGCGGTGAGGGTTGCAGAGAACGAGCAGCGTAGTCCGGCGGCGCGCAGAAAGGAAACTGGATTTTCAAATTGAGCGCCTCACACCACGGTCGCAAAGGTCCTGGCGCGCCGCAGCCGCAACCAAATCGAAAACGGCAGATGGCGAACAGGAAGATCGGGATGGACGGGAAGGTTCACGAACTCGAGCGTGCCCGCTCTCCCCCGTCCTTCCTTTTAAAAATCCTCGCGAATTTGAGATTTCCGCGCCGCTCTAGCGGCCTCGAGAGCTTCAATCACCCTCCGGGTTTTTTGGGGCCTTTTTATGGCCATTTACTTTGGGAATCATCTCGGACAACGAGGATTATCCGATACTATCGCGGAGCCTTTAACGTTCGAAGACGAACCTAACTTATCCAAATCCCTTCCTGCCCCTGCCCTTGAAACCCTCCCCTCTCGGATCCAGTTTCTTAGCAGCCGGCATCGAACCAGGCACCCACACATCGGGCTCGCAACGGCTCATGCTGGACGTGATCGGCGAATACTATTTTTACAAGCGCTTCGCCCTCTTCGCCAACCTTAACAACCTTGGGACGCTCCGTCGGACTTGGAAATCTATGGTCCGAGCACGCCCACCCAGGCCCAGTTTCGCCAGCGGATCGATGATGGTTCGCTGGGGACGTTTGGAATCAAGGAGACGTTTTCAGCATACCTCCCCGCAAATCGTAGCTGCGAGCGTGAGCGAGCGGACCACCCGGACGCCACTCGCTCACGCTCGCAGCCGCACTAGGCAACCTCATGAAATTCCCGCTGTTTCCTCGCATCTCCCTTCTCGCGTTCGGATTACTCACCTCGGTTTTCGCCGCCCTCGCCCAATCCGCCCCGACCGGCACGATTGAGGGCCGCGTCTCCAATCCCGCCACCAGCGAGTTCCTCGAGCTCGTCCGTATCACCGTCGAGGGTACGGCGCTTGAGACGTTTACCGACGCCACCGGCCAGTACCGTCTCACCCACGTGCCCGCCGGCATCGCTCAGGTGAAGGCGTTCCGCACTGGCACCGGGCCCCTGACCCGCGCTGTAGCCGTCTCGGCCGAAACCGTGGCGACCCAGGATTTCGCGCTCGTCGCCTTCGGCACGGCCTCGGGCGATCCCGGCACGGTGAAATTGGACACATTCGTCGTCAGAACTTCGCGCGAGATGGACGGCGCCGCCATCGCGATCAATACCCAGCGCTTCGCGCCCAACGCCATGAACGTCGTCGCGGCGGATGAGTTCGGCGCCGTGGCGATCGGCAACGTCGGCGAGGTGCTGAAGTCCGTTCCCGGCATCACCATCGGGCTCGGCGGCCTCGGTGCGGCCTACACCATCGGCATCAACGGCGTCCCCCCCGACAACGTGCCGGTCACGATCGGCGGCTTCACCCTGGCCAACGCCGCCAGCGGCACCGGCCGCGCGGTGGGCGTGAACCAGATCTCGATCAACAACACCGCCCGCGTGGAGGTGACCTACACACCCACACCCGAGACTTCCGGATCGGCCCTCGCCGGCTCGGTGAATCTCGTGCCCCGCAGCGCGTTCGAGCGGGCGCGGCCCGTCGTCAACGTATCCGCCGCGCTGATGATGCGGGACGACGAACGCACGCCGCGGGCGACGCCCGGCCCGACGAGCCGCGTCTCACGGAAGATCAACCCGACGATCGATTTCGCCGCCGTCGTGCCGGTGAACTCGCGCTTCGGTTTCACCGTTTCAGGCAGCACGCTGCGCGTCTACGCCCCGCAGGATTTTTCGCAGATGACCTGGCGTGGCGCCGGTGCCGCGACCAACGGCGGCGCGCTCCCCGACACCACCCCGGAAAAGCCCTACTTGAGCGACTACGCCGTGCGCGACACCGCGGCGCTGCAGGAGCGCAACACCGCCGGGCTCACCGTCGACTACAAGCTCTCGCGCAACGACCGGCTGTCGTTCTCGTACCAGTGGGGCCTCACCCGCTCGGAACAGGACATCCGGCTCCAGACGTTTCTTGTCAACCGCGCCCTCCCGGGAAATTTCTCCCTCACCTCCACCCACGGCTTCGCCGGCGCTGGCGAGGTCCGGCTCAACAATTCCGCCGACACGCTGAACGACACGTTGCACATGCCGTCGCTCTCCTACTGGCACGACGGCCCCGTCTGGAAGGCGGAGGCGGGCCTCGGCTTCTCGCGTTCGATCCGGCACCGCACCGATCTGGCCGAGGGCTACTTCAACACCGCGCAAGCCCGGCGCACCGGCGTCACCGTCTCGTTTGACGATATCTTTTACCTCCGTCCCGGCAAGATCACCGTCACCGACGGCGTCACCGGCCAGCCAGTCGATCCGTATGCGATCTCCAGTTACACGCTCGACACCGCGGGCAGCAGCCTACTCGACACGACCGATCTGCAGCGCAACGCCTTCGCCAGCCTCCGCCGCGATCTCAATACGCAGATTCCACTCACGCTCAAGGCTGGCATCGACCTCCGCCAGGCGCTCAAGGACACCCGCCAGTTCACGCCCTCGTTCACGTTTGTCGGCGCCAACGGCACCGCCGGCACCGCCGACGACAACGCGGCCGTCGTGTACGACGAGGCGTTTTCGAAGCGCGACACGCCGTATGGATTTCCCCGAACGCAGCGGATCAGCAGTGAGAAACTGTATGCGCTCTACCGCGCGCAGCCCGGCTATTTCACCACGAATCCGACCGCCACGTACACCACCGCGGTGGCACCGTCAAAATACTCCGAGGAACTCATCGCTTCCGGCTACGTGCGGGGCGACGCGCAGTTTCTCAACGGTCAGCTCAAGCTGGTCGGCGGCAGCCGCGCCGAACAGACCGCCGTCAAGGGCCAGGGCCAGCTCATCGATCCGACCCTCAACTATCAGCGCAACGCCTCCGGCCGCTTCATCCTCGGTGCGAACGGCCGCCCGCTGCCGATTACGACCAACGCGCTCGACGCTGCGAAGCTCACCAACGTCGACCGCGGCCTCCACACGGAGAAGGAATACCTGCGCTGGTTCCCAAGCCTCAACGCCAGCTACAACATCCGCGGAAATCTCATCGCGCGCGCCGGCTATTACCACTCGGTCGGCCGGCCCAACTTCAACCAGTACGCCGGCAGTCTCACCTTGCCGGATACGGACCAGGTGTCCGGGCCGGCCAACCGCATCTCCGTCAACAACGCCGGCATCAAGGCCTGGTCCGCGAAAACGACGAAGGTGTCGCTCGAATATTACTTCGAACGCGTCGGTCTCGTCTCCGTCAGCGCTTTCCGGCGCGACATCGAGAATTTTTTTGGCAACACCGTCTTCACCCCCAGTGCGGAATTCCTCGGACTCTACGGACTCGATCCGGTCGTCTACGGCGCCTACGATGTCGCGACCCAGTACAACCTGCCGTCGACCGTGCGCATGTCGGGCATCGACGTGAACTACAAACAGGCCCTCACGTTTCTGCCGAGCTGGGCGCGGGGCGTGCAAATTTTCGCCAACGGCAGCGCGCTCCGCACGCAGGGCGACGCCGCGGCGAATTTCGCCGGCTTTATTCCCCGCACCGGCAACTGGGGTGTCAGCCTGACCCGCCCCGCCTACACCCTGCGCACCCGCTGGAACTATCAGGGCCGGCAGCGCCGCGCCCTCGTCGCCACCGGACGCAGCCTCGAGGCCAGCACCTACAACTGGGGTTCCCAACGCCTGATGGTCGACGTGAGCGGCGAATACCACCTCTCGCGCCACCTCACCGCGTTCGCGAGTCTCACCAACGTCGGCGACTCCCCGGTTGATCTGGAGATATCCGGCCCGAACACGCCCGAAGTCGCGCAGTTCCGTCAACGCACGCTCTACGGCGCCCTCTGGACCATCGGCCTCAAGGGTTCGTTTTGATTGCAGACCATGGGATACCAACGTCTGTTGGGTTCTGGACTTTGGAGGGCTGCCGCTTGTCGGGCAGGCCGCGGCTCGGCGACAAGCACCGGCCCTTCCGTCCAAATCTCAAGAGACCACGATGTAATGTCCCACGATGCGGGCGCGGCGGCGCCGTCTTCGCCTTAACTGAACCCCGACCACGCCTTCTCATGCGCCATCTCTCCCTGATTTTCGCCCTGCTCTGCCTCCTGCCCGCTGCACTCATCCGGGCCCAACCGGCGAAGTCTGAAACCCGCTCGCCCAACCTCATCGTCATCCTCGCCGACGATCTCGGCTGGGGTGATCTGGGCTGCTACGGTTCAAAGACGATCTCCACGCCCCGACTCGACCGCATGGCCCGGGAAGGGGTGCGTTTCACAGACTTCTACGTGGCGGCGCCGTTTTGCAGTCCGTCGCGCGCCGCGCTGCTCACCGGCCGGCTGCCCGTCCGTTGCGGCGTGCCCTACGTCCTATTTCCCTCAGAGCACACCGGATTGCCGCCGGGCGAGGTCACGCTCGCCGAACTGTTGAAACCCGCCGGGTACGCGACCGCCTGCGTCGGCAAGTGGCACCTCGGATGGCATCGGGAAATGCGGCCGCAGCAGCAGGGGTTCGACGAGTACTTCGGCCTGCTGCACACCAACGACGTCGAGGAATGGACCCCCGGCACGGAATTCCGCCAGCTGAGCATGTTCGAACCGTTGCAGCTGCGCGAGGGCGACCGGGTCGTGGAGTCACCGGTCGATCAGGCCACGCTCACCCAGCGCTACACCCAGCGGGCGATCGATTTCATCCGGCGGAACCGAGAGCGGCCGTTCTTCCTCTACCTTGCGCAGACGATGCCCCACATTCCACAACACGCCTCCCCGGCGTTCGCGGGCAAATCGAAGGACGGCCTCTACGGCGACACGATTGAGGAACTCGACTGGAGCACGGGCAAGATCCTGGACGTGCTGGGCGAACTCGGTCTCAGCGGAAACACCCTGGTGATCTTCACATCAGACAACGGGGCCAACATGCGCACCACGCGGCCGAATCCCAAAGGCCGGTTTCCCGGGCGCTCGTTGGGCGGCAGCAACGCCCCGCTGCGCGCCGGCAAGGGGTCGACCTTCGAAGGCGGCATTCGCGTGCCGTGCGTCGCCTGGTGGCCGGGCACCATCCCCGCCGGGCGGACGGATTCGACCCCCGCCTCGACGCTGGATTTCTTTCCCACATTTGCGCAACTGGCAAAGGCCGCGCTCCCCTCGGGAGTGATTCTGGACGGCACCGACATCTCCCCGGTGCTCCGCGGAAAACCCACGGCGGCCACGCACCCGTTCTTTCACTATTTTGGCGTGCAGCCTCAGGCCGTGCGCGCCGGCCGCTGGAAATTGGTCCTGCCCATCGACCGGCTGCCGACGCTTCGGGTCCCGAGCCTCTGGTTCGAGCACCAAGACGGATTATTTGAACGGCAGCACCGGCTCTGGCCCAAGCCGACCCTCTACGATCTGTCTGCCGACGTGGGCGAACAAAGTGACGTCGCCGACACCCATCCCGAGATCGTGGCCAGTCTGCTCGCAGCCTCCCGGGAATTCGATCGCGCGCTCCAGCCCCGGATCACGCCAGTACTTTACCTGCCCGGTCCGCGCCAGCCCGCCCCCGGCCAGGTCCGCCAGGCGACCGACGACGTCAGCGCGTGGACCGCGTTGGCGAAATGAAGCAACCGACCCACGCCGGGCAGGCGGACGGAAAGGCCGTGACTGTCCGATCCCGCTCCGCTTGGCCCGGATATTTCACACTCAGAAAAGTTTTTGAGGAGAGCGGGTGGCGATTACCTCTGAAAATTGTCGTCGCCGAGCTGGGATGAGCGTAAGCGACCGGTTGGGATCCACCTGAAGGGGGTTTACGATGGACCGTAGGTCGGGTCGTAATGGTCACCACTATGAGAGATGCACTCTGACCGTAGTGACCAATCTGATCGTGGGCTACGCCGACGATGGGAAGGCAGTCAGGCTCGTCGTCGGCGTCCAGTTGCACGGCAGCAGCGGAGCGAGGTCGTCGCGATT
>CAMDOF010000094.1 GCA_945903465.1 Opitutus sp. GAS368
TGCATCGCCAAGTCATGAAACGCCGGGCGAGCGATTGCAGACCCGCCGGCTCGGAATGGTGGACCGCTGTCATCGTGGTGGTCGTTGTCATCGCCACCAGCGTAGCAGGAATCAGTCGCCGAGTTACGCACTCTTGCCGAAGCTACACGATTGCTCCCGCCTGCCTTAGCTTGGTTGGGGAAGTTTTCATACCGAAATAATTGTCGTCCTTAACTTCCCCATCGCTTTTGCGCCGCAAAAACGGGGCACCAAGCGGAGGTCGGGGGAAAAATGATTTTATTTTTGCAGAACGCCTGGCCCAGGGATGACGGGATCGCCACCGTCATCATTTTAGAAAACGCCCGCCGCTTTCAGGAAATGGCCCGGCGCAGCACAATCCGTTAACCTGTTCATCCGCTGGTTCTCTCACGCTCCTAACCCGCATCAATCACACTTTTCTGAGAATTTTTTTCCCACAGAGCGCACCGAGGTCCCAACCGAGGTCACGGAGCCAAACACCTTGTCCGCTCTGTGACTTCTGTGGGCTGGGCGCCGTGCTCGCGGTGAAATGCATTGGGTCAAGTTGGGTGTGAAATATCCGGGTTAAGGTCCTCGCGGTTAGCAACGACATGACCAACAAGAAATCTAGCGCGGTCAGTGGAGCGACCCGCTTTTTGTCTGTTCGCTCGAACTCGGCTCGGTCACTCGCCGCCAAGAGCTCGCCCGCTGCCGGCGTTCATTGGAGCGTCGAAAGCGCTGACCAAGACCGGAGCGACGACACTCGCTCGAAGACGAGGAAATCGGCCCGCGCCCAGACGGCAGTCCTTGACCGAAAAGGCTTCCCCCAGCGGAAACCCTCACCCATTTTTTTGCAGCGCGCATGAAACTCTCCATCGTCATACCCTGCTACAATGAAGCGAAAACGATCCGGCTGATCGTCGACCGCGTGCGCTCGGCCCCGGTGGACCATAAAGAGATCATCATCGTGGACGACTGCTCTCGTGACGGTACCCGCGACCTGCTCCGGACGCAAATCGCGCCGCTCGTCGATAAAATCATATATCATGAGGTCAACCAAGGTAAGGGGGCGGCCCTCCGCACGGGTATCGCCGCCGCCACCGGCGACGCGATTATTATACAGGATGCCGACCTCGAATATGATCCCAACGAATACCCACGCCTGCTGAAACCGCTGCTCGATGGGAAAGCGGACGTCGTCTTCGGCTCACGCTTCGCTGGAGGCGATGCGCACCGCGTCGTCTATTTCTGGCACATGGTTGGCAACAAGGTCCTGACGCTGCTCTCGAACATGGCGACCAACCTTAACCTCACGGACATGGAAACGTGTTACAAACTTTTCCGCCGCGAGGTGATTCAGAAAATCACCATCGAGGAAAACCGCTTTGGCTTTGAACCCGAGATCACCGCCAAAATCGCCAAGGCCAACGTGGTTATTTACGAAGTCGGTATCAGCTACTACGGCCGCACCTACGCGGAGGGGAAAAAAATCGGCTGGCGCGATGGCTTTCGGGCGCTGTGGGCGATTTTAAAATATAACTTTTTATCGTAAATTTTCCTCAAGAAGGCTGTCGTCGGCGGCTCACGACTAGTCGGGCTGATCGACGACCGCTGTCCGGGTCAGCCACCCTGCCGACCGTCGACAAGTGAGGTTCTGAGGGGCCGCGCTGGTGCCAAATTCAGCGGGAGCGTCGGGACTGACGACGACCGGCGGGGGAACCGGCCCGATCGCCCGCGGGTCCATGACGCAACCCCTTTCAGCGCCAGCCTGATGACGAGGGCCGATCGAGTCCACGCACGTCTCGCCCGCTCCCTCCGCGCTGATAATTGTCTTCTTTATGACCTCCTCGCTTTTCGCCAGCTGCTGCGTCTACGGACTTCTCAGCCTCGGATTGGGCTGGCCCATCGCCGCCCGACTGGCCGTACCGGCCACGGAAAAACTACTGGCTGGAGTCGCCCTCTCATTGATCGGCGTATTTCTCAGCGGTTGGCTCGTTTACACCCTAGCGCTTCCCGTATCCATACTTTGGATTCTTCCAGCGCTCGCCTCCGCGGGTTTAATCGGTCGCCGATCCGCTCTGCTCGAAGCTTGGCGCGAGGCGCCTTTGCGCGATCTTCTCAACACCCAGCTCATCGTCACAGCGTGGTCCGTCGGCTGGCTCAGCCTCGTCGTCAATTACTCTGGAGGCAACTGGGTGGGAGATTGGTTCGGCCACTGGCAGCGCACCCAGTTTTTTCTCGAGCAAGGAGCTCCCGACATCCTCTTTAACGGCTTCGATCCGCTCACCTCACGCCCACCCTTCGCAAATATCGTGATCGGGGCCTTCATTACGCTCACCGTCACTGACTTTGCCCACTATCAACTTGCGCTGACGTTTCTCGGCAGCCTCGCTTTTCTGCCGGCCGCGGTTCTCATGCAGCGGCCGCCGTGGCGCGCTGCTCATTCTTCAGAAGGTCCGACCGGGCAACGGACGGCGCTCCTCGGCGTATTTTTCATGCTGAATCCCCTTTGGGTGCAAAATACGACCTTCGCGTGGACCAAATTGCCCGCCGCATTTTTCACTCTTGCAGCCATTCATTATTTTTTGGCAGCGGATCACGCTCGGGTCCGATCCGCCAGCGTACTGGCTGCCGCCGTGCTCGCGGCGGCGTTGCTCACGCACTACTCGGCCGGCCCGTATGCCGCCGTCTTCGCCCTCGCTTGGATTTATGGGGGCCGAGCGCGCTACCAAGAAATGGCGTGGTGGCGGGAGACTGCCCTCGCGGCTTCGGTCGGGGTTGCCCTGCTCGCCACGTGGTTCGGCTGGTCCGTCAATAAGTATGGTGGCCACGGTACGTTCCTGACGAATACGAGCGTGACCGACCTCGCTCCCGACGTCTCGTCCCAACTCGCCACGATCGCTCTTAACGTCCGCGATACCCTGGTGCCTCACTTTCTTCGCAGCGCTGCCGCTGCCGATATTCACCAGACTAGCCCTTGGGGCTGGTGGCGCGACTGGTTTTTTTTCCTTTATCAAGTGAATCTAATAGGGGCGGTCGGCAGCGTCGCTTGGCTTGTTTTGCTTGTCATTCTCTATCGTCGCGCGCGGGCGACGGTTCCCTGGGTGCGCCTCGGCTGGTTGGCCGTCATCAGCGGTACGATCCTGCTCGGCGTTGCTGTGCACGGCGCCCGCGCCCCGTGGGGCCTGGCACACATTTGCCTGCAACCTCTCGTTCTCACCGGCCTAGGTCTCCTCGCGGCGGAGTGGGTTATTCTTCCCGGGCGCTGGCGTCGGCTACTGATCATCGGGGCCCTAGTGGATGGCATCGTCGGCATCGCGCTCTCGTTCGGGATTCAAAGTTTCTTACTCGATCAATGGCTGACGCCGGGCCGCTCCCTGCCAGAGACGATGGCCAGCTACACCCAGATCTCTCAGATTAATCTTAACGCTAAGCGGTGGTTCAAACTGGAGTTTCTCGGTGATCGTTTTTCCTCTCACGAAACGCTGATTCTCGCGACATTGGGCGCGCTCCTGCTCCTCGCTCTTTATCGCGCATCTCTGCCAACGCGCACCCCAACAGCGGCGTCTCCCGTTGCGCCGGCAACAGCGCCCGCGCCGAGAAACACGATTGCCTGAACGCCCCGAGCCGCCTCTTTTATCAACGCATGCGCTCTCCTCTCATCAGCATCGTCATCCCGGTGTTTAACGAGGAGGCGGTCCTGCCCGAATTACTCGCCCGCCTCACCGCCCTCTTCGAGTCTCATCCCGAGTCGACCTGGCGAGCGGTGCTGATTGACGATGGGAGTCGCGACGAGTCCGGTAGCATTATTCGAGCGCACGCGGCCCGCGATCCCCGTTTTGAGCTGGTGGAGCTCTCGCGTAATTTCGGCTTTCAGGCCGCGCTCAGTGCTGGGCTCGCCCAAGCGGCGGACAGCTGTGCGGTCGTGACGATGGACGCCGACCTGCAAGATCCGCCCGAGGCGATTAGCGCTCTCGTGTCGGCTTGGCAAGGCGGCGCGGAAGTGGTTCGGGCGGTGCGTCGATCGCGCAGCGAAACCGGACTGCGACGCTTCGGGTTTGATCTTTTTCACCGCTTCTTTGGCAAGCTGACCGACTACCCGATCGAGCCGAATACTGGAACCTTCGGGCTCCTCGGCCACGAAGCGCTGCAGACGTACAACGCCCTCCCTGAGCGCCACCGCTTCTTTCCCGGCCTGCGGGCGTGGATCGGGTTTGCGACCGCCGATGTCCTTTACGACCGCCAAGCCCGAGCCGCGGGCCAGCCGCAGCAAAATTTTCGCCGGCTCATGAGCTACGCGCTTGATGGCGTCTTTAGCTTCTCCCATTTGCCCCTGCGCGCCCTGAGTTATGCAGGCTTGGGCATCGCGCTAGCCGGCTTTGCCGCCGCCATTTTTTACGCCATCCGCCGCATCCTGAATATCGAGACCGCTCCCACCGGCTACACCACGCTCGTCACGCTCGTGCTGTTTCTCGGCGGCGTCCAATTGATCGGCATTGGCGTGCTTGGGGAATATCTAGGCCGCGTTTATGAGGAAGTGAAGCGGCGCCCCAATTACATTGTGAAGCAAAATTCCCGCGGGCTCGGCCCGGCGGCGCCCCTGTGACGGCGGTGCCGGCGACCGCTCGGAGCGAGCGGCGGGAAGGATTCATTCTCGCGCTGGCGACGGCGGTACTCACCGTCGCGGCGGCAATGGCGATGTTCAGCACGTTCATGTTCTACGACGACGAAGGCTACGTCCTACTCTCGTTGCAGAACTTTCATAAAAACGGCGGCCTCTATCGCGACGTCTATACGCAATATGGCCCGTTTCCCTTTGTATTTTATGACGGGCTGCAAAGCCTCGGCGTCACTCTGACTCATCAGGTTGGCCGTCTGATTACGCTGGGCGCTTGGGCGGGCACCGCTTGGTTTTGCGCGCAGCTCGTTGGCGGCATCACCCGCCATCTGCTGCTACGCCTCGCGGTGCTCACGGCCGTTTTTGTTTATCTCTGGGTCATGTCCAGCGAACCATCCCACCCCGGTGGGCTCGTCGTTTTCATCACGGCGCTTCTCGCCTATTTCGGCTATCGCTGGATTCAACGCGGGCCGGAGCTGGGTTGGGCCATCTCGGTCGCAGCTGGAACGACCCTTTTACTGCTCACTAAAATCAACGTCGGGATCTTTGCCGCCTTTTCCGCCTCGGCTTGGTGGGTGTTGTTTAACCGCCGCGAGCACGTGCGTCGATGGGGCTCTCTTGCGGTCGCGAGCGGCGGGATCGCTTTACCGCTCGCGCTGATGCGGCCCTTGCTGGGGACCGCTTGGGTGCAAGATTTCGCGCTGGTTTTCGGATGCGCCATCCTCGCGCTGGTCGGCGCGCTCGGCCCCGACGCGGCCCGGCGCGGGAACGCGGCGGCCGGTCCCCACAGCCTGATCGCCGCCTTACTCACGGCCGGGACCGTCACCGCTTTGGTGATCATGGGTATCCTGATTCACAATACAACGCTCGGGGATCTCATCGAAGGCGTGGTGCGGGCCCCCTTGCGCCACGCCCTCAGTTTCAATTTTGAATTCGCGTGGCCCGCCGGCAGCCGCGTGCTGGCGGGAACTTCACTTGCGATCGCCGCGGGCGCGTGGTATCTCCGCCGGCGCGGCCTCGCCGGGGTCGACGTGGTCATCGCTACGCTCCGAATACTGCTCAGCGGCGTACTGGCGCTGAATCTCGCCCGCTACCCCGACATCCGCCCGGAGTATCACGCCTTTGCTCTGGCGCTCCCCTGCCTGTGGCTATTCGTTTGGCCTTTAGCAGGCGAGGACGCGGACCGCACCGCCGGCCGCGCGTGGTTAGCACTCCTCTTTCTCGGGCAAAGCCTGCACGTCTTTCCCGTGCCTGGGAGCCAGATCGCCTGGGGCACGGTCCTCGTGATCCCGCTCGCCGCCATCGGCGCGGGAGAAGCCGGAGCCTGGCTCGCCCAGCACCACCGCCCCGCGTGGCTCGCGCCGCGGATCCTCTGCCGCGGCGCGAATCTTGGCCTCGCCTGCTTCGCCATTTGGGTAGGCGTTCATTTCGTGCAGGTGGCCAGCCGCTACCCCGCGGGCCAGGCGATCGGCCTGCCCGGCGCGGAGCGGATACGCCTACCCGACGACTCCGCCGCGGTCTTGCGGGTGATGGCGCAGAACGCGGCGGTCCATGCAGACCTGCTATTTTCGCTGCCGGGGATGTTCAGTTTTAATCTCTGGACTGGGCGGCCCACGCCCACCCCAGCTAATGTGACTCACTGGTTTTCCCTGCTCAATGCGGAGCGACAACAAGCGATCATCCGCGAACTCGAGACCCATCCTCGCGCTGGCATCATTGTCTCCCCCGAGCACCTCCAGTGGCTCATCGACCGAAAATTGGCGGCGAAGGGCCCGCTTTTCGATTATATTACGCAAAACTTCGAACCCGCCATCAAGATCGGGCCCCTCGCCTTTTACGTTCACCGCGGCCGGCGCATCACTCCCTTTTTAGTCGCAGAAGTATTTACCCTCTCGCCGACCGCCACGGTCTCCGCTGGCACGGAAAGTACCCTCCTCAAATTCACGCTGGTGCCCAGCCCAGGCAGCGCGCTCGCGAGTATCGAGCTATCCTCCCTCCCGACCAGTCAACCTGTCATCCTCGACCACCGCAACGCTCGCCTTGAAATCACGCCGGTCAACGCCCGCGGCGAACCGATCGGCCCAGCGCGACCCCTCGCTTGGTCTGACCCGCTCACTGGACCGAGCATTCTGGGCGTTTACTACCACCGCGAGAGCTTGGCCTCGGTCAGACCGGGCGCCACCGTTGTGCTCCGCGATTCGCAAGGTCAGGAGATCGGCCTCGCCGTAATTTCCCGAGACTAAGCGCGGC
Source organism: Opitutus sp. GAS368 (assembly GCA_945903465.1). Lineage (GTDB taxonomy): Bacteria > Verrucomicrobiota > Verrucomicrobiia > Opitutales > Opitutaceae > ER46. The sequence continues at coordinate 6,866 of CAMDOF010000094.1, forward strand.
GTCGCGCCACTAAGATCAAACCAACGCCAAAAGGAAACGGCACCCGCCAATGCGCCAAACGAACCAACTGAGCCCGCAACAACGTATTGAGGGCTCGAGCGGGCACACGATCCTCGCTGCGCTGGCGCCCACTCGGCCGCATACCGACTGACCGACGCCAGACGCGCCACTTCCTGACCGCCCACACCACTGGAAAAGCGAGCACATTCGTATAGTTAACGTGCAGCACCTCCCATTCACTCGTGGGAAACAGCGCCCGCAACTCTGCCCGATCATACCGCCGAAAATGATGCAACGCGACGTCCCAATCGCTCCACAAGGCCCGACTGGCCGGCACCGTCACCACCGCAATGCCCCCTGGCTTAAGCAGGCGATGGAAGCCGCTCACCACTGCGCGATCATCCGGCACATGCTCAAGCACGTCGAGGGCCGTCACGTACTCGAGCGATCCATCCGGCAAAGGTACCCGATCACCCGCCAAGCTAAAAATCTGCTCGGGCCGGAACCGCTGATGCAAAAGTTTCAACGCCTCTTCGTGGTCGTCGAGCACGAACACGCGACACTGCGCGGACATCTCCTCCGCAAAGCGACCGGTCCCCGCCCCACAATCAAGCAAAACGTCTTCGAGGCCCGGCGGACGCACCTTCTGGATCCACTCACGAACGAACCGCCGCTTGCCGGAGTAATACCAGTGCTCAGCTTCCAGTGAGGAGATATTAGCGTATTCAGCGGCATCCATCCGATCGTGCGGAAACGTGCGGGGGTCTTCCCAACGAGCCAAGGACAAATCGCCGCGCCCGCAGAAATCGCCGCGCCCAAAATTTGGAGCGCCGCCATCGGTTGGCTCCACCTGGGCGATTCCTCGCTCTGGCCTTATCCCCTTTCTCTTTAAACTGGGTTCGCCGGTCTCAAAACCTGTCAAAAAAGCCGTCCCCACGATGACGGCGGCGGTAGCACCGGCGGGGCGGTCAGCGCCGACCGCGACCGTGAATTTTTTCTGCTCGTCGAAAGCACCACACCACGATCACGCGCGCGGCCCATCCGAATTTTCCCAGGGGAGCTGCCACGAACCGAAACGGCTCGCGGAGGATGACTCCGAGCGTGGCTGGAAGCCTGTCGGACTTAGGAAATCAAGGCCGCTGGCATGAATTCTTGGGGAGTTTGCGTTCATAAAAAGTCGAATAGTGAGCCATGAACGCCTTCAAGCGGCTAAGTCCGACGGACTCCTTGGCGAGCTGAGAGCAGACTCGTTCAACTCGCGACGGAGAATGGGTTCGAAGGAGAGGGTTGTTTTACCAGCGAGAGTCGGCCAAGCTCAGCTCGATGACCACTCCCGAATCCAACGCCGCTCGCCCCGCGCATGGAACGTGGCCGCCCCGACCGCCACTTAGGGTCATCCTCGCCGCGGTCGCTCTCCTCTTGCTGCACTTTACGCTAGCGGTCGCGGGCAAGCGGGCGGCGAGCACGAGCACGGATGAATTGGCCCACCTCACGGCCGGTTTCAGCTACTGGCAGAATCATGATTACCGCCTGCACCCAGAAAATGGCAATCTGCCGCAACGCTGGGCCGCCCTACCAGGTTGGTTAACCGGAGCCCCCTTCCCCAACCTGAATGGCAACGAGTATTGGCGAACGAGTGACGTTTGGATCGTCGGTCATCAGTTCTTCTACGAGTCGGGCGCGGATCACTTCCCCCGCTTGATGGCGGGCCGAGCGATGACCGCGCTGTTCAGCGTCGGCACGGGCGTGCTGGTCTTGCTATGGTCATGGCGGTTCTTCGGGCCGACGGGCGCGCTGGTCTCACTTACCTTCTTTGTCTTCAGCCCCGATTTTCTTGCACACGGGGCACTCGCGACGAGCGATGGGTGCATGGTTTTCTTCTTTCTCGCCGCGACGGCAGCGTGGTGGCGGCACCTCCATGATGGCCGGGCGGTTATCTGGTGGCTGTCTGCCCTCGTCTTGGGACTGGCGTTTGTGGCCAAATACTCCGCCGTCCTTCTGGTGCCTATGATGATCGCGATGGCGGCCGTGCGGGCGTGGGCGCCCGCGCCTTGGCAAGTGGGCCGGTGGCGGTTGACGACGCCGCTCGGAAAGTTCGGTGTGGCCGCGCTCTCGGCCGTCGGCCACGCCGCCATCGTGGCGCTGGTGATCTGGGCCTTCTACGGTTTCCGCTTCGCCGCCGGTAACCCCTCGTTACCTCCCGCCGACCACTTTATAAAACCTTGGTCAGACTTCATCGGAAAAACCGGTCTGCTCGGCGAAGCGACGCGAGCCCTCGCGCAACTCCACGCGCTCCCGGAAGCCTTTCTCTACGGCTTCGACTACGTGCTCTTTTCTACGAAAAGTCGCAGCGCCTTTCTCAACGGCGAGCATAGCCTTACAGGCTGGCGGACTTTTTTCATTTGGTCGTTCCTGCTCAAGACCACCCTGCCGCTGCTGATCACCGCACTCCTGCTTGCCGTGACCGCACTGCGCCAGAGGTGGCGCGGGCGCGAAGATTTTCGACGGCTCTACCCGTGGACGCCGCTGCTCGCCCTCTTCGCCATTTACGGCGGTTCGTCCATCGCGAGCCAGCTCAACATTGGTCACCGGCACATTCTCCCGCTATACCCCGTGCTTTTTATCGCCGCAGGGGCCCTCGGCACCGCGTTAAGCTCGGAGCTTCTTTGGCGACGCGCTGTTGTCGCCGGGTTACTGGGCTGGCACTCCTTCGAAGGAGTCCGTTTCGCACCGTTTCATCTGGCCTACTTTAACGCGCTCGCCGGCGGGCCCGCCAATGGCAGGCGCCACCTGGTCGACAGCTCGCTCGACTGGGGCCAAGATCTCCCCGCCTTAAAGCACTGGCTCGAAACCCATGCCCAAGGCCAACCCACCTTTCTCTCCTACTTTGGCTCAGGCCAACCCAGCTACTACGGGATCAAGGCTCGCCGCCTCGCGTTCTTAAACAATTTCAAATTCGAAGATCACTACGCGCAACTCGAACCCGGGGTCTACTGCATCAGCGCCACGATCCTGCAAGCAGTGTATTCTTCCGAGCTTGCCCACTGGCCGCTCGAGTCCGAAAAGGAGTATCAAACCTTGCGCGCCCTCGAGCCGCTCTTTGCCGTCTACACTCAGGACCCCGCCCGACGTGCTGAATTGCGCAAAGACGCACCCACGGTGCGCTGGCCAGAAGCCATCAAACGCCACGATCGCCTTCGAATGGCTCGGCTGACGAGTTACCTGCGAGCCCGCCAACCGGACGCCCACGCCGGGTATTCCATCCTCATTTACCGGCTTAATGCCGCCGAAGTCCATGCAGCGACGGCCGGGTCGTGGTCCGAATGGAACCAGTTAATCCAAAAGGCCACCCTGGCGGATTAGTCATGCGCCGACCTCTTTCAGCCTCACCGGAATTTCTCGTGACGCTCGCCGCCTTGCTCGCGCTCGCCCACGCACTCATGGCCGTGACCGCGATGACAGAAAAAAGCATGACGTCCGATGAGATCGCGCATCTCGTCGCCGGTCAGGCCTACAACACGCGCGGCGACTATCGCCTCCAACCCGAGAACGGTAACCTGCCTCAGCGACTCGCCGCCCTGCCCATGACCTTGGCCGGCGTCGACCTGCCGCCCACCTCCTTGGACTCGTGGCGAACCGCCGACATCTGGCGCTACGGCTATCGATTTTTCTACGAGGAGGGTCTCTCCGGCGACGCGTGGTTATTTTTGGGCCGCACGATGATCGCCCTCGTCAACGCCGGCACCGCCCTGCTGGTTTTTTTCTGGTCGCGCTCACTGTTCGGCCTCAGCGGCGGCTTCATTTCACTACTCCTCTTTGTATTCTGCCCCACGTTCCTCGCCCACGGCGCCCTCACCACCTCAGATGCGACGATGACGTTTTTCTTCTTGGCCGCTGTCGGTGCGGGCTGGCGTCATTTGGAGCGTCCTGGATTTAAAGGGGGCCTGCTCAGCGCCACGATGCTGGGGCTCGCCTTCGTCACGAAATTCTCCGCCGTCCTTTTAATTCCCACGCTGAGTCTGATCGGTGGGGTCTGGGCGTTGGGCCAGGCCCGCCGCACGGGTTGGCGAGCGCCGCTATTCCGGCTAGCTCGGACGACCCTCGGGCACGGCGCCGCCGCCTGGCTCACCATCTGGCTTTTCTACGGCTTTCGCTACAGTGCCTTCGCGCCCGAATTCGCCGCGGGTGGCTCGTTTCAACATGGATGGGGTTCGCTCATGCCGCTCGACGGACTCCCGGGGAAATTCATCGAATGGGGTCGAGCGTGGCGTGCGCTTCCCGAGGCTTGGCTCTACGGGCTCACCTTCGTGCTCCAATTCTCCCGTGCCCGCGGGGCCTTCATGAGCGGAGATTACAGCACCACGGGCTGGGTGCTTTTCTTCCCTTTCGCGTTTCTGATTAAAACCACCGTCCCCCTCCTTGTGCTGCTCGCTGGGGGAGCCCTCGCCGCCGGTACCCAATATCTGCGCCAACCCTGGGCCACTCTCGCCGCCCGCCTGCGACCCTTCACCCCACTGGCAGCCCTATTCCTCGTCTACGGCGCGACTTCCCTCGCCAGCCACCTTAACATCGGGCACCGCCATATTCTGCCCATTTATCCCGTCCTCTTCATCGCCGCCGGTTACCTCGGGCGCTGGGTCGATCGGAGCCGCCCGCTCGCCACCTTCCTCATCACCAGCCTCCTGCTTTGGCACGCCGGTGAATCCCTCCGCGCTCGACCCCACTACCTCGCCTACTTCAACCAAATCGTCGGCGGCTCTTCCCACGGGTGGCGTCACCTCGTGGATAGCTCCCTCGACTGGGGCCAAGACTTACCGGGTCTGCGCCGTTGGCTGGATACCCACGCTCGGCAAGAACCCATTTTCATTGCCTACTTCGGCACCGGTGATCCCGCTTACGAGGGCATCCGCGCGATCGCCCTACCTGCCTTGCCTGAGGTCGGCCCGCGCCGGCGTTGGCACGCCCTTAGCCCAGGTTACTACGCCATCAGCGCCACCATGCTCCAGCACGTTTACAGCCCCTTCCGCGGTGACTGGACACTCGCATGGGAAAACGAATTTCAAACTCTGCGGCGCCTCGAGCCGCTCTTGCTCGCCTATCAAAACGATCCCGCCCGCCGCCTCGCACTGCAGCGCGAGGCCCCCATCCAAAATTGGACCGCTTCGTGGCAACGCTACGAACTCCTCCGCTTCGCCCGCCTCTGCGGATACCTTCGCGCCCGCCCACCCGAGGCCGCCATCGGGCACTCCCTCTTCGTCTTCAAACTCAACGCCCAAGAGATCGCCCACGCCGTCTACGGTTCCGCCCAAGACTGGGCCCAAGCCATCGAAACCACCCTTCACCAGCCACTCACTCCTGACTCAGCTGCCCTGCGTTAGCATTCGACGCCAGCTCCACCAGACGGCTAATCCGAATCCAACGCGCCCCAAAGCGCTTCTGCGCCAACGTCTCCAAATGGAACGTCACAGGCAGCACCTCGTCCGAATCAACCCCGAGATCCCCAGCCGCCGAAGTGGGCCGCAACACTTGGATCACTAAAACCTCTCGAAAGGTACCCCGCCGCCAGTGCCACGCGAGCTGCTCAGGGTTCCGGCGGATCGAGGGCAAATTCACGGTCGGCACTCGGTTCAGGATGAAGGGCATCGTCGAATTCGATGTGATCAACAACACCGACCCCGCTCTCGCCTTTATCCATTCCAGCTCCCACTCCAGCTCCCGCATGACCATATTTTGCGCCGTGTAGAGGCGACGCGCGTAGGCTGGCCCTGCCCAGACCATACCCCAAACCACCAGTCCCAGCAACGCCACCTTCAATCCTGGCAGGCCGCGCTCATTCAAAGCGTGCACGAAAGCCCCTGCCAAAATTGCCAGCCACCAACACGCCGGTAACGCAAATCGCGCAGCCACCGGCTCATCAAATCGACTCCAATAATAAAACATCAAAAGCCCCACATTCGCCCCAATCGTCGCGCCTCCCCAAGCCACCACCACCCAAGGCGCGGCCACCTCCTGACCCAACGGGACGCCCACCACCCGCCGCCGCCACCATCGCCATCCGGCCCAGCCCACTCCGGTACCTCCCAATAAGGTCAACCAAAGGGAATTCGGCTGAATCGGCGCGACACTAAAAAAGAAATTCCACGCCCCCTCCAGGTTAACCTGTAAATAACTCAAGGCAAACCGCGACGTTTCCCCTGCCCGCAATTGCCACAGAAACTGCTTCGAATTCACGATGCGATCGTGCCAAGCGTAAGGCACCAACAACAACGGTGCCACGACTGCCGCCCAAGGCAGCATCACCACTCCACGCCGCCACCAACCCAAAACAATCAATACCGCCACCGGGAAAACAAATAACACCGACTCATAGCGGCTTTGCGCCAACAAGACCGCGCCCAAAACCAATAACGCCAAACGATCCGCATCCGGCCCACGCAGGTACAAGACCCCACATGCCATCACGACTGCGATCATCGTGAGGTTGTGCATCTCCATACCCGCGCCCGTCGCATTCTGCCCAAACAACGGCAGCGTTACGAGCAACGCCACTGCCACCAAGGCCGGCCCCTTTCGCCCCGTCAACGCGTGCACCAACCAATAGGTCAATCCCAGGCACACCGCCGCTAAAACGACATTTAGCCCAAAAATATTCTCAACCCGAAACCCCATCATATCGTGGACCAGCGAGAGGAGAAACGTGAAAAAATACGGCCGCTTATCGAGAAAGGTATCGATCGCCAACCACGTTCCCTCGACGTCATACGCGCGCATCGGCGTGCCAATTTCCTTGGTCGCATGCATGTGCCAGGCCGTTCCCTGCAGCACGTATTCATCAAACAAAATCTTGTGTTTAAAATCGTCCGACCACACCGCAAAACCCACTGCGCCGACCAGCACCCACCCGACTCCACCAGGCGACCTCAGCCAGCCTCGCCACACCTCACGACGTGATCGCGCGACTCGCCACCCATAGAACACAAACGCCGCGAAAACCGCCCCGATATAATAATACCCCCATCCCACAATCAACTTCTCGGATACCGCCGGCGGTACGATCACAAAACCAAGCACCGCTGCCACCACCGCACATCCCGCAAACGCCCAACCGCGTCCTCCCGCGAACACCTGCCCCCATAAAATCAGCCAACGAGCATTCACCGCGCGCACGTGGTTCGCCTCACGGTAAGTGCTTAAAATAACTCTCCATAAACAGCCGCCGCGCCTCCCCGATCACCGCCTGATCTTTCGGCACTTCCTTGCGCCCTTCATCCAACGTACTCAACACCTCCGCTCCTTCCAAAATCTCCGTCACTCGACTAATCCGCACAAGGTTCAGCAATTGCAGCCGCTCCTCCATCACCGTCTCCAATTTAAAACTCGCCTCGAGCTCATCACCCGCGCGTACCGTTTTCACCCCCGTCTCCGGATCAATCGAGAAATGCTGAAATACGTAGACCGCCGCGAACGTGCGATTTCTCATGTGAAACGCGATGTCCACCTTCCGCTTCTGCGCCACCAACGTCGGCGTCGCCGATACCAAGTGCGTCACCCATAACGTCGCATCATTGTCGATCATCAGGTAATCAGACCGTGGCTGCGCCGCTATAAATGCCCGCCGCCACGCCGTCTCCCGTCCAGGACTATATTCCTGGCTGTACGCGTGCGCCGCCATCGACGGGACACTCCGCGCCAGCAATCCCACGCCGACGACGACCAGCAACCCTCGACGAAAAAGCGCGTGGCGAAACTGCGTTAGCATCACCAAAACCACCAGCACCATACCCAGCTGGGTGGGTAAACTCAAACGACGCGTGACCACTTCGTCGAAGCGCCACGCGTATCCCATCATCAAAGCGAAGTGCAGCCCAAACCCTCCGCTAAAAATCGCGATCGCCGCCACCAGCGCCGGCTCGGCCGCCAAACCCTGCCAACGCCGGGCGGCCCATAAAATAAAAAAAGGCACCGCGATCACGCCGAGCCCCGACAACACCCACGAGTTCGGCTGCTGATTCGCGCTTCCAAAAAAAAATTGCGCCGCGTGCCCTAAATTATCCGGGATGTAACTGACCGAAAAGGGTCCCGCATACCCGGGCTTACTCGCCATTTCCCAAGCCGAAGTTCTGATCGCAAAAACCCTCAGATGCAGGGGAACATGCAGCAGCAACCAAGGCGCCAGCCACAACTCCCACGGCAACTGCACCCGCCCCTCGCGACACCAGACCCAGCAAATCAACCCGCCAAGCGGCAACAAAAAAAGTGCCGATTCATACCGAACCTGGATCAACAACAAACCCGCATAAACCAACGCGACCAACGAACCCTCATCCCGTTTTTCCAGGTAGCGAGCCCCGAGCAACACCGCGACTAATATCATCACCATGTTCAGGAGCTCAAAACCGCCCCCTGTACAGTTCTGACCCAGCAGTGGCAGTCCCGCAAATAACCCCACGCCCAAGCACGTCCCCAAACGCCCCGCCAACTGGCGCCCCACCACCGCGACCAAACCTAAAAAAACAAATGTCAGCAGACCATTAACCAGAAACACGTTAGTCGGTCTGTATCCAGAAACATCATGCACCACCGAAACTAGGAACGGAAAAAACAGCGGCCGTTTGTCGAGGATTCCCTCAATAATCACAAAGGCCCCTTGGATGTCATTCCCCCGCTGCGGCGTCAAAACGGTCCGGTCAAAATGCATCGCCATCGAGGTCCCCAGCAACATGACCTCATCCATAATGATCTTAAATCCAAAGCGCTCGTGCGCCAGCAGCAGCACCCCGCCAAAAAACACCACCGCCACCGAAAAGCCGTCCACCTGACGCCACCAGTCCCTCGGCCGCTCACCCCCAAAACTCCGCGCCAGAGCCCACACCCAGAGCCCGAATCCCAACAACACCATCCAATAACCCGCCGCCGAAACCAATCGAAGCGCGAACGCGTTTGGAATCGTCCAACAAGCCAAAACGACGACCAACCAACCCGACAACAACCACAAGCCCAAGCGGCGATTAGCAAGCAGGGCAAAAGGTGGGCGCGAGGTCATAAAACGAAAAGAGAGCGTGCGGGGTTTATTTCTAAAATAAAGCTGGATCGAACGTCCTCCACGAGTTTCGCCTCAACCCCTATTCCCGCCTCTCAAAAATCCCGACGGGCCCCCGCTAAACTCGGCCCAAGCCAGCGCGTTCCCTGACCGAGCTCGGCCACCCGCAGCGACGGGCGCGCCGTTCGACCCGCAACGCTCCCTCGCCTTGCCTGGCCACCTCGCGAAGCCCGCGAGTTGCTTCTTTTCAGCCACCCTGCCTCCCGCCCACTAAGGCGGTCATTTGAGTCGAGAGAGGCTTTCACCGCCGTCTTACCACCGATTAATCTCAGTTTTGTCAGCGCCAGTTTCCGCTCACGATCATTCCCCTCGGCTCCCGCCGGCTCGGACCTCCGCCGTGCGAACCGCGCCGTACGCTGGCGCCGGTCCCGCGCTGAACCGCGCCCGATAAAATCGGGTACATAATCTTGCCGAAAGACGCGTCGCCGAACCCACCGGCAGGAACCTGCCGCAAGCGCCTCGCTCCAGCCGCCGTCTCGCCAACCCTTATCCTCAACCCAAAACGAAAAAATCAAACCGTCGCATCCCCCCCAGCACGTTCTAAACCGATCGGCGCGGATCTCATCTCAACATTCTCCCCACACCAGCCAACCGCCTAACCTGCGGAAGATTTTCAGACCGAGGGTCGCTCAACGGGGCCGCTTCAGCAAGCGATCGAAAAACGCACGCACCCGCCCGTCCACCTCCGGATCCTGAAAACCACCGTGCCCGCCCCCTTTAACCACATAGAGCTCCGCCGGTACGCCCGCTTTTTTCAGCGCTTCCCTAAAAATTTCGCTCTGCGCCAACGGCACCAACGGGTCGTTATCGCCGTGCACGATTAAAATCGGCGCATCATCTTTTGTCACATAACTCAACGGACTCGCTCGCCGCGCCCGTGCTTTATTTTCCTGAATCGGACCGCCGACTAATTTCGCTTCCGGCGAATCCGGCGCATCGTGGTTCAAGCGACTGTTCGCCCCGCTCTGCATCGCCATCGTCAGGAGTTCGCTCGGCCCGAAGAAATCCACCACCGCCTGCACTCGGCTGGACACGCCAAGATTTTCGCCGCGGTCAAATTCCGTCTGATCTCCCGTCACTCCCAACATCGCCACCAGGTGCCCCCCCGCCGAACTGCCCCACACCCCAATGCGCTCGGGATCATAACCAAACTCGGCCGCATGTACCCGCATCCAGCGAATCGCCGCCTTGCAGTCTTCAATTTGCGCCGGGAAGGTCGCGTGCCCGCTCAGCCGATAATTGATGCTCGCGATCGCATAACCACGCTCAAGCAACGCCAGCGCGGGCGGGCGCTCCTTGCTCCCATTTTGCCAGCCACCCCCATGAATCCAGACCACCAGCGGCGCCCCCTTCGCCCCAGCTGGCAAATACAAATCCAGTTTCTGCCGCTCATGCCCGCCCGCCACATAGGCGAGATCACGCTGCGTCGTCGTACCCATCGGCAAAACCGGCATCGCCATCTTCGCTTTTTTCGACGGGCCTTCCGCCGCCAGCACTCCGTCCGAACAAAGCACCAAGCCTAGACAAACCGATGATAAGCGGGGAAAACTCATCGTCCCAAGGTCGCGATTTTACCCGGCCAACGCAACCCTCCGAAAATTTTTTTAGCTCATACCAGACGACGGCCGCGACTCTTTTTTATTTACAATTAAGCCGCGTTGCCAGCAGCGCACGTTCACGTCCTAAAAGCCGCCGGAGCGTCGCATCCCCACAAAGATCGCTCCCAGACTAATGACCCGACTGAAACCCCGGCCGCCTCACTGATACTGAACGTGGATTTGTCGGGCGGTTGATTTAAAAAAGCCGCGAATCGGGCCTTTTCCCCAGCCCCACGAGCACGCCACCACGGCCGCACCCCAGCCCGACCGCGGCGCGACCTCCGCACGCAGGGCCGGACCCTCTCCGCAAACAACGCGTCACCCGACCCTGTGGAACAGAGTTTATCCGTCACAAAAAGATCGAAACCCGGCCGCCCAGCCAACCCCCACACCCCAGCAGCCACGTCGAGATAACGAACACGCGGTGGGCGCCGGGGAAAATCTGACACCAGCGCGTACCGACCCTTTTCTTGCGACGGGCGGTGGCCGCCATGCCACCGCCAGATTCTGTTGGAGAAAAATAATTTCCGTCTCCGGCAACTTGGCGCGCACCCGTGCCACCAACACCATGAAATCTTCGAACCTGTGCCCGAGCGTCTTCTCGGGGAAGAGATTATTCCCGACCAAGTGGAAAAAAATCATCCGCGGCGTATCGGAAAATAAGTTACGCTCGAAGCAACTCAGGAGGTTCACGATCTCCGAGCCTCCACCCCACGGTTGAGTAACGCGTATTTCGTAAAATCCTGAGTCAACGAGGCCCTTGCCGCATCGAGGCATCCCCACCCCGCAAAAAAGCCCTTCACGTCAAGCGGGCGGATTTACAGGGTCGGCCGCGACCTCTTTTTCTCATTTGCCAAAATCAGGCGGAGCCTCCGGGGCCGCCCGACCACTCACCGTGCTGCCCAAACCAAGCCCGCCACAACCAGACAGGAAAACCTCTTCGCCCGATCGCCACAGGCGGACCCCGGCGGCAGGCGCAGAATAGTTTCGCCGGCGAGGTGGGACCCTCTGAACACTTCTCGGCAACTCTTTCGCGTCGCATTTTTGACATCCGCCGCCACTCCACAACCTTTCACCATGACTCCGCGCCCTGCTCAAGCCGACCTTAGCCACGAGGATGCCGTGACCGCAGCGCGGCGCTCCTTGTTGACCGAGCTCGGCCTAGAAGATTCTGCACTGGGCCAAAAATTTATCATCGCACCCATCAACTCCCGCCTGCGCGCCAGCGGCGTCCGGACTCACCTCGCCCGGTTCGCCACGGATGCCGTCATTCCGCACGCGCCCGCCGGACTCGCCTTCGGCGGGTTTACCGAGGTGAGCGACGAAATTACGCTGCATGTGCCGGCCACCGTAGCCGTTCGTCCCGATCTCGAATTGCCTGTGCTCGGGGCCGTCACCCTCAAACTGGTCCCTTGGGTCGGCGACATCGCCACGCTGGGTCCACAGGCTGCCGGCGCCGCCCTCTTCACGCACAAAAACCCCGGCACTCGCGAGATCGAACGTCGCCTCCGCGCCGCGCCGCCGACTTACCTAGGCTGGGCCTTGCTCACCCCCGCCGACATCGCCCACGCGTTTCTCCCCCAGCCACCGCGCCTGACCGACCTCAAAGAGTTTCATCACCGGATCCGCCTCGCCTGCACTCACGCGACCGACCGATCCCTCCTCCGCTCCCTCGCCGATCTCGACCCGGGCTTCCTCGACTATCTTCAATGTTTTCCTCTCGCGCGCGCCCGCCCACGCCGCGTGGTCGCTTGGCTCGGCCCAACTAACTCCGGAAAAACCCACCGCGCCGTCCTCACCCTCGCTGCGGCCCAAAGCGGCCTCTACCTCGGACCGCTCCGCCTCCTCGCCCTTGAACAACGCGATCGGCTCGTCGAATTGGGCACCCCTTGCTCCCTCATCACCGGTGAAGAGCGCGACGAAACATCACTCACTCATTCCGCTCGGACCATCGAGATGGCCGACTTCTCCCGTCGCTTTGAGGTCGCCGTCCTCGATGAGATGCAGCTCGCCTTCGATCGCCACCGCGGCTGGGCCTGGGTCGCCGCTTACTGTGGCGTCGCCGCTGAACAATTGATCATCACCGGGCCCGCTTCCGCCGAACCTGTGGTGCGCCGACTCGCCGAAATGTGCGGCGACACCGTCGAGATCCATCGACTCGAACGGCAGGGGGCTCTCCAATTCGAAGGCATCCTCGACTGGCGCCACGTCCCCCCGCGCACCGCCGTCATCGGGTTTTCCCGCGCCATGGTCCTAGAGCTCAAGGCCATGTTCGAATCCCGCGGCCTGCGCGTCTCCGTCATTTACGGCGGTTTATCCCCCGAGGTTCGCCGCCACGAGGCGCGCCGTTTTCGCGAAGGCGAATCCGATATTGTCTGCGCCACCGACGCCATCGGGCTCGGCCTTAACTTACCCCTGGACCGCGTCCTTTTCTACGAGACCGATAAATTCGATGGCACCACACACCGACCGCTCAACGCCGCCGAGCTCCTGCAAATCGCCGGCCGCGCCGGCCGCGGCCCCGGCGCCGTCGGCTGGGTCGCTGCTTGCTCCCGTCGCGACGCCCGCCGCATCGCGACCGCCCTCGACTCCCCCCAAACCACTCCTGACTCCAGCCGCCTGCCCGCCGCCCCTACCCCCATGCACGTGCGCGCGATCGCCGATCATCTTAAAATCGATCGACTCAGCCCCATTCTGGAATTCTTCCGCACTCAGCTCACCTTTCCAGCCGGAACCTTTTTCCCCGATGTCCAGAGCGATGTCCTCGCCGCTGCCGAACTCGTCGACACCTACGCGCCCAGCCTTCCCCTAGAAAAACGCTACGCTCTAGCCTGCACCCCCATCGACTTGGCCGATCCCCAATTTCGCGATGTCTTCAGCGATTGGCTCGAGCAGCTCGACGCCGGTCAGATCGTCTCTTTCCCTCGCCGCATCGACGGGGGCGGCGGGCTTGAGGCACTCGAGGAAACCCTTAAGTTAATCAGCATCTACCGCTGGCTCGCCCTAAAATTCCCCGCCCACTTCACCGATCTACGCGCCGTCGAGCACCTGCGCCACACCGCGACCGAACAGACCCTCGCCATCCTGCGCCGTAACTGGGGCCAACAGGGCCTGAGCCGCCGCGAGTGCACGGTCTGCAGCCGCGCCCTTCTTCCCAGCTCGACCTTCCGCACGTGTCGCGCCTGCCACGCCGCCGGCGCCGACTAAAGGTACCGGCTTTGCCAAGTTCCTCCCCGTCCAACTTGCCCCCGCCCATGCCGCCTTGGCCATCCCCCCGCCCTTTCTGCTTTCAACCATCGGGCCCACTCACCGCCATCGGCATCGCCCCGCACACCCAATCTCCCCGGCGCCCCATGCCCATCCCGATGCGCAACGCCTTTCAGGTAACCTGACCCTAAACCCCCGCGTCCTGCCGCCGTCGTGAGCCTCTTTTTCTATCGTCGCTTCGGCCTCCTCGCACTGCTCGGCGCGAGCTCGTTTCACTTGCACGCCTACAGCCTCAGCGGCCCTCGGTGGCGCACCCCCACCATCAACCTCCATCTCCAACTCGGCGCCACTAACACCGCCCTGATCGATGGCTCCCCCAGCTGGGGCGCCGTGGCCGAAGACGCTCTCAACACCTGGAACCTTCACCTCGCCACCACCCAGTTCACGTTCGTCCGCGACTCCACGGCCACCCGCGCCGAAAATAACCGCATCAACAACGTCGCCTTCAGCAACGATATCTACGGTGACGCTTGGGGCTCTGGCGTCCTCGCCGTCACCATCACCTATACCCTCGCCGGCGCCACCACCGAGACCGATGTGCTCTTCAACAATCGTCTCACTTGGAACTCCTACCGCGGCGCCCTCCGCACCCTCAACGGGACCGCCCTCCAAGATTTCCGACGCGTCGCCATCCACGAATTCGGCCACGCCCTCGGTCTCGATCACCCCGACCAGCGCGGCCAAAATGTCACCGCCCTCATGAATAGCCGAGTCAGCGCCTTGGATACCCTCGCCGCCGATGATATCAGCGGCGCCCAGTTCCTCTACGGCGCTCCCACCACCCTCACCACCGCGACCGCCACCCCTCCCAACATCACCACTCAGCCCATCAGCCGCACCGCCGCCACCGGTACCACGACCACCTTCGCCGTCGTCGCCACCAGCTCCTCCCCGCTTTCCTACCAGTGGATTAAAACCGGCTCCTCCCTCACTCAGGCCACCACCTCCACCTTCACTCTCACCAACATCTCCGCCAACGATGCGGGCAACTACGCCGTCATCGTTACCAACAGCACCGGCTCCGTCGTCAGCGCCACCGCGACTTTATTCGTCACCGCCCCGAGCCCCACCGGCGGCACCAGCTTCCTCGCTCCTACCATCACGACCCCACCCACCCACCGCACCGTCGACGCCGGCCAGCCCGTCAGCTTTTTCGTCACCGCCAACGGGCTCAACCCCCTTTTCTATCAGTGGCGCAAAGACGGCGTCCCTCTCCCAGGTGCCACCTCCGCCGCCTTCAGCCTCACCAACACCCAGCCCACCGACTCCGGTAGCTACCGCGTCCTCGTCACCAACACCGCCGGCGCCATCGAGAGCAACCCAGCCATCCTCACCGTCACCATCCCCCTCACCCTGCCCATCATCTCCGCCCCTCCCGTACCCCAGACCGTCGCCAACGGCGAGCGTCTTTCTCTCCGCGTCGTCGCCATCAGCAACGCCGATCTCACGTATCAGTGGTTCAAGGACAATCTTCCCCTCGCCGATGCCACCAGCCCCACTTTCACCATCGCTAGCGCGCGCGTCAGCGACGCGGGCAGCTACACCGTACGCGTCACCAATTCCATCGGCACCGTCACCACCCCGGCCGCCATCGTCACCATTCCGTTCAGCCGCTTAATCAACTTGTCGACCCGCGCTTTCATTCCCGCCGGCGGCACCTTGACCCCCGGTTTCTACATCCGCGGAGAAAAAAACAAATCCCTGCTCATCCGCGGCGTCGGCCCTTCCCTCACTCTCTTCGGCATAAATAACGCCCTCCCCGACCCCCAACTCGAGATCTTCGCCCAAGGGGCCCCCGCCCCTCTCGCCACCAACCACGACTGGGGCGGCTCCGCGGCATTGGCCGCCTCTTTCGCCAGCGTCGGCGCGTTCCCTCTCGCCCCCTCCTCAAAAGACGCCGCCTTACAAGCTTCCCTACCCTCCGCCGGCTACACCGCCCGCATCACCGCCAACGACGCCGCTACCGCCGGCGTCACCCTCGCAGAGATTTACGACGCCGAAACGTTTTCCGGCCTCACGGCCCAACTCGTCAATGTCTCCACCCTCGGCTTCGTCGGTACGGGCGATAACGTTTTAACCGCGGGCTTCGTCATCCGCGGCGACGCCCCCAAACGACTCCTCATCCGCGCCATCGGGCCCAGTCTCGCACTTTTTGGCGTCACCGGATTTCTCACAGATCCCCAATTGGGCCTCGTCCCCCTCGGTAAAATCGAACCCATCGCCACCAACGACGACTGGTCTGATGGCAGCACCGCCCGCGCCGCTTTCACCGCCGCCGGCGCTTTCCCCCTGCAGCCCGGCAGCAAAGATGCCGTCCTGATCGTCACACTCGAGCCCGGTGGCTACACCGCCATTATTTCCGGTGTCACCAGCACCACCACCGGCACCGCCCTCATCGAAATCTACGATCTCGATCCCTAAACCCCACCTCGCTGGTTGCGGCCGATCGCATCCTCCCCAGCCTCTAACCGCGTCAGCTGACGCCGCCCTCGCTTGTTTAGGTAATGCCTGTATCGCTCCCAACCCAGCCGAAATGCGGACTCCCCTGCACGGGCGGCGCGCCGGTGCCACCTCGGAGGTCAAAGTCGAAATCTTAACAACCTGTGCTCTGCGTTTTAACCCTAGTGGTTCGTAAGAGCCCCGGCGCAAAATTGCCCGATGCAAAATTGGCGCTTGTCCCGGAATTAAGAAAGAGCGTGCCCACTCCTTTCAGTGGTTGCCCGCCGATGCCAGACGATGCGCCCCGGGGCAACGTCCTCTCGCCACACCCGAACGCACCGCCTTGGACCTCTCCTCGGCGCACGCCGGCGGCACCGGCCGCGATCTTTTCGCAACCGAGCGCACAGTCCCCGACTCACAACCGAAACCCAGTACCACCTAAATCTATGACCCTTTCCACCCGCCGATCGCACTGGCGCCGGCCGTGAAGGAAAATCGCGAAGCAGCCACCGGGCTCCTCCGCGACCTGCCACGCGGCCTCAACTCTTTTCTCAAGTTCGCCACGACCAATCGCAAAAACCCAAAAATGAGCTTTCGCTGATCGCCCAAGACTTAAAGAAATCAGCCTAAACTCGGACTGGCTCAACGACGACGTGAGGGATTGCGTCGCCGAAAACGAACAGGGTTCCCTGATTGAATTTCGCGAGATGAAGGATCTCGCCGGCGAAATTTCGGTCAACCGTCCGTACCACGAAGTACATGATAGCGATGAAAGCGCGCGCCACCCAGAGGCCGCGCCGTCGCGCAGTCGCGATCGACGTCGCTCGGCCGGTAGCCCGCCCTGCTCGAGAACCGCCGTGAGGCCGCGCCGCCTCCGCCGACCAAGCGGGGCAAACAACCGGACGCCGGGTGCGCACCCTGCTCTTCCAGAAGTTCGGCGTCGACGTCACGGCGGTGCACGGTGTCAACGCTCACGTCGGCGACACTTTCTCACCGAGGTCGGTCCCGACCTGGACCGCTTTAACAGCCCCGAGAATTTCTCCTCGTGGCTGGGACTGTGCCCCAAAAAAAGTCAGCGGCAACCACCAGCTCAGCGTCAGAACCCGGCCGCTTTCCAACCGCTGGCGACCTCAACTCCGTCTTTTTCCTTGCCCATTCGGTCGGCGTCAGCACCTCGCCGGTCTCGAACCGGCTGGCGACGGCGTTGCGCTCCGCGGCGCAATCGTCGAACCGCGTCAAGTCAGGCTGGGCGACTGGTTCCGTCGCATGCGCGCGAAACTCGGTCCGGCCGGTGCATTCACCGCCGCTGCGCCACAAATTGGCGCGTATCCTCTCCACGATGATCAAGATCCGCATCGCTTTCGCCCCCCGAAAACTGGGCAATCCAGCGTTGGCACGTCTGCGCAAAGAGCCTCCCTGCACAAGCGAGCTGCCCTCCTCGGCTTTTCCCGGCAACCAGCCAGTGCAGGCGCTGTTTCTTAGGAGCCCACCCACCAAAACAAGTTTTGGCACCGACTGTAAGAAACAGATTTCTTTTCCCACCAATGACTTGCAGAAGCTGTTTCTTGAGAATCAGTCTGCTCCAAGTGGCATTGAGGGTGGACGACAGAAGGACCGCCATGGCTTCCCGCAATTTTCGGCTGTCCTGGGTTTGTCGGGCAAGCACCCGTGCTTTCTGAACAGTTTGAGAATCTATTTTTCTGAGTCTGCGTATACTCAGAGCAATCGTCTCAACTTGATGCGCAACTTCGAATAAGCACTAGCAACAAAAGAACCCGAAACGCCGAGCGTCGGGTTCACGAATGATTAAAACTAAGGGAGGCGCAAGGCCGCCCCTTACTTCTGCCACGTACGCTTCTTATGGCGATTCGCCTTCAGGCGCTTCCTGCGCTTATGCTTGTTCATCTTCAGACGACGTTTCTTTTTCAGGTTGCCCATGGTGAGAGAGGAAGAACGTGCGGACGCCCACGCGGGGTGTAAAGCCGAATTTGTGTTGGCGGAAAAAAGAAGGCCCGCCGTATTTTTAAAAAAAAAGCGCGATGGGCGAATTTTCAGAGGAGGAGCGCCCATAAACCGCCCGAAGAATCCTCGTTAAATTTCGCAGAAAAAAATGATTACCGGCGATAATTTTAACTCAGCCAGCCCGTCGATTCTGAAGTTGAGGCGACGAAACCTCGGATCGAAGGTCTGGCAAAGCCCCAAGCCCACGCGGCGGCGACCCACAGAAATGGTTTCAAAGAAACCCGCTCGCTCAGCCGCGGTCAGCGTTGGGTCCGTTTAAAGAAACGCGGCGCGACGCCACGCCGGTTCGGTCGATGGCATCACGCAGGTCGTCCGCGTTGGGTCCATCTAAAAAGACGCGGCGCGCCCGACCAACCCTGGGCAACTTCACAGTGGGCGACTCACCGTTTCAAAGCGTAGCTTCGGCAAGGGTGCGTAACTCGGCGACGGAGTCCTGCTGGCAGCCTAGCGGACTTAGAAAATAAAGGCCTCTGGCAGCGATTTTTTGCGAGTTTGAGTTAATAAAAAGTCGAATATTGAGCCACAAACGCCTGCAAGCGTCTAAGTCCGACCGACTCCTGGGCTGGTGGTGATGACAACGACCACCACGATGACAGCGGGACAACGTTCGGAGCCGGCGGTTCGTCGGCGCGCCCAAGGCCGCCTACCGGCACAATCTGCACCAGATCGCCGACCACTCGCGGCACCTGGTTTTGCCCTGGGTCAAAGTACCGCATTTAGCCAGTCACCTTCTGGGCCGCGTCGCCCGGCGGATCAGCGCCGACTGGCAGGAACTTTATCACCATCTGATCCAACGGTTGGAGCGCTTCGTGGACATCGAGCGCTTCCGTGGCACCTGCTACCGGGCGGCCAACTGGATCTGCCTCGGACGCTCGCTGGGCCGGGGCACTAAAGCCAGGCACAGGCAGCCGGACAGCTCGATCAAGGAGCGGTGGTTGTATCCGTTGGGGCAATACTTCCGCCAGCGCCTCCTCGCGCCATGAGTGCGGCCCGCCCGATCGAGGTACCCCGGCTGAGCGGCCCGGAACTCGCGGCGTTTCTGGCGCGGGTGCGCTCCGGGTCAGCCCGGAGGATTACAACCAGATCGTCGCGATGTGCGACGCACTGCCCAAGGTCCGATGGCGCTCAACTATTTTGACCCACCGCTGCTCAGTTAAACTGATCCACCGGTGATATGCTTCCTTTTCCAAGGAGTTCCGGTTTTTTCCATGTGTTCAGAGTAGGAAAGAGCGTTCATGCGCCTGAACGAGGGTCAATTATCTGAGCAGCTTTTTTGGAGGTGGGTCAATTTATGTGAGCAGAAGTGGATTAGTTTAAGTGAGCGACATCGGGTCGCCGCGATGATCGAGCAAGAGCGCATGACGATGAGAAAACTGCGGCGGCTGGTCTTCGGTGACAAAGCTGAGCGGATCAACCGAGTGGGTCCGCCAGTCTCGGCGCCGGCGCAGATTCCTCCGGTACCCAAGCCCAGGCACGCGGGCCACGGGCGGATCAAGGCCCGTGATTACACTGGGGCGGACTCGGGCCCGTCACCCATCCGCACCTGAAGGAGGGCCAGCCGTGTCCGCTTTGCCCCAAGGGCACCTTGCGCAAGCAAAAGACCCCGGCGCTCATGCTGCGGATCACGGGCGCGCCGCCCATCACGACGAAAGGTTACGAACTGGCGCGCCGTTGCTCGAAACCCCCTGCGGCTGGGTCGCCACCGCCACCCTGCCGACGGAGGCCGGCCAGGAAAAATACGCACCGAGCTTGGGAGTGACGATCGTCCAGTTGCGCTACGGACCGGGGTGCCGCACTACCGGCTGGCCCGGCTCCAAATGGAGGCGGGGTAGCCCTTGCCCGAGGCGACCCAGTGGAAGTTGGTCGCGGGGGTGGCCGCGGTGGTTCCACACGTCTTCAAAACGTTGGTCACCCTGGCCACCAACGCCACCCTGATTCACAATGACGACACCACCATGCGCATTCTGGACCTGCGGAAAACGGACAGCGACTCCGCCAGGCAGATCGACCCCCAGCGCAAGGCCGTCTTCAGCTCGAATCTCCTGGCCGAGCTGGCGGACCCTACGGTGGCGCTGTTTTCCAACGGCTGGCAGCACGCCAGGAAAAAACTGACCGCGCTGCTGCGCCAGCGGGACGAGGCCCTCGCGCCACCGATCCAGATGGGCGACGCGCTCTCTCGCAACATCTGCGCGGAGTTCACCACGATTCTCGCGCACTGTCTGGCCCATGGCCCACCGAGAGTTTGTGAGTGTGACCCCGAGCTTTCCCCGCGAAGGCCGCCACATGCTCGAACGACGAAGGCTGGCACGTGCTCGAAGCGCTGCGCGAGGTCTACCGCTTCGACGCCGGGACCAAGACGCAGAAAATGACGCCCGCCACGCGCCTCGCGCATCATCAGACCCACGGCGCTCCGGTGCTGGCGGCGCTCAAAGCGTCGCTGGCGGAAAAGATCGACGGCAAGCACGTCGAGCCCAACTCCGGCCTGGGTCAGGCCATCGGCTATATGCGCAAACACTGGGAGCCGCTACACGTTGCTCCTCCACCAGGCCGACGCTCCCTTGGAAAACAACCGCTGCGAGCTTACGATCAAAATGGCGATCATGCATCGCAAAAACAGCCTCAGCTACAAGACCCCAACGGCGCCCGGATCGGCGATCTGTTCATGAGTCTGATCCACCCCTGCCGGCTCAGCCAAGTTAACCCCTTCGACTATCTGCTGGCCATGGCGAACCACCCCGAGGAGGTGAAGGCTCTCCCCCCTCGGCCTGGCTACCGTGGAATTATCCGCCGGCGGAAATTGCCCGCGCGCCCGCCCACGATCCGCCCAGCCACTTGGCGTGAGGTCGGGCCGAGTTGCGGCCGAGATTTTTTGCCTGACGCACGCTTGCCGAAGCTACCCGGTGCAACGCTTCGTCCGAAAGGCTTTACTGAGCATAAAGCCTGTAAAAAGCGGTCCCGCCGGGAGGCAGGAGCACCCAGATATCTTGGACGGTAATGGAGTTCGCGGCGAAGGCCGGGACCAAAGCGCCCGCAGCGGTGCCCAAGGTAAAGCTCTGGAGTTGCCAAGTCGTTAAATCGCTCGAGGCTTTGATCGTATAGGTCCGCCCCAACGTCACCGCGAAGCGCAGGTGCGCGAAGCCGTTCACCGCTTCGACCACCGTCAGGGCCAGCCCGTCCAGCGGGTCGAGCGCGTAGGTGCCGAGGAGATACTCCTGATAGTTCGTCAAGCCATCGCCGTCGAAATCATCGCCCGGCTTGACGTCCGCGAGGGTGCGCAGGCGGCCCGTGCGGTCGTTGTCGATCAGGAGTTGCTCCCACGCATCGGGCAAACCGTCGTTGTCACTGTCCACGCCGAGCGTGAGGTCGAGGCGGGTGTTGGCACCGGGCAGGCCCGTGGTAGGTTCTAGGCGGGAGACTTGGATGGGCACATAGGCGATCTTGCCCACGAGCACCCGAATCGTGAAACCCGCGATCGGCAGCATCGCGGTGGGCAGGTAGTTCGTCCCGACCGTGCC
>CAMDOF010000095.1 GCA_945903465.1 Opitutus sp. GAS368
GAGCCTTTGCCGGCCGCCCCTCGGCCGGTCGTCGCTTCTCCTTTACCGGCGATGGACCCGGCGCCGGCCCCGCTTCCCGCTGCCGCCGTGACTATCACCGGGCCGGCCGGGCCGCTTGGACCAGCCGTTCCCTCGAGCTATCTCGCGTCCGTCGTCGCCGAATTGGAGAAAGCCTGGCCGCGCAATCGTACCGTTAACATCGTGTGTCATGGGCATAGTGTCCCCGCGGGTTATTTTAAAACGCCCGTGGTGGATTCGTTTAACGCGTATCCCGCGGGCTTACACCAAAAGCTGAAGGCCCGCTTCCCGCTGGCGGTGATCAACGTCATCGTGACGGCGATTGGCGGTGAAAATTCCGTGAAGGGCGCGGCACGATTCGCGCGCGATGTCCTTTCGCACCGACCTGATGTCGTGTGTATCGATTATGGTCTTAACGATCGCGCGAGCGGGCTCGCCTCGGCCCGCTCGGCTTGGGTTGCGATGATCGAGTCGGCGCGCGCCGCGGGGGTAAAGGTTATCTTGCTCAGCCCGACGGCCGATACCAAGGCGCGCGTGGAGGACCCGCTCGATCCGCTCAATCAGCACGCTGCGCAAATCCGCCAGCTGGCAACCGACTACGGGACGGGCTTGGTTGACTCGCTCGGACTCTTTCACGCCGAGCTCCGCCGCGGTACTCGGATCGAAGATCTCATGTCGCAATTCAATCATCCCAACGCCCGCGGTCACGCGCTGGTGGCGCTGGCTTTGCTGGACTGGTTTCCAGTGGCGGTTCCTGCACCCTGATGAGTGGCGTGGGGTGGGTTGAGGGTGCCCTTTGCGGCGGGAAGTCGCCGCAGGGGTACGGTTGTTTGCAGGTGGGTGGCCCGTTCCATTCGGGCCGAGCCTATTTACTTCGAGGCGCGCTCGTGGCGTAAGAGCCACGCGTACAGCTCTGGGTTATTAAATGTTTCCGTCCACGAGTCGTGCTTGGCCTCGGGGTAAACGGTGAATTGCAGATCGGTGACGCCGATCTTTTTCAGAGTATCTACCATCACCGTAGATTCCTCGAGGGGCACCGTGGGATCTTTGGCCCCATGGAAAACCCAGATGCCGAGCGAGGTGAGCTCGGCTTTACGAGTGCGCGCTATGCGGCGCACCGTGCTGGGCTCTCCGCCGCCGCAAATCGCCACGATGGCGGCGAAGCGGCCTGGGTTTTTCATGGCATAACTCCAGGTGCCGAAGCCGCCCATGCTCAGGCCCGCGAGATAGAGGCGTTGTGAGTCGACCCGATGTTTCGCGGCGATTTCGTCCACCAAGGCACCGACCGCGTCGTCGTCCCACCAAACTCCGTTCGGGCACTGCGGTGAAACCACGATAAAATTATCGGCGAGGGCTTGGGTCGCGGCTTGGCGGCGGTCGCGGGCCTCGGTGGTTTCGTTCGCCGGCGCGGGTGTTTCCTTGCGCAGGAGTTGGGGTGGCCCGTGCTTGGCAACCAGCCACACGTCGGAGCCCCGTTCGCCGGAACCGTGGAGAAAGAGCAGCATAGGCCAACGTTTCTCGACGTTGGCGGCGTACCCGTTCGGCAGGGCAAGCAGGTATTCGTAGCCGACCGTGCGGGTGAGCGTACGTTCAAAGCGATGGGTCGTTTGGGGCTCGGCGGCCTGGGTGGTGCAGAGCGCGCAGGTGGCCGAGATGACCCAGGCGGCGCGGGTCAAACGAGGGAAGTCGCGCAACCACGTTGCGCGGAGGTGGAGGTTGGTTGGGGACATAAAAGAGGGTTGATCAGGTGCCGTAAAGGCGATCGCCAAAGTCGCCGAGGCCGGGTACAATATACTTCTTGGCGTTCAGCGCTTGGTCGAGGGCGGCCGTGTGAATCCGCATCCCCGCGTGCGCGTTTTCCACGGCCGCGATCCCTTCCGGCGAACTCACGATACAGACGAAGCGTACGTCGGTGGCGCCGTGTTGCTTCACCACGTCGAGCGCTTGGCTCGCTGAGCCACCCGTGGCGAGCATGGGGTCGACGACGAAGACGTGCCGTCCGCCGAGCGGCGGCAGCTTGCAATAGTAACTGCGCGCGCGGGCGGTCTCATGATTACGTTCCAGGCCGATGTAGCCGACCGCGACATCCGGAAACAAATCCGTAAATGGTGGGACCATGCTGAGACCCGCGCGGAGAATTGAGATCACGACGAGTGGCGGTGATGCGAGGACGTGGCTCTGGAGCGGTTCGAGCGGAGTCTCGATGGATTTTTCTTCTGTAGTAATATCCCGCGTCGCTTCCAGCGTTAGCATCAGGCTGAGTTGATAGGCGAGGGTGCGAAAGGTCGCGGGTCGCGTGGTCCGATCGCGCAGGTGAGTCAGAATGTGCGCGGCGAGCGGGTGGCGAAGAACGTGCAGCGGCATGGGAAAGAGGGCGGAGTAAGACCGCGACGGCGTCAAGCGGGCGAAAAAACGCGGGCGAAAAATGGCGAGGAAGGCCCTTGGAGCGGGTGCGGCTGAGGGGCGATGAGAGTGGCGGTGGCAATACCACCAAAAACCGGCAGTTTGAAAATCACCCGTGACCGACCATCGCAAGCGACGTGTCTACTGGAAGAAAACATCTTTTTTGAAGTTCTCAGAAGATCCATCCCTACGGGCACAACCCTGTTCAAACCGCCCATTTTTGGCGGTTTTCGTCTCGCCACTATCAGGGGCGACGAGCCTCCGAGTATTTATCGTGGTTACGGTTGAAATTTGGACGGCAACTCACGGGTGCGACTTTCGGGCGAGATGACCGGACGACTGCGGGAGCCCGGGTCTGGAAATGAGTTGCCATGCGTATCAGCTAATCGGGCAGGGCTGGAGAGGGGTAGCCGGAGCGGCCGGTGCCCGGACCGGTTTTTATGGGTCGGCGTGGGTGGCGTGCGACGGGTCGCGGTTGAGATTAGCGGCCCTCCGCGGACGGCGAGGGCCGGAATGGGGGCGGGGCTAATCGCGTTAACGTGGAACCGGTGCGGCTGGTTGCAGGGTGAGGGTGTGAGCGGGTCGGCCGGGCAAGAACGGCGTGGGCTCCCCGCGCACCCAAGCGGTGTGGCCTGCACGATAGTAGGGCGAGAGCGGATGGCCGCTCTGGCCGCCGGGCATATGGAAAAATCCCTCATCTTCTCGTCCGGGTGAAACCACGAAGCGCTCGCTCGCGCCATGCGTCGGGTTCTGGACGCGGGGCATATCGTTGTCGCCGGGGAGGGAATCGGCAGGCAGGTCTAGCCACGGACCCAGCCAAGGAAACGCCCGGCTGAAGGGATGTTTAATCTGCGCGCGATTCTGCCAGCCCCACGTGGCCTCCGGTCGCGCTCGACCCGTGAGGATGGTTTCGGTGGCGGTGTCGTCAATGGCGGCGGCGAGAAGGTCATCCCAAGTCGCAAATGCTGGGTTGAGCAAGTGCAGGGGCCGTTCGCGCAGGAGTGCCTGCAGGGCGTCTTCGAGCGGTAGGTCCTGCCAATTGAACTGGGGATAGGCTTCGCGGCAACTCGCGAAGATGGCCGGGAAGACGCGGCGTTTTACCGCGACGCGGAAGGCCTGTACAATCCGATAGCTCACGGCGCCCACCGCGGCCCGCCCCTCCCATTTTTCCGCGGCCTGGCGCAAGTCTTCGCGCGATTTCTTCCCCGCCATCATTTGTGGGGTCAGAGTTGCCATGAGCGATTGATGCCACGGAGTCAGAAAAAGCGCCCGATCATCGAGCTGGATGGCGAGCAGATCACGCGGAGTCGCTTGGGTGAGCGGCGCCAAGGCATCGCGGATTTGCGTAGCGCGCGGGGCCGGTCGGAAACCGCCGTTACCGATCTTGGTCCAGGCATCACCGCCCAAGGGGCGTTGGTTCGCGGACCAGATGCGGCCTTCCCAAGCGGGGTTCGCGGCTGGTAGCTCGGTCGCCCCACCCGCACGCGGGAAAGTCAGGGTCGGCACCTCGCTCGGCGCGAGATAACCGTCCCATTTACGGTCGCCGTACGACCAAGTGACGGGGAGGCGTCCGTCGTAGCCGATGCGCTTGGGAATGCGGCCCACGAGGGTCCACCCGATGGCCCCGTGCCGATCGGCGAGTACGCAGTTGAGGGCCGGGAGACCGAGGCGCGGTGCCAGTGCGAGGCCCGCCGCGACGGTGGTTGCGCCTTCCATTTCGAGGAGAGTGAGGTTGGTCGCGCTCGGGTCGTGGGCGACCCAGCGGTGGGCGAGGGGGCGCTTGCGTTCATTGGCACCGACGATGGGGCCCCAGACGGTCGACTCGTAATTAATCACGACGGGCTCGGCTCCTTTGACTTTAATCGTTTCATCGCGGCGCTTGATCGCGACGAGTTCATCGCTACCCGGAACTTTGTAGAGGGAGTTGGCGATACTGTTGACCTCAACGACGACGAGATCGCCGGTGTCGAAATAAGCGGCGGTGAACCCCCACGCGACGTGACCGTTGCTACCGGCGACGATGGCGGGCGCCCCCGGCAGGGTGACACCCGTGATCGTGCGACCGGCGTACGCGAGGGACGCGCGGTACCAAATATTGGGTACGCTCAAGTGCAGGTGCATATCATTGGCCAGCATGCCCGCGCCGCTCCGGGTATGCGTGCCGGCGAGGGCGAACGCGTTGGATCCGTTAGCGAACGACGGCTCGCGCGGTGAAAAAGGAAATGCGGCCGCCGCTTCGGTGGCGCCGTAATCGTCGACGCTTGGGGCTGTTGTCATCGCCCAGCGGCTCAGCGGTGTCGCGGTCGCAGCGGTTTTTTTGGTGCGTAGATTGATGATGGTGGCCGGTGGGATCGGTGCGAGCGGCCCAGTGGCCCCGTCGAGCGCGGCGTCAGTAGGCGTGGCGGTCGGGGCAAAAAACGCGAGGGCATCGCGCCCGAGTTCATCGCGAAGCACCATCAAGGAATGTTCGTGCCGGCCTTCCGCGTCCTGCAGATCGAGGGTGAGCGCGTAGACTACGAGGACGGTGTCCTCCGGGCGCCAAGGGACGGGTGGCTCGCGCAGGAGGAGATATTCCCAAGGGCGAGCGGCGAGCGCGGCGAGGCCTTGATTCACGCCGGTCGTGTAAGCTTCCACTTGGGCGCGCTCGTCTGCAGGAAGGCGGGTGAGGACCTGCTGGGCGAGGTCGCGGAAACCGTGGCGGCGGGCGGAGCGGTCGCGCGGTAAGGCGCTTGGGCCGAACAATTCCGCCAGTTCGCCCGCCGCGCTTCGCCGGAGCAGATCCATTTGAAAAAAACGCTCTTGCGCATGGAGCCAGCCCAAGGCGCGGCTAACGTCCGTGCGGGTTTCCCCGCGAATTGTGGGGACGCCGAGGGCGTCGCGGATGACGGTGACTGGCGAGCTGAGACCTGCCAAGTGAGCCGTGCCGTCGTTTTGGGGCAGGCTCTGATGGATGCGCCAATAAAACCAGCCAGCGGCAAATGCCGTGAGCAGTAGAATAACGCTTACGGCGACGAGGAGCCGGCGGAAAAATCGGGCGGTATTAAAGTTCAAGGAAAGAGATGGCCAAGATGCGCTGCGGGTGTTGGCGATGCGAGGTCGGCGGTCCTAGCCAACCGGTCGCTCGTGAAGGGTCCGGCGACAGGAGCGCATCTGCAGTGGACGATTTCCAGTCGGGGCGTGCACCGCGCCCGCTGCGGGTAGGTTTGGTTGAGGTTGCGCCTTAGGATAATTGCAACGCACGCGTAATCTCCATGACGATTTCGTCGGGTGCCTGGGCGATATTTATCGTGAGCGCCTGCGCCGGGGCTTCCAAGGTCGCGAATTGCGAAGCGAGCATTTCTGGTTTCATGAAGTGGCCTTGGCGCGCATTCATCCGCTCGAGAATCAGGCTGAAATCCCCGGTGAGATGGACCAGCTTAACTGGACCAATCGCGGGAATCGCGGCGTCGCGATACGCGGCCTTCAAGGCCGAGCAGGTCACGACGGTGCTCTCGCCTCCGGTGAGCGTGGCGGCGAGATGGGCGCGGATCGCGGCGAGCCACGGGGCCCGGTCGGCATCAGTCAGCGGGATGCCCGCGCTCATTTTCGCGACGTTCTCGCGGGGGTGAAAATCATCGGCGTCGCGAAAGCCCCAGCCGAGCTGGGCGGCCAGTTTGAGTCCGATGGTGGTCTTGCCGCTGCCGGCGACCCCCATCAGTAAAACCGCTTGGGGCTCGCGCAGTTCCCAAGCGCGCCGTTTTACGGGATCGCGGCCTTCGTCGAAGTCCAGGTAATCGAACATGGTCATGGCCGGTTGGCCCTGCAGACGGCTCTCCGCGAGGCGGCGCGCGAGAGTGGCGGCCACTTCATCGCGCCAGCCGCGCTTCATCATAAACCCGCACCAGACTTCGTACTCCTCGTCCGTGCGCGGTCCGCCGCGCTGCTCCGACCATTGTAATAATTCCGAGTCGGTTAAATCGCCCGCGAGCGTGCGCGCTTGGAGATCGGCGTAATTGACCTGAAGAAAGGTGACGCAACGTTGGTCGAAAGCCTTGCCGAGATTCCCGACATAGTCGGGCGGGAGCGCCCCCGTGGCGTGGAGCCGAATCTTATCGAGCATACGACCGAAGTAGACCATGCGACCCACCTTGGCGTAGGGACTGCGTAAACCGGGAACGTGCATAAAAATAGCGGATAAAGATGCTGGCTGGCGTCAGGAGGGGCGGAGAAAATTCTGGCGGATGGTGGCGGCGAAGAGCGGAGCGCTCTTTGGCGCGACGAGTGAGCCTTGGCGGAGGAGCGGGGCGGTGGTGGTTTGGCGGTTCAGTGAAGTGGAGACGGCGCGGCTCCGCGCTGAGCCAAAGCAAATCTTCGGCCGCATAAACAATTATTTTCTGCGGGCGCGCCCGTAGTAAATGCCGGTCGCGAGAACTCCGAGCAGCCAAGTCGGGAAATTTACCCAGAGCTGGTGGAACGGGACTGGATAAAGGCGGCACGCCCAGATAATCAAAATGTGCTTGAGTGCGATCAGCAGCCAGCAAAGCAGAATCATGCGCTCAACGCGGGGTTGGCGGACGAACGTTATGGTGACGCTCACGCTCTCGACGAAGCCATGGTGGTCTGGTCCCGGCGGAGGCGCGCGACCCGTGATGAGTTCGATAAGATTAGCAAACATGTCTCCAAGGCACGTTAGGCACTCCCGGTAAAAAGCAAAGGGCAGAACGCCTCCGCGCGCGGATCGGCGGCTGGCGCGCGCCTTCAGGGCAGACGCATGATTTTAAGGTCCATGGTTGTCTCCGGCCTCGAGTTCGTCCCACGTTCTGGCATGCACCCATCCCCTCCGCCCGCTGCGCAGCCGCCGCCTGAGCCCGGTCCGGCGCACCTCGCGGCGGCCAGTGCGGCGGCGGCCGGGCTCAAAGCACTGGCGACTACCGCCCAATTGGTGGGCCGGATCGGTTTTACCCGAGGAGTTCGTGCCCTTCTCGACGTCAACCAAGCGGACGGTTTCGATTGTCAGTCCTGCGCTTGGCCCAGTCCCGACCGCGACCGGCATACCTTTGAATTTTGCGAAAATGGGGCCAAGGCAGTCGCTGATGAAGCGGCTCTCGGGAGGTTGGATCGCGATTTTTTCTCACGGTATTCGGTCGTAGAATTGGCGGCCCAGAGCGATCACTGGCTGAACGCGCAGGGCCGTTTGGTGGAGCCGATGATCCTGCGGGCGGGCGCGAGTCACTATGAACCGATTGGCTGGGCGGAGGCTTGGCAATTCATCGCTACTGCCTTGCGTAACTTGCCCTCGCCGGACGCCGCGGCTTTCTATACGTCGGGCCGGACGAGTAATGAGGCCGCATTTTTATGGCAGCTGTTTGCGCGAAAATTCGGCACGAACAATCTCCCTGATTGCTCCAATATGTGTCACGAATCGAGCGGGGTCGCGCTCGGCGAAAGCATCGGTATCGGCAAAGGGACGGTGACGCTGGCAGATTTTGAGCACGCCGACGCGATTTTTGTGATTGGTCAAAACCCGGGCACAAACCATCCGCGGATGCTGTCGGCGCTGGCGGCGGCGAAGGCGCGGGGTGCGAAAATTGTTTCGATCAATCCGCTGCCGGAAATCGGTTTGGAGCGTTTTAAAAATCCCCAGGATTTTATGCATCCGCTCAAGGCGTGGGCGACGCTGCTGGGCCCCGGTGTGCGGTTGACGGATCTTTGGCTCCAGCCGCGCATCGGTGGAGACCTCGCCTTGTTCAAAGGCATCATGAAAGCGCTGCTCGAGGCCGAAGAGGCGCGCCCTGGCGAAGTGTTTGATCACGATTTTATCCGCGATCACACTGCGGGGTTGGCCGCAGTTGCGGCCGATTTAAGTTCGACGAGTTGGGCGGCGGTGACCGCGGCGAGCGGCGTGTCCTCGGCGGAGATCCGGGCGGCGGCGGATATCGCGATGGGGGCGAAGGCGATCATTGCCTGCTGGGCGATGGGCCTGACGCAGCAACCGCACGCGGTCGCCACGATCCAGCAGGTCGTTAATTTTCTACTGCTGAGAGGCAACATGGGCCGGCGCGGGGCGGGCGCCTGCCCGGTGCGCGGCCATTCTAATGTACAGGGTGATCGCACCATGGGCATCTGCGAACGGATGCCAGAGTCGTGGATGGCGCGCCTTGACGCGGAGTTCGCCATGAAATCTCCACGTATTCATGGTTTAGATACAGTGGGCGCGATTCGTGCGATGGCTGAGGGTCGGGTGAAGGTCCTCCTGTCGATGGGCGGTAATTTTTTATCGGCGACACCCGATACGGAGTTTACGGCGGAGGCGTTGCGCCGCTGTGCGCTGACGGTGCAGGTTTCGACGAAGCTCAACCGGGCGCATTTGGTAACGGGGCGGAGCGCCCTGATTCTGCCCTGCCTCGGGCGGAGCGAGCGGGATGTCCAGGGTGGGGTGGAGCAGTTTGTGACGACCGAAGATTCGATGGGGGTGATTAATTCCTCGCGGGGGCGTTTGCCGCCGGCTTCGGCCGGTTTGCGGAGCGAGGTCGCGATAGTCTGTGGGCTGGCGGATGCCTTTTTTGGGGTTGATGGGCCCGTTGAGACGTGGTGGGCCCAAGCCTTCGTGGCCGATTATGATCGGATTCGGGAGCGGATCGCGCGGGTGGTGCCGGGTTTTGCCAACTACAATCAGAGGGTGCGGGCGGGTCCGTTTCACCTGGCCAACGCCCCGCGTGATCAGCGGGAGTGGCGGACGCCTTCGCGGCGGGCTAATTTTATCGCGGCGCCCATCCCCCACTTGCCGTTGCAGCAGGGCGAGTTCGTGATGATGACGATCCGTACGCATGATCAGTTCAACACGACGATCTACAGCTTGGATGATCGTTATCGGGGTGTTTTCGGTGGGCGCCGAGTGGTTTTCATGAACGCGGAAGATATGACTGAAGCCAGGTTTCAGCAGGGTCAGCTCATTGATCTAACGAATCGGCATGGTGGTCGCGAGCGGGTCGCTCGGGCGTTTATGGTCGCGCCCTACCGGATCCCGCGTGGTTGCGTGGCGACTTATTTTCCAGAGGCGAACGTATTGGTGCCGATTGGGAGTGTGGCCGAGAAGAGCAACACGCCTTCCAGCAAATATGTGGTGGTGACGCTCGCCGCGGCGGGAGAGACCGAGCGAGTGGTCGTAAGTCGGTTGGGCCACGGTTGAAATTTCGCAGTCAGTTTGTCGCCGAGCTGGTATTCTGGTTTTTTTTCGTTAGTTTGTCGCCCGTTAGTTATGAAATTCTGCCGTCTTCTTCCGCTGGTTTTATTGGGCTTAGCTTGGGTGAGCGGTTTGCGGGCGACCGAGCGGCGCATCGTGGCGTGGGCTGAGGTGAAATTTTTTGAGCCGGAAAAATTTACCGATGTGCGGGATAGCTTGATGGGTGACGCGTCGCGGACGTCGTATCTTGAACAGATTCGCGACCATGTTTTGGAGCAGGCGAAATATTATGTGCCAGATGGGCATACGCTGGCGGTGACGTTTAATGACATCGATATGGCGGGTGATTTTGAACCGTGGCATGGCCCGCGTTGGGACGATATTCGTGTGGTGAAGGATATTTACCCGCCGCGGATCCGGCTCGTTTTCCGACTGACCGATGCCGCGGGTAATGTCGTCAAGGCGGGCGAGCGGAATTTGCGTGATCTCGCCTTCATGATGAAGATCTCGATGTCGTTCCGCGATGATGCGACCCGGCATGAGAAGGCTTTGCTCGACGACTGGTTGCGGAGCGAATTTCCCCGCGTCCGGAAGTCCTGATTCCCGCCGGGAGTTTGTGGCGGGCGGGACGATGGCGCGAGAGCGAGGCGATTCCACCGAGGATTTTACGGTGAGTTGACATGGCGGTGCGCTTTTTTTGTGTTAGCGGGCGTGAATTTGCCTGTTTCTGAATCCGTCGGACGCTTGGATAAATGGCTTTGGGCGATCCGGATTTTTAAGACCAGGCCTCTCGCGACGGAGGCGTGTCGCGCGGGTGAAATTGAAGTCAACGCGCTGCCGGCGAAACCCTCTCGGGACGTCCGCCCCGGTGAGACGGTGACTTTTAGCCAAGGTGTGGTGAGGAGGACGCTGCGAGTGGTGGCGGTGCCGCCGGCGCGGGTGGGCGCGAAGTTGGTTCCGAAGTTCTGCACGGACTTAACGCCGCTGGCCGAGTGGGAAAAAGGGCGCGAGGAACGGCGGCAACACGTGCAAGCCCGGGAGGCGGGGAGCGGGCGGCCGACCAAGCGTGAGCGCCGCGTGCTCGATCGTTTTTTTGAGTAAATGAATCAAAGCGGATCGCGTCCGCGGGGTGGCGGGGAGGCTTATTTTAATGAACGTATATTCGAAGTTTGAGACAGAGCTCGCGGTTCGGCCGGACGACATTGATCTGTACCAGCACGTGCACAGCACGCGGTATTTGGACTATGTGCTGGCGGCGCGATTTGACCAGATGGAGCGTTGCTATGGGATGCCGATGTCGGCATTTGCGCAGCTCGGCTTGG
Organism: Opitutus sp. GAS368; assembly: GCA_945903465.1. GTDB lineage: Bacteria > Verrucomicrobiota > Verrucomicrobiia > Opitutales > Opitutaceae > ER46. The sequence continues at coordinate 10,906 of CAMDOF010000095.1, forward strand.
GCTGGTTCATGAACTCGGCGACGATTCATTTTCGGCGGCCGCTGGGCTTGGGCGATCGGATGACGGTGCGCACGTGGATTGAGGCGTTCACGGAATCCGGTTGTCGGGTGGTGTTTGAGATTGAGAAATTATCGACGGGCAAACGGGTATGCGACGGGCATTGCGATTACACTCTGGTGACGCTCGCGACGGGCCGGGCGACGCCTTTGCCGGCCGACGTGCGGGCGCGGTATTCGATTTAGGGCGCGGTGGAATGGGGGCGAGTGGTTGGGCGCGCTGGGATTCGCCTGGGGTGGCGCTGGCCGCGGTGCCCGCGGTTGAGTGGGCGGCGCCACGGGTTGGGGAATCATGGCGGGTTTGCGGGCCCCAAGGTTGAGGGTACCGCGGTCTCGGCGAGACCTCTCACGGCTAGGAGTCTGTCCTACTTAGCCGCCTGAAGGCGTTTGGGGCTCAATATTCGACTTTTTATTAACTCAAACTCGCAAATAATCGCTTCCAGAGGCCTTTATTTTCTAAGTCCGACAGGCGGCTAGGTTCGGAATGCGGCCCGACCGCTCTCCTTGGGCTCGTCCACGCAAGAGCGGTGGTTTGCTGTTCGCGGAGCGTCGCGTGGTTCGCGTAAGGCGGGCACGGTACGCTTCTCTTCACGGGAGCGGTCCTCGCCGGCGAGGGCGGAGGAAAATCCTGCGCAACGAGGATTTTTGTGGGCGAGGGCGCGGCTGAAAGTGAAACGTTGCGGCCGGCGGCGGGGCCTAAATTTTCCCGGCCTGGCGCGCTTCGACCATCTTATAGAAATCGACGAAGAGTGGATCGGCGTCATTGGGGCCCGGCGCGGCCTCGGGGTGATACTGGACGCTGAACACAGGTAGCGAGGTATGGCGGAGGCCCTCCACGGTCTGGTCGTTGAGATTGATTTCGGTGATTTTTGCGCCGCGAGTTTCGATCGACTTCGGATCAGTCGCGAAACCGTGATTTTGTGCGGTGATGGAGACCTTGCCGGTCTCCAAATTCTTGACTGGCTGGTTGCCGCCCCGATGACCGAACTTAAGTTTGAACGTGGTGCCGCCGAGTGCGTGGGTGAGCATCTGGTGGCCGAGGCAAATCCCGAACATGGGGAAGTCGGGCAGCAATGCGGTGACGGTTTTGTGAATATACGGAAGGGCGGCGGGATCGCCGGGTCCGTTGGAAAGAAAGACCGCGTCGGGATGATGTTCGCGGATCGACGCCGCTTCGGCCGTGGCGGGAAAAACCTGCACATCGAAGCCATGGTTGACCAATTTGCGGAAAATACTGTGCTTGGCACCGAAATCAAAGGCGGCGACGCGGAACTTTTTGGCCGGAATCCCCGGAGCGTTCATCTTGGTGCCAACGGGGAGGTAGGGAGTATTGTGGTTGGCGGCATCATCTCCTCTCCAATTGTAAGGATGTGGGCAGGTGACGTTTTTGACGTAGTCTGCGCCGACGATGGTGGTCCAGGCGCGGGCCTGTTTGACGGCATCCTCATCGCTGAGCGGCAGCGTGCTGAGGCAGCATTTCATGGCGCCGTCGACTCGGAGTTTTTTGGTGAGTGCTCGTGTGTCGATTTCGCTGATGCCGGGGATGCCGTGCTGGGCGAGATAGTCGCCGAGGGCGATTTGGCTGCGCCAATTACTCACGATGGGGGAGAGTTCCCGCACCACAAAGCCGGTGCACTTAGGGCCGGCGGCCTCGGCGTCCGCGTCGTTGATGCCGTAGTTGCCGATTTGGACTGCGGTCATCGTGACGATCTGACCGAAGTACGAAGGATCGGTGAGGATCTCCTGGTATCCGGTCATGGAAGTATTGAAAACGCATTCGCCGGCGACGGTGGCAGCGGCGCCGAAGGCGCGACCGCGGAAAATCGAACCATCTTCGAGCGCAAGAACGGCGGGCTTAAACGTGGGCATCAAAGCTGAACGAAAGGCAGTCGCGGAGCGTGTGCCAAGTTTTTTGTGCGAGCGGTGACGCGAAGGGGTGCGGTTTATGGTGCCGGGTGAAAAACGTGACTCCAATCGAGGTGTCGCCATGGTGGGTTTGTGGGGTTGTAAGGCAAAGTGAAGTCAGTTGCGGGTCCAATAGTCATCCCGGCGGAGGTTGGCGCGGAGGGTGCGGAGCTGGCGGAGGGCGCGAGCGTTGGCTTCAGTCCACCAGGCGGCGGCTTGCTTGAGGCGGGCTTGGCGGACGTGGCGGTGGCCACTTTCGATCAGGCCGGAGCGGCGGGGCAGGTCGAGCGCGAGGGCGCGGGCGTAATCGAGTTGGTCGGTGCGGTTTTCCAAATAGCGGAGCGCGGCGCGCACCGGGGCATTTTGGTCAGGTACTTCGTGGTGCTCCGAGCGGGGACGCAGCGTGGCGAGGACGCTGGGGCGATCACTGGCGCGGAGCGCCTCTCGGAGCGGTGCGACAAAGCCTTTGGTGTTGGCCGGGTCCGGGGCGGCGGCGAGATACTCGTAGACGTGAAACCGATCGACGGTGGATCGGCCTTGCTGCCGAAACTGCAGCCGGGCCGGTTCGGCGATCCAAGGCGCGCCGTCGCCGAGGGCGTGAATCTGATTGTTGAGCGCCCAGCGCGCCGCGCGGGCCGCCTGTGCCCAGCGCAGGCCGGTGGCGGTCGCTTCGTGCAAGGGTGTGGTTTGTACAGGTGGTGCGCATCGCGCCCGCCCAGCGCAGGCCGGTGTCGGTCGCTTCGTGCAAGGGTGGCGCCGGAAGAGGGTGGGGCCGTGCCGTGGAGGGTATTCCGAAGGGGCAAAAGCCCCGGCCTCATTCGAGTCCAGGGCAACGCCCTAGGTTACGGTTTCACAAACCCCGGAGGGCTGAAAGCCCGATTCAGTCTTCGTGCGGTTAAGCCGGGCTTTCAGCCCTTGGCGTGTTGGGCGCATTGTTCCTGGGGCGTTGCCCCAGGCTGGTATGAGGCCGCACCGTTGGCGCTTCGGACCTGCGTGGCGTCCATGGCTGTGCCGTTGGTGCTCACGATTTGTACGACGGCTGCGTTCATAGCAGCGCCCCTTTCGGCTTTGCTCAAGGACCGCCCCGTTCGACAAGCTCATGGCATGCTTGATGTTGCCCAGCATTTCCGCGCTCTCAGCGTCCAGCGCGGCGATTTCGTCCATGATTTCCTACGGCTGCGGTGCGCGATTTCCTCACCGCCGTTGGGATTCTTCACGGAGAGGGCCCACCCTTCGACTGCGCTCAGGGACCGGACGTCCACGTTCCAGCTTTTAGGCGTCACCGGCCACCTCGTCGGCTGAGGCTCGCGAAGCCTGCAACGCGATGAACTCGGCGAGGTCGGCGTCGTTGAGCGGGTTGGTTTTTCCGAGGTTCCGCGCCTGCCCTGAGCTTTTCGAAGGGGCGAGCTGGTAGCACCAGACTTGGCGTGGCTTCGTGCCTTTCTTAAAGAAGAGCACGACCGTCTTCACGCCCGCGCCGATGAACGTGCCCTCGGGGCAGTCGAGCACGGTGTGGAGGTGTCAGTCTTCGAGGAGCTTCTGGCGCAGGCGGATGGAGGCGTTGTCGGTGTTGGCGAGGAAGGTGTTCTTGATGACGATGCCGGCGCGGCCGCCGGCCTTGAGGATTTTGATGAAGTGCTGGAGGAAGAGAAACGCGGTCTCGCGGGTGCGGATGGGGAAGTTTTGCTGCACTTCCTTGCGTTCTTTGCCGCCGATGGGCGGATGGGCGAGGATGGTGTGGAAGCGGTCCTTTTCCTGCACATCGGCGAGGTTCTCGGCGAGCGTGTTGGTGTGGATGAGGTTGGGCGACCGGCCCTTTTCGCCCAGCACGAGGAAGCGGCGGTTCTGCACGATGAGCTTCAGCCGCTCCACCCGCTGGTTTGCGCTCCAACCAATCCAACGGTCGCGATCCTTGAGCGCAGATCAGGCCGGGCCCCACACCAGCAAGGCCGCCACCTCGCCCTGCACCGTGACGAACTGCCGGAGATAATCCCCGACGGACCGCTCCGCCCCGAGGTAATGGCCCTCCGTCAACTGCGCGTCGAACCGCGCGATCGCCGCCGCGGCTGCGACCCGTACCGTCACGGTCCCGCTGGGCTCCGCCGAAATAGTTTCGTCTGTCGTGACGGGGGTTTTGGTGGCCTCATCCCAACCTACCTGAGCGCAAACCGCTCCCATTGTTTAGCCCAAAGTAGAGCGCTTGCTCACCATCCACTTCCGATTCGATTCCAAGAGACCTTGGGTCTGTCCAAGTAAAGTGTGGGGGCGGGTAAAGTCTGCGGGCCGTTTGACACGGAGGGGGCACCGACCTAATGCTCCTGTAAAAATGGCTTACATTGAAGATCGCGCCGCCTGGTTTGAGGGCCAAGGACTCTGGCAACATATTCCCGCCAGTGATTGGTTGGATTGGACATGGCAGCTGAAGAATCGGATTACGACGATTGAGCAGTTGGAGCGGCTGATGACGTTGACGGACGACGAGCGGGCGGGCTGTCTGCATGCAAATCAGAAACTGGCGCTCGCGATCACGCCGTATTTTTTCAATCTCATTGATCGGCACGACCCCGATTGCCCGATTCGCAAGCAGGTGATTCCGCGGGGTGCGGAGATGCTCGTCGCGGATGGGGAAATGTTGGATTCCCTGGGGGAAGATGCGCATTCGCCTGTCCCTGGCTTGGTTCATCGCTACCCGGATCGGGTTTTGTTTCTCGTGACGGATCGTTGCGCGGCTTATTGCCGATACTGTACGCGCAGTCGGCTGGTTTCGAATGCTCAGGACTATAATTTCCACCCTGAGTATGAGCAAGGGCTCCGCTACATTGAGGCGCACCCCGAAGTGCGGGATGTACTGCTGTCGGGTGGTGACCCGTTGTTATTATCGGACAAAAAGCTTGAGCACCTCCTGGCGCGGTTACGCGCCATCAAGCACGTGGAGTTTATCCGGATTGGCTCGCGCATCCCGGTCTTTCTGCCGCAGCGCATCACACCGGAGTTGGGGGAGATTTTTAAAAAATACGGTCCGGTGTGGATGAGTATCCATGTCAATCACCCGAAGGAAGCGACGGCGGAGTTGCGGGGTGCCTGCGAGCGTTTGTCGTTTGCGGGGGTACCCTTGGGGAACCAGAGCGTGCTGCTGAAAGGCGTTAATGATGACGTCGAGGTGATGAAGGCACTCATTCATCGGCTGCTGCGGATGAGGGTGCGTCCGTATTATTTGTACCAGATGGATCTCATCACGGGAGGCGCTCATTTTAAGGCGGATGTGCGCAAAGGGATTGAGATCATCCGGGCGTTGCGTGGCCATACGACGGGCTACGCGATTCCGCAGTATGTGATCGATGCACCCGGCGGGGGCGGCAAGGTGCCGATCAATCCAGATTACGTAGAAAATGTTACGGAGGAAGAGATCATTTTTAGAAATTATGAAGGTCAACTTTTCCGCTATCCCTTGCAGGCGAAAATCCGCCCCGCGGCTCCACCCGCAGAGGTCGCTTCGGAGGGGTTTTTACTATCGGCGCCACTCGTCGAATAATTCTTTTTAGAATTTTTGAGCGTTTTGTGCAAGCGTGCGTCTATGTTGTTGGGTTCACTACTGCAGGGTTAGCAGTAGGTTTTGTGGTTCATCAGGTTATTGTTCACTCGGGCCGTCTCTCACAAGGGGACGGCCCTTGTGTTGCTGGAGTTCATAGTCGCCGGTTCAATCGGGGTCGGAGATAAGTCGTCCCGAGTCGCTCTCCTCCTCATCAGAAGACAGCTCCGCCGCCCGAGAAACAGCGCCTGCTGGGGCCGTAGGCGGATGGGGTCTTAGCGGAGAGCCGGTCTTAGCGAGAGCAGGCTGGTCGGTTTCCTAAAAATTCTCCTACCAACCGAACCTTTCCGACCCGAGACTTCGGCGCTGGGGGCCGCAGTCTTTCCCGAGATCGAGCACCTCAATCGGGTGGACCTCATCGCTTTTGCTGCTCAAAAATGTCGCCGAATCAGGGGGAGAAGATCTTCCAAGCTACAAAAAACGGATTTCCGTGCCATGCTATGGCGCAGCACTTCGGCTTCGCTGCGGGGGCGAAGTGCTGAGCCAAATGCAAAAACGTCACGCGGCCCGCCAGCGCGACTTGGACAATCGCCGCCGCCGCTTCCAACGTGACCAGCGAAAAAAACGATCAGTCTTTAACAAAGTAGAATTAGTTTGATTTCATAAAGGCCAGCCGCCGCTGCGAAATGGGGCGAGAGGCGCTTCCGATCGGCAATTCGCATCAGGCTCACTTATTTTGGCAGAGCGCCCTGACAATTTCTCCTCTGCGGGCAGCCGCACCTTGACCGCAGCGCCGGCTCGAAAAACTTCCGCAACCCGGCCGCGACTTTGCTGAATTGCTCGGGGATCCCGATCAGGCCCTTGCGGCTCAGCAAAGGGGAGCCTAAAATGTCCGCACGGTGGCGGGCGTCTCTTCCAGTAAATCTATCAAAAATTAATGCGCTCTTTTTCGATGATGAGCGGTCGATTCTGCACGTAGGTAAATACCGCCCCGACATACTCGCCCACGATCCCCATAAAAATCAGCTGTACCGAGCCCAGAAAAAAGATTCCGACCATGACGGGCGCGACGCCCGCCGTGAACGTATTCCAAAATAATAGTTTGGCGATGAGGTAGCCCATGCCGACCACCAGCGAGAGTCCGGCGGTAAAGAATCCCACGAGCGTGGCCAAGCGCAGAGGCACTTTCGAATAGCTTGTGAAGCCCAGCATCGCGATGTCGAAGAGGCTGAAAAATCCATTCTTGGTCTTCCCATGGTGGCGCTCCGGCTGCGTGTATTCAACGCGCTGGATATCGTAGCCGACATCCGAAATCAGGCCGCGAAAATACGGATAGGGTTCCCGTAAGCCTCGCAGCACGTCCATGATTTTTCGGTCATAAAGTCCAAATCCGGTGAATTGCTCCAGCAACTCAACGTCGGCTACGCGCTTGATCATGCGATAATACAGTCCACGCAGCCGATACATCCACCAACTTTCCCGACTGCGCGTCTTAATCCCTACGACCACCTTGTGCCCGGCCTCCCAGTGGCGGACAAACTCGAGGATCAAATCCGGCGGGTCCTGCAAGTCGGCCACCAACGAGATCACGGCATCGCCCTGCGCCTGCAGCAGCGCGTAGTAGGGCGAGCGGATGTGGCCGAAATTCCGCGCATTCACGATGATCTTGATCCGCCGATCCTCCGCCGCGAATTGCTTCAGCAACAGGAGCGTCCGGTCAGTGGAGCAGTTATCGATGAAAATGTGCTCGAAATCATAGGCCGGCAACTGGGCCATCAATTCCCGCACGCGCCCAATCAATACGGCGATATTGCCCTCTTCGTTATAGCACGGAGTGACGATGCTGAGGGTTTTCATGCCTGATAGCTGAATAGAAGGGGAATGGGGACAACTGCGGTGCCGCTTAGGCAATTTTCAGAATCGTGCAGGGGTCCGCGCCCGGTTGGCAAACCACGAGTTCCCCGTCGGCAAATTACCCTGCCACCGGATCGCGTCATCGGTTCAAATTTTTTCATGCGGCAGGTAGCGGGATACGACTTCGTGGACGGCAGGCGCGAGGGGCGGGAGCAGTTGATAGAGGGGATTGGATTCCATCCGGCCGTCCGGCAAGATCCGCGTCGAGACTCCCGGCCAGTTGGACTGCTCCGGATCGATGCGCACGATCCACGCTGCGGGTTCGGGTCCATCGAGTAATTTTGCGAGGCTCGCCCGGGTGATTTCTTCCGGGAGGAGATAACGCGCAGGGATGCCGAAGGCCGAAAAAAGCGCCGGCCAGTTTGGAAATCCGAGGCCGGTCTCGGCATCGCAGCCGACGTAGGCGCCGTCAAAAAATTTCCGCTGGGTCGACCGGATCGAACCATAACCATGGTTATCAAGGATGAAGATTTTCAGGGGAAGATTGTGTCGGCGTGCAGTCGCCAACTCTTGCAGGTTCTGCGCGAAACCGCCGTCACCCTCGACCAGAATGACTCGCTGGCCAGGCCGGGCCAACGCGGCACCGATGGCGGTGGCGAGGCCATAGCCCATACTCGCGAAGGCCGGACTCGTCGTCGCATATTGCCTCGGAGCCACGGCGAAAACCTGCAATGCGCCCGTGAAGGAACCCCCGCTCGAGCAGATAGCCAAGACGTCGTCCGGCTGGGAAGCCAGCGACAGATTGCGGAGAAACTCGAAGGACAACACATACCCCGCCCGCGCCGTGTTCGCGGGCTCCAACACCGGCACCAAGTCGCGCACGGTTTGCACATAGGCGCCCCATTTTTCCTGATCCTGCCAGGCGAGCTTCGGCAGCATCGTCTGGAGCACCGCGTCGGGCGCGGCATTCACCGCCCCGGTCAAGGCGGGATGGCCTTTGCCGAGTTCGTGCGGGCAGGGAAAGACTTGGAAAACGCGAGCCGCCGGAGCAAATTTTTGCCAGTTGAAGCCCGTATGCTGGAGGTCGAGCTGCGTGCCGATCGCCACAATCACATCCGCCTGCGCGACGAGTAGGTTTGCCGAGCGCTGCCCTCCCCACGTGCCGGGCCGACCGGCCCAGATCGGAGAATTACACGGCACCCGATCAATCGCCGCGATTGTCGTCATCACGGGAATTCCGTGCCGCTCAAACTCCGGCAGCGAATCCCACGCGAGGCTTCGCGACACCAATCCACCGAGCAGAATGAGCGGGCGCTGCGCACGGGAGAGCGCCTCGGCCAGCAATCGAGCGTGCTCCTCGATGCGCGGTGGCTCGGCAGTGTCGGGCACGGTCAAACCGCCCGACATCCCGCCGCCCGCCTCCAAGGCGGGGCGGTCGACCCGCGCGCCCTGCACGTCGAGGCATACTTCAATCACGACTGGCCCCGGGTGGGGACGCCGCCCCGACTCAACCAAGGCAAAAAACTCGTCGCGACCGATCGGCTCGGAGAGCAGCGCGTTTCGCACCGTGATGGATTTTGTCAGGGCAGTTCCATCGACCTCTTGAATCCCGCGCTGTCGGAGCGGAGCCACGAGGAGGTCGGTCGTTTTTACCTGACCGGCGATCACGAGCAACTCGCGGCGCTCCACATAGCAGCCCGCAATCGCGGTGACGATATTCGTCAGGCCTGGGCCGGTCGTCACTAACGCGAACGCTTTGCCCGCCGAGCTGCATTCGTTAAAGTGCTCCGCCGCGATGCCAGCGGATACTTCGTGCACCACGGGGATGCACGTGAACCGAGTGCGAAAGCCATCGATCAGATGCATTGACCCGCCACCGGCCACAAGGAAGCAGTGGGTGTAACCAAGCTCAATGAGCCAGTCCCCCATAACACTGGAGTATTTCGATCGGTCAGCGTCGTTCATGATTCAAAAGGGTTTCGTGATAACTCTCGGGAGGTGCGAGGTGGCGCTTACATGGACTCCCCGTCGGGCGACCGAGCCAGTTCATGGTGCGCCGAATCGCCTCCGCCTCGGAAATCCAAACCTTCAACCCAAGTTCGTTGCGCGCGCGGTCGATCGCGGGCACATACCGCGTCACCCGCTGCGTCGGATCGGGTGGCCGGGCAACGTGGACAGGCGCCCCGACGCCAAATGCGTCGCTGACGTTGCGGGCATGCTCGACGATCATGCGATCCATATCCGAACCGACATTATAAGCGCGGGCTGCGGGAGCCCGAAACAGCAACGTCCACAACCAAATTGCCAAGTCGGCTGCATACAAATAGCTCCGCTGGGGGGTGCCATCGCCCGACACCCGGATGGGCTCTCCGCGCCATGCGTCGCGGATAAAATTCCCGATCGCGTAGTTGGCGTCCAGTGGCAGATGCGGCCCGATAAATGCGAAACAACGCGCGATCTTGACCGAGTAGCCTTGCCGGCTGGCATGCACCGCGCAGAGGTGTTCCGCCACGCGCTTTCCCTCGCCCCACGCTGACTCGGACAAGAGCGGATCCGGCGCACCGACGTAGTCTTCAGAAACGTGCGTCAGATCAGCCGGCTGGCGGCCGTAGACCGCTCCGGAACTGACGAGCAGAAAATTTTTCACTCGAGCGTCGGCGGCGAAATCAAGGACCCGGCGAGTGCCTGCCACAACGTTCTCGATCACGCCGTCCGCTTGCTTCCTTTCAGTCCAAACGCTCGTATCCGCCGCAGCGTGGATCAGATGATCGAAGCGACCACGTGGAAACCCGAAGGAGGCGAGACTGCCTTGGACAAACTCGATATCCGACCGGCCCGTCAGATGCGGGGCCTTTTGGGCAAAGGCCGCGGGATCGCGCGTCAGCACCACGGCCCGCATCCCGAGCGCTAACGCGTCGTTGGCGTGGGCAAAACTTTCCAGCAGCCACATCCCAAAAAAGCCGGTGCCGCCCGTGATGAAGAATGACTGGCCGCGCGCTTCGAGCCAGAGTTCGCGCGTGTGCGCGAGCACATGGTCGAGATCGTCACCGGGCAGAGGTTTCACGGGAACAGACATCGGGAGGCATTCACCGCGAGCGGACGAAGTCATGAATCGTCGCTAGCTCATAATCCAGCATCGCCGGCGTGAGGCCGGGGTAGGTGCCGAGAAAGAGCGCGCGCTGCATGAGCTCGTCCGCACCCGTCATCTCGCCCACGACGCGAAACGCTTGGGGACGATCCCGCTTGAGCTGCACGAACGCGGGCTGACGCAGCAAATTCCCGCCGAACAGCGCGCGATTGCCGATCTTCTTTGATTCCAGGTGGCGCGCGAGTTGCGTCTGCGTAAAGGGCGCTGCCGCCCTTATCCGCAGCATGAAACCGAACCACGAACAGTCCGTGCGGCAGCCCGTGGCGGCCCACGCGAAGCCGGCCCGTTGCCAGCCCGTCGCGTGCGTGGGCAGCGAGAAATCAAAAAAATCGCCGAGGTCCGCGAGTCCCGCGCGCAGCACCTCCCAGTTGCGTTTCCGCGCCTCGATAAACGCGGGCAGCTTCCTCAACTGCTGTCGACCAATCGCGGCCTGCGGATCCAGCGGCTTCAAGTTATAACCCAGGTGGCTGTAGATATATTTGTGATCGTAGCCCTTCGGCAGTTCTCCGATCTGCCACTCGAAGCGTTTCCCGCAGGTGTTATCCGTGCCCGAAGCGCACCAGCAGTCGCGCCCCCAATCACGAAAGCTCTCCGCGTAGGTCTTCAGCGGTGGACGGTGGACAATATTCACTGCCCCACCTTCTCCCATCGTGAGATGATGCGGCGGGTAAAACGACTGCGTCGAAAGATCGCCCCACGTCCCGGTGTAACGCGTAAGGTGGGTGCCGTCGGCTGGGATACCGGGAGAGTTTTCCGTGAAGCCGAGCGCCTTCGCGCGAGCCACTGGCATCGAGTAGGTGCACCCGAGGGCATCGCAGTTGTCCTCGATCAACCAGAGATCGTGCCGCCGGCAAAACTCGAGCACCGCCCCCAGATCAAAGGGATTACCGAGCGTGTGCGCCATCATCACCGCTTTGGTTTTCCCCGCGACAAAAGCGGACTCGAGTTGCTCGACGCGCGCATTACCGGTGACGGGATCGTTGTCGATGAACACCGGCACTGCGCCGCACTGGATGATCGGCGCCACCGTCGTGGGAAAACCCGCCGCCACCGTGATGACTTCATCGCCGGGCTGGACGCGCTTGTGGGTCGGCAGCTTGTGGGTCGTCAGGGCCGAGAGTGCCACCAAGTTTGCCGACGAGCCGGAGTTGACGAGCAGCGAGTGCTTCACTCCGAGAAACGCCGCGAGTTCCTTTTCGAACGCCGCGCCCTCGGGTCCGAGCGTCAGCCAGAAATCGAGGGTGGAACCGACCGCCGCCTCGACCTCGTCAGCATCAAACACTCGCCCCGCATAGGGCACGGTCGTGCGCCCCGGCTCGAAAGCGACCGCCTCGTCGACTCCGGGCCGATTGGCTCGGTGCATCAACGTCGAGTATTCCCGAGTGAGTCGGAGAATCTCGGCCTTAAGTTCAGCGGGAGTTGCCATAAAAAATTAGGTGGCCCACGGCGCGCGGAAGGTCACGGCACGTTGGCAATAGGCTTCGATCTGTCGCCGCGTCACCGCGTGCGCCAAGCCGGGGGCGTCCGTGGCGTGGTTCTCGCGATACCAAGTCATGGTCTCCCGCACCGCTTCCGCAAACGTCCACACCGGCGACCAGCCCAGGAGCGACTTCGCCCGGGTGGTGCTGAGCTGCAGGCGGGTGGCTTCATGCACCCCGCGCCGATCGGACTCGTCCACCCAAGTGCCGGGCCAAGTCTTCAGAACCTCCGTCACCAAATCCGCCACCGTGCGCTCGCCTTCGGGGTCCGGCCCAAAATTGTAGGCGGTCGTGATTTGATCCGCGGCCAACGCGCGCAGCTCTGGCCGGGCGAGCACCGCAGCGAGCCAAAGATAGCCACTGAGCGGCTCCAGCACGTGTTGCCACGGGCGGGTCGAAGCCGGCTGTCGGACCACGACAGGCCCGGTGCATTGCAAGGCGCGCACGCAATCCGGCATAATGCGATCCGGTGCCCAATCGCCTCCGCCAATCACGTTGCCCGCACGGGTGGTCGCAATTTTCACCGCATGTTCTTCAAAGAAAGACCGCCGCCACGATGCGATGGCGATTTCACAGGCCGCCTTGCTCGAACTATACGGATCGCGGCCTCCGAGCCGATCCTCTTCAACGTAGCGGTGGTCGCTCTCGCGATTCTCGTAGCACTTGTCCGTGGTCACTAACACCGCCGCACAGGGTCGCTCCAGCCCACGCAGCGCTTCCAATACATGGATCGTCCCCATGACGTTGGTCATGTAGGTCTCGACCGGATGCGAATACGAGAGGCGAACCAGCGGTTGCGCCGCCAGGTGGAAGACAAAGTCCGGCTCGCTCGCCAGCAACGAGCGGCGCACCGCGCCCGCATCCCGCAGATCCGCCTCGTCCCACGTGAGGCGCGCACCCAAACCCGTTTGCTCGAAAATTGCCGGCGTGGTCGCGGGCGCGAGCGCGAATCCGCGCACGTTCGCGCCCAAGAGCAGCAACCACTCGGCCAGCCAGGTGCCCTTAAATCCGGTAACTCCGGACAGCCACACGTTTTTCCCTTTGAAGGTATCGCCAAACATGGTCACCACGTTTTCCACGGGGCCTGCCCGTCCGCCCACAATTTATTGAGGTAAAGCGCCTCCTGATAGGTGTCCATCGGCTGCCAGAAACCCTCGTGCCGGTAAGAATGGAGTTGGCCATCGCGCACTAAATTTTCCATCGGCTGGCGCTCTAACATAATTCCTGAATCCGCCGGCAGGTAGTCGAAGAAACGGTGCTCGCACACCATAAAACCACCGTTCACGTAAGCGTCTTCGAACTGGGGTTTCTCGTTAAAAGTGCAGATCGTACCACCCGCTTCAATGCGGAGCGACCCGAAGCGACCAGCCGGATGCACCGCTGACATCGTGCACACTTTTCCCGCCGCCCGGTGCTCGGCGATGCTGCGGTTGATATCGATGGTCGAGAGCCCGTCCCCATAGGTCAAAAGGAACGGCTCACCCTCAGGGACATAACGCTGAATGCGCTTCACGCGTGCGGCTGTCATCGTCTCCTCTCCGGTCTCGGCCAGAGTGACGCTCCAATCTTCTTCGGCATGCCCGTCGTGAAAAATCTCGGTGGGGTTGCTCCCCATCTTCAGCGTCACGTCGCAGGAGTTCCAGCGATAATTCTGGAAGTAGTCCTTGATCATGTCCCCCTTGTAGCCGAGGCAAAGGATGAACTCGGTATGGCCGTAGTGGGCGTAGAATTTCATGATGTGCCAGAGGATCGGACGATTGCCGATCGCCACCATGGGCTTGGGGCGGAATTCCGTTTCCTCCCGTAAGCGTGTGCCCCGGCCGCCGCAGAGAATGACTACTTTCATAGAACCATATTATCTTTTGCGAGTAGGGTATCGACCCAGTAAATACCTATACAAGAGGAATGATTACTCGGCGCGTGCGTCGATGGGCTGAGGCGGCCACTCTTTGCCTTCAATTTAGGAGCGGCCAACTGCACGCTCCTTTCCTTTTCCATTTTCATTTTCGCATCACGCTCTGCCCCGCCGTGTGACGGCTCCTTCCGCTGGTTAAAATCTGCACGGACATCGCCCGGGCTCCGCCACGTCTGCAGGAAAAACCCTCCTTCCCACGGCAACGTTTCTAATCCACGCCGGGGAGATTAGTTTTCAGGCTTCGTCGTTCATGGTTTGGGATTCGGGAGCTGTTCCTGACGAGCTTGGCGCTTCGTTCTCTTTGCGCGGCCCGCCTCTGGTACGGCGCCGTCAGCCCTGGCCTTCGCCGCCGCGACTCCCGGCGAGATCAGCGGCAGGCCAGCCGGTCGGGCATCCGCAAATTGATCCAGAGCCGACTGTAATTTCTTTGCAGCCACCGCGGCCTCGCCGCTCAGTCCGGAAATTTTCAAGGGGTGAATTTCCTCCGGATCACCGCGCAAATCGTAGAATTCGCCGATGCTGTAGAGTTTGAAATTGCGATCAAACGCCTGCTCGACCGCGCCGCGCGCGCCGACCTTGGCGGTTTGCGTCGGACGCAGCGGCGCCCAAAAGCTGTAGATCCACTCGCGCGGCCGACCGAGTTCACCACGGAGCTGAGGGAGGAAGCTGATCCCGTCGATTCTTAGATCATGTGGAATCGCCACGCCCGCCGCCGCGCAGATCGTCGGCAGGAAATCCGTCAGGTCCACGAGATCGCCACAGGTGCGGCCAGATGAAATTTTTCCCGGCCAGTTCGCAATGAGCGGCACGTGCATATCGGAGACGGCGGTGCTCGCCTTGCCGCCCTCAACCTCGCCCTTTTGTTCGGTCGAGGAGACGATCCCCTTGCCTGTGCCGTTGTCGCCGGTGAAGAGAATGAGCGTGTTCTCACGCAGCCCGAGTTCCTCGAGGTGGGCGATGAGCCTGCCGATGAGTTTGTCCATGTAGGCAACCATGTCAGCAAAGTGGGCCTGCTTGCCGCGGTCGGGCGCCCGGCCGAGGTAATCCGGACTTTCCGGCGTCGGCTCAAAAGGCCCGTGCGTGAGGATCATCGGATAATACAACAGGAACGGTCCGGATTTGTGCCGCGTGATGAATTCGAGCGCATAGTCGCTCGTGAGGTCGGGACCGTATTCGCCGTTTTTAAACGGCCGGACCTGCCCATCATAAGTAATGCTAGGATTGGCGTAGCGGAGCTTACCGTCCGTGGGCAGGTAGTGATGCAGGCAATGTTCCTCGAAACCAAAGTGCCGCGGCCGATCGGGCTGCTCGTGGCCAAGCTGCCATTTGCCGACGATACCCGTCGCGTAGCCGGCGGATTTGAAGAGCTGGCCGAAGGTGATGACGGCCGGATCGAGAAAACCAAACTTCACGTAGTTACGGACGTTCGACTGACCCGACATGAGCTGTACGCGGGTCGGAGTGCAGTTCGGCTGGGCGAAACAATGCGTGAAGCGGACGCCGGTCGCAGCGAGCCGGTCAAGCACGGGAGTCCGGTACGACTTGCCGCCATTAGCGCCGACACATTCGTAGCCGAGATCGTCGACGAGGATCACAATGACGTTCGGCCGGTCGGCGGCGCGCCCGCAGCTGAGCGTCACGCCGACAACCACGAGAGTGAGGCAAAAGAATTTCATGAGGGTGGGATCGCGGATACTGAGAAGATCTGACCCAAAGTTGCGGATGGCGGGTTGGGGGCGCCGCCTTGAAGTGTTCAAACCGAACAAAAAATGGCTCAGCCCAACCCGACAAGGGAAATTCTAAAGGAAGAGATTGTTTCAGAACGGTAATCCGCCAATCAGAGCTGGAGGGTAAATCGCGTACGGGCGCTCGCCGGCCGCTGCTTCCAACGCGACCAGCGGAAGAAAACGATCCGGTTTTATTAGAGTAGAGTTAATCGATTTCGACCGCGAAGAGGAATTGCCGCGCCTGCCGCGGTCCTTCAGGACATTGCCTGCAATTCATCCCGGACCAGGTCACGCGTCTGGACCAGGTCACACGTGGCAACCGCCCCAGCCGAGGTGCGCAAGCACTAAGCGAGGACTGACGAAACGCAACGCAAGTCGCCGCGCAAGCTGCCGCCGCGCAACCATCTGGCGCCGCGCAACCATCTGGCGAACTGCACTCGAAGTTGACCGGCGCATTCCTTTTCGAACCGGTGTCGCCGACTCTCGTTTTTACCGACCTGCTCCCAGCACTGGCTTTCGGCAACCGGAGCGATGAGAGTGTCCCATCCCTGTTCGACGTGCCGGCTTTCCTTTTCAACTTTGGGTTCCCGTGATCTCTATTGTTTCACTCGACGTTCAGTGCTCACGACAGAGGCATTGGTAGCGGAGTCTTGGTTGCTTTCTTCTTCGGTGTGCGCCCCGGATTCCAGCGACCGAGCTTCGTGTGGGTGATGGGTTGCTCCGGAATTCCGGTTACGTTGCGCTCCACGGCGGCGATCAATTGGTCGATTGCCACCGCGCCAATCACTCCACCATCCTGCAGCACACCGCTCAACCGATCACCGGCCCCCGGCACCAGCAACCCGACCAGCCCAAGATCCGCCGGCACACGCCGTGCAGAGGCGCGGATGATTTCTTCGAGTTTTCCAAGCACCGGACCGATCACCCCATCCGGTCTTTCGCGCTCCAGCCAGCGCTCGACGGCGCCGGTCGTCCACTCATCGACAAACAGGGGCGAAGGCGGCGTCTTCAGCCCGAAACGTTCACAGGCGACGCAGTAGGCGCCCTCCCAGCGGAACTCGAGCCGCTTGATTGTCTCCAGTCGCGTGACGAGGCCGGGACGACGGTATCCCAGCTTTAAGCACTCCTCCATCACCAGCAGCATGGACTGGTAGTCATCGGTCATGACACGATGAAACGTCTGCGTCGTCGGGGTGAGCCCGAGCACGACGGTGGAGAAGGCCGCCCAATTCAGTTCGATCAAGGGGTGCGTGTCGGGCACGGGCGCGACGAGCAGCCCGCGGATGCCGCGTGACTCGAGCATCTGGGAAAACCGCGCGTTGCTCATGCCGTCGCGGAAGAGCCAGAAATGTTCGAGGCGGTAGTTGCGCTGCGCGCCTCCGCGCCCGCGAACATCTGTCGGAAAATCGGCGACGGGTGCTGGCACCAGCCGTCGGGTTAAACTGGTCCAACCGCACACCCGACGACTTTGACACTGCGCTGAGGGGATCGACCACCGCTTCGTCTGCTATTCGCTCTTCACGGAGAACTTCATCGGGCAAATGGAGAGTCTTCAGAAAGGCGCGAGCTATCCGGCGGCCACGGATGGCGACGTGCGCGCCCAAGAGATTCCCGTCCCCCCGCTGGCCGAACAGCAGCGGAACGTCGGGCTGCTGGACGAAGCGTTTAAGGGCCTCGCCACCGCCAAAGCCAACGCCGAAAAGAACCTCCAAAACGCCCACGCCCTTTTCGAAAGCCACGTCCAATCCGTCTTCACCCAGGGGTCCCAGAGCGCAGCCGGAGGGCGCGGCCCGGGGTGGGTGGAGAAATCTCTCGGCGAGACGTGCGAGATGTATCAGCCGAAAACCATCGGCACAAAAGACCTCGGCCCAGACGGGCCGTATCCCGTGTTCGGCGCGAACGGCGTCATCGGACGCTACGACAAGTTCAACCACGAAGAGCCGCAACTGCTGGTGACGTGTCGCGGCGCGACTTGCGGCTCGGTGAACATCTCCGAACCGAACTCATGGATTACCGGCAATGCGATGGTCGTGCGGCCCGAGGACTGTTCTGCGTCGGGCTATTCCCTGAAAACGGATGCCGTTTTTTTCTCAATGATGGCGGCCGTGATCCCATAATCTCCGGGCCAAGCGTGGTGCAAAATAGATTCATGCTTTCTCCGACCTCTGCGTGGTGTCCCGTCTCTGCGGTGCA
>CAMDOF010000096.1 GCA_945903465.1 Opitutus sp. GAS368
GAAATCCTTCAGGAGCGATCCGTCAGCAGCCGGGGCCGCCGGATTCCCCGCGGACTCAAACGAAAAATGTCCGGCTATCCACTGCGTCACGCCCGAGCCCCCACTCAGGTTCAGTTCTATCCGCCCGTCATCGCTGCGCCCTCTTCTAAGTGAACAGTATTGTGTTTAGCCTCCCTTTTCCCCACGCGTGATGAGGTTAGTGCCGAGCGCCTCATCCTCCGCGTAGACGATCGACTTGTCCCGACGCTTACCGAGGTTAGCGTTGCGGCATGAGGGTGAGTCCACTCGCGGCGTGTCTCCGCCGCTGCGCTCCGCCGTGACCACCGCGGCTCCTTTTTCCGTGGGTTAACCCCTCGGCGGCGAAATAATTCGGTTGTTTAGCCGCAGCAATCTCGTTCTTTTTAATTACCCCCCCTCTCAACACGTGCTTTATTTATTAACTCAGTCACTCGCGGTTTCTCCCGTTCTTTCTGACTTTACGGCGTTGGCCTCGGCCGCTTTGGCGATAGTGGGGATGGTCTTGCAGTGGAGATATCCGTGGTATCGCATGACTCTTGAAGAGCGAGTGAAAGACGGTGCCATGACTGAATTGCGGGCGCGGGCGCGGATTAAATTCTACAAACACTTTGCGCCGATTCTGACATTGTTTAGCCTCTCGATTTTATTGGGGCTCGTCGTCTGCCTCAATTGGGGGTGAGCGCACGGCGTTGGTTGCGCTGGAGGTGCGTTGCGCCGCGTCTGCGGTCTGGTTTACGAGGGGCCCCGCCCGTCGCGCCCGAGCTCCTTCTGAAGAACTCTGCACGTTGCAACCACCGCGCGAGAATTATTCACGACGCGTGGCCGTTGTCGGGGAATTTTCCTGATGACTGTCCTCACGTGGGCCGGGGCGCGCCGCAGTTTTCAAGGCTTGCGCAGTGCGGACTCAATGGCGTCGACGGCCTGCTCGACGCCGCGCTCTTGGCGGATCCGTGCCGCGATGGCCGCGGAGATTCGATGGGCCGGCGCGTTCTCGAGCAAGTTGCGGAGCGCGGCGGCCACCCGCTCTGACTGGTAGTACGCGCGCGGCACCGTGCGCGCGACGCCCCGACGCGTCATCCGAGCCGCGTTGTCGAATTGATCGTGGGCGAAGGGGACGATCACCATGGGACGCCCTGCCCGCAAAGCCTGCGCGGTTGTCCCGACGCCACCCTGGTGCACCACGGCGGCGGCGCGGGGGAAGATCAGCGCAAAGCTCAAATAGTCCCACGCTAACATGGAGCGCGGCAGGCCGGTGGGTGGCGGATTTTTTCCCACCAGCAATAGCGCGCGGCGGCCCAGTCGCCGCGCGGCGCGCACGCTTTCCTCGTAGAAATTACCGGGAAGATAAACTGCGGCGGAGCCCAGCGTGAAAACAATGGGATCATCACCGGCTTCGAGAAATGCGCTCACCGCAGGTGGCAACGCGTGCGCCGCGGCGCTTTCATCGTAAAACGGAAAGCCCGTCTGCACGGTGGCCGCAGGCCAATCTTTTTGAGCGCCTTGCAGCTCCGCTGAGAAAAGCGCGAGGTTCAGTCGCGGGGAGTATTTCCCGGCAAAGAGCGGATGCGCACCGGCGGGCAATCCGAGTTCTTGGCGTAATTCCCGGACGGGTTGCCACCACGAGTGAGAGACGATCTCGGCAATGGCGCGAACGAGGCGAGCGAGGACGGGGCCTCCGCGGCAGAGCCAGCGCGTGGCTTCGGGTAACGGAAGCACGGGCGGATCGTAGCGCGAGTAAATTGAAATCGGTGCGAGTTGATAGGACACCCACGGAACGGCATGCTTGTCGGCGACAATCGGTGCGGCGAAGACCAACTCACTGGCGATTAAAAGATCGGCCCCCGCCACCGCGGTCACGAGGTCCGCGTACATGGCACGTACGACTGGGAAAAGTTGCTTCCGGAACAGCCGCTCGGAACCGCGCGGCCCGTCCATCACTTCAGCGATGAGGGTCGCATCGCTGGTGAGAAGATCCGGCCGCAAGGGGTGAAAATCTAAATCCAGCCCGCGGATTTTTTCGCGGTAGCATTCACTGGTTGCGACCACCGCCGCATGTCCTCGGTGCCTGAGCTCAAGCGCCAGAGCGATGATCGGGTGGAGGTCGCCCAGCGAGCCAAGGGTGGCTAGAATAATGCGAGCCATACGAACGGATTACTGGAGGGACCGCTCGGGCGGGTTCGCGCCGATCTTCCTCGCGCCATGAGGATTGAGGGTGAGCTGACTTATTGATCGTTGAGCCGGACGACTCGACCGGGCCGCACCGCGGTGAGTTGGCCCGCGCGAATCACCGGCTGGCCGTTGACGATGACGTCGCGAAAGCCGACCGCATAATGGTGGGGATCGTCAAACGTCGCCGGGTCCGCTACCGCGGCCGGATCAAAAATGACGATGTCCGCCACAAAACCAGCGCGCAATTCCCCGCGGTTTTTTAACTTAAAGGTTTGTGCCGGCAGAGCCGTCATCTTGCGCACCGCTTCTTCGAGCGAGATCACTTGCAGATCCCGCGCATAGTGGCCGAGTACCCGGGCGTTGTTGCCGTAGCCTCGGGGGTGCGGCACGGCATCCCCGAATTTGCGAGGGCCGGCATCGGAAGCGATCATCGTGAACGGATGAGCGAGGAACTTTTTGAGGTCGGTTTCATTCATGCCGTGGAAAACGCCTTGGGCGCCGCCGCGAGCCTCGATCTCTAGAATGGTCTCGATCTGATCGTCGAGGGTGCTGGCGCCGCGCAGAATCTGTGCGGCCTGAGGCACGGTCTTTCCGTTCAGCCGTGGGTCGGCCTTGCAACTCGCGATCACCGCGTAGGTGTAGTCACCCCGCCGGCCTTTGGCGATGGAGTCGCGCATTTCGGCAAACATCCGCTTCTTGGTGGCGGGATCCGCGAGTCGCGTGCGGAAACGGGCGGCGCCGCCCTCGAGAAAGGCCGCATCGATCAATGAGGACAAGCGGGTGCTCGAGGCGGTGTAGGCGTATTGGTCGTGGGTGATCACGAGACCAGCCGCGCGCGCTCGATCGAGGTAGCCGATAATTTCCTCGGCCCGACCCCATGCATTGGGTCCAGAAAGTTTAATATGCGAGACCTCGGCGTGAATTTTTGCTTCGCGGGCGACCGTTGTTAACTCATCGAGAGCTTCCAGGATGCGGCTGTTCTCATAGCGCATATGACTCGCGTAGATGCCGCCGTGGGCTGCGGCGATCTTCGCTAATTCGACGATCTCAGCCGTTTTCGAAAAAGTGCCCGGAAGATAAATGAGACCCGTGCTCAGGCCAACCGCGCCATCCCGCATGCCTTGTGCGACGAGCTCGCCCATCTGCGCAAGTTCCCCCGTTGTGGGTGGCCGGGCGAAGCTCCCCCCCATGACTTTTAGGCGCACGGTGTTGTGACCGACCAGCGTGGCGACATTTACCGCTACGCCGGTTTGCGTGATCTGGGAAAAAAAGTCGCCGACGTTAATTTTCGAACCGCCGCAGTTTCCACTAATGATGGTGGTGACGCCCATCCGTAGAAAATTTTCGGCAATGGGCAATTCATCGATGTCTTCGGAGTGGGTGTGGACGTCGATAAACCCCGGTGCGACGATCTGCCCGCCGGCCGCGATCTCGGTGCGCGCCGTCCCGGCAATTTTGCCGATCGCGGCGATCCGTCCCGCGCGCACGCCGACGTCGGCGATGGTTCCGATCTGACCGGTGCCGTCAATGACGCGCCCGCCACGGATAATCAAATCATAGTCTTGGGCGGAGACGGTCCCGGTGAGTAAACTCGTGAGCGCGACAAAATACAGCGGCCAAATCATCCTTGGAGTGTGGGTGAGCGGCGGCGAGCGCTGCAACGGTTTTGATCAGGCCCTCGGCCGTTGGCGTGGTTTGCGGCGGAGCTTGTTTTCCGCGGTACGCGCTGCGATCGGGCTGATGATAGGCTGGCGGTGATGCGCAGCTCCGCCAGTCGACAAGCTCGTTGCGGCTAGAAATGATCGACCGTTGCGGGTTAAAACTGCAGCCGTGCCGCGACCTCGTGCGGAGGCGCGGGCGATGGCGGTTTTCAAGCTACCTTGGGTGTTAAAACTGCAGCCGTGCCGCGACCTCGTGCGGAGGTGCGGCGACGTGGGCGGAGGTAATCGCGCCCGGTCCGCAGAGGGGGCGAACGGGCGATTCGGCTGGGGTGAGCGCGCCCGGCTCTGATGAAGGGCGGGGCGCCTTTTAATAAAACCCGCGGGTCGCGGGCCGGGAAGACGGGTTGTCCGATGGTGCGGGCGGGATCGCAGAAAGTGCGTGGCGGTGGGGGAGCGGCGCTCGGGCGATCGGTTACTTCACGGTTGTGAGCTCGGCGCTGAGCAACTCCCGCACTCTGGCCTTCGCTTCGGCGAGGGGGAGTTGACCTTGGTCGATTTTGGCGAGGAGTGATTTTTGAGCGAGGTAGTCCCGATTGATTACGCCGGCTTTGCTTTGCAGCATCCGCCACGCTTTCCGCCGTTCGACCGCGAAGAGCACCATCTGGCGCGTCACAGAGTAAAATTTAAATTTACCGCCGGTCTCCACCTTGATGAAGCAGCCGAAATTAGGCACGAAGCTGCGGTGCTTGGGGTCGAAGACACGGCGATGGATGACGTCGTCCTGCGTGACGAACGGCAGCATATCGTCGAAGGGAATCAGCGTAGTCGCCTCCTCTTCTTTGATCGATTTGAGGTGCTTGCGGAACCGGCCTTCGGTGAGCGCCCAGTGGCCGACGCCGAAGTTATACTCCTCCCCAGTGCTGGCGTATTTTGTGCGCCACCAGTCGCGGTCAACGCTGGGATTTCCCTTGAGGTCGAAGGATTCCTGCGCCGTTTCACCTCGGCGCGGGTTAAAGACGAACTCCGGCATACCGCGAGCATCGCGCACCATCTTGGCCTGATCGGCGCTCATGTTATCGCCGACGCCGTGTTCCGGTTGGCAGGTGGTGTAGCTTTGGAAAAATGCCGTGCCGCGGTACTCTAGGCCGTCGAGGAGCGCCTTGTAGAGCTTGGCCGCATTGGCCATCGAAACCTGGGCGACGAAGGGCGAGCCATGGCCGCTGGTGAACG
The DNA here is from genome assembly GCA_945903465.1 of Opitutus sp. GAS368. Taxonomy (GTDB): domain Bacteria; phylum Verrucomicrobiota; class Verrucomicrobiia; order Opitutales; family Opitutaceae; genus ER46. Next base: position 5,079 of record CAMDOF010000096.1, read on the forward strand.
CTTCCGAAACATTTTTCTTTTCGATCAACTTGCCCTGGGAGGCGACGCCGAACTGGTTCATATCGTAACCACCGAGCATCGTGGAAGAGTCGGAGTTCTGGCCGCCGGTGTTGGAGTAGACCTGCGTATCCAGCATGAGCATTTTCACGTTTGGTCGGTTTTGGAGGATGACCTTGGAAACGTTTTGAAACCCAATATCACCCAGGGCACCGTCGCCGCCCACCACCCAGATTTTGGGCAGTTCGCGGATCTCTTGCTCCGTCATGAGGGCATCGTCGAGGTGGGTGAGCGTGAAATAATCCGCGGCGGTCGCGACATTTTCTGTGCGATCGAGCAGGGCATTCGCGAGGCGCTCGGGGGAGCAGGAGCTGCGCGCATGATTCACGATGACCGATTCGGCCATCAGCCACGAGATGGTGGCGCCATCTTGGAATAGAGAATTCATCCATGGGTAGGGATGCGGATTTCCCGGCGGTGTGGAGCCGTAGACGGTGTTACATCCCGTGCTCGCACCCATCATCATAACCGACATGCCGTTGGCGCGATGACCGTCGATGGACTGCAGGTCCTTATGGTTAAAGGCGTCTTGCCGCAGGACGGCGATGAGCCCGCCCAAGAGCTGGGGATCGCTGATCGTGCCGTGCTTCGATTCGTAATCGGCGATCCGCTGGGCGGTGTCTTCGTCGTTTTCTCCGCCGAGCCCGACGATGACGTGTGCAAACATCGTGCGGAAGAGGGCATATTCCTGGGGGTCGCGGGCCCGGAGCACCGCGAGTTTATCGGCCCCCTCGATTTCCAAGCGCGTAGCGGTCGCGCGCAAGCGGTCCGCCTTCTTATGATACAGCGGGCGCATGTAAGCCTCCGTGACGCTGGCGATGGAGCGCAGAATGCTTTTCTCACCGCAGCCAGCGCAGGCGCCATCACCGGAGACGAGGGCCTCGTAGTTGCGGCGCACCATCAGGTGATTGCGGAGGGCGGCTTCGCGCGAACTGGCCGCGTTGTCGTCGTTGTAAAGGCCCAAAAATTTCTGAGGGGTGTCGGGGAGGAGACGCGAGAAGACTTGGGCCGTGGTGAGTTCCGCGTTCAGTTCTTCGGTCTCCCGCGTCATCCGCAAGGCATCATGATCGCCGCAGACCTGGACACATTCGCCGCATCCCTTGCAGAGATCGGAGACGAAGATGGAAAAAAGGCCGCCGGCTCCAGCGGTCTTTGCCTCGAGCGAACGGAAGATGGCGGGTACGTTGCTGTAAGAAAGCGGGAGTTTGTCGATAATCCCGCTAAACTCGGCCTTGGCTTGGTCGGAGATTCCGGCGAGCGCCGTGACCTCTTGGCGGATGATGTCCTTGAACGGAACGTTGGACTTCGCTTTGACGCTTTCGTTCATCTTCGCACGGGCGCGTTGCTCAAGACCGTTGATCGCGGTGCCGAGCGCGCGGCGGTCGGTGAGATTCGTGACGTAGTTATTCACGGCGGTTTTGAGGACCGTGCTGACTTCCTGCGCCATGTTCGGCAGCGCGGTGTCAGGGCAGGCCGTGATACACTCCATGCACTGCGTGCAGTTTTCCGCGATGTAGACGGGTGTTTCCCGCCGAGCGACGTACTTCGATTGAGTGGCCCCGGAGCCCGCGCCCATCACCCCGACGGAAGCGAGGGCCCCAGCGGGTTGGTGATAGCCGAGGCCGGCCCGGAACTCCGAGTCGAATTTAGCGAGAGTTTGAAAAGGAGCACGGGCCGACTGGGCCGCCGGCATCGGGATGCTTCCGCAACCGGCGGACCCGCAACCGGCGGTTGGGATCATCTGATGGTCGCCGAGCGGTGCGAGGAGGGGATTGCGCATCGAGGAGCGATCGGGATCGTCGGTGCGGCCGATCTTGATTTCGGTGACGAGAGACCAGCCCTCGTTCATCACGGTCATGTTTGACGTGACGACGGCTTCGCCGAAGCGGCTAAATTTCTTGACGTACTGTTTATGAACGACGCTCTGGAATTGCTCCTCGGAGATGCCGAAGGTTTTTAGAAATGGCGAGACGCGGAAGAATGCGCCGAGGAAGGAGTTTCCCTGCATGCGCAGTTGGAGTTCTGTCTGGTTCGTCGCTTTGCGCGCGATATCGAAGCCGGGTAAAATAAAGACGCGGATGTTATTTTCGAGAATCCATTGCCGGTGCTTCGCGGGGACGCGTTGCCAAGCGACCTCGGGTGATTCGCTGGATTCCCAGACGAGTGAACCGCCCTTCTTGAGGCCTTCGAGCGGGTTGGTGTGCGTGAAGGCTTTGGGGTCGCAACAGAGGACGACGTCGACGTGGTTTAGCTCGCAGTTAACCTTGATCTGCGAGGGTGCCACGGTGAGGTAATAGTTCGTGGGCGCCCCTTTTTTCTCAGACCCGTATTTCGGGTTGGCCATGATGAAGAGTTTATCGACGAGAAAGCCGTCGGCGTCATAGCTCGGCGTCTGTTCGGAGATGAATTGGCCGAAGTCACCGATGATGGAACCGAGGTTTTTTCCTGTGGTGATCATCCCCCACCCGCCGATCGAGTGGAAGCGCACGGCGATGGCGCCTTCGGGGAGGAGGGAGGGCGTATCCTTGCTGATGACCGCGTAGGGGTGATCGACCCCCAGGACGAAGAACGTCTCGCCATCATCCGCGTGGCGGCCGTCCTTTCGGCGAGAAGCGCCGGTGGCAAATTCGTAGGCTCCCAGCGTGTGCTCTGGTCGAAAATCGCGTGAACCGATCCCATAGGCGCCGCGGAAAAGACGAGGGGTCTCGGCGCGCGTGAGCGCGGGCAGGGCGCCTCCAAATTCGGTGGCCTCGTTGGCCTTGCCAAGGGCGACCCGGATATCGCGAGCGAGTGGATTGTCTCCAGCGAGGCCCTCGTCGGTGCGCTCGATGATGATCACGTTTTTTTTGCCACGGAGGGCTTGAATGACGGCCGCTTCTGGAAACGGTCGGATCACGTTGATATGAATCGAGCCGACCTTAGCGTTGCGTTGCTCACGCAGATAGTCGCAGGCCGCTTCGATGTTGTCTGCGGCGCAACCGAGCGAGACGAAGACCGTATCGGCGTCGGCCGTTTTGTATTCTTGCACGAAACCGTAGTGGCGGCCAGTGAGACGACCAAACTCGGCAAACGATTTTGCGAGAAAGCCGAGGATCGGCTCGTTGAAATTATTACGGCGGGCCACGACCCCGTTCATGTGATGCTCTTGGTTTTGTACCGGCCCAAGCAGGATGGGATTTTTTAAATCCATCATTTGCGGGACGCGGCGCCGTTTAGGACCAAACAGCTCGACTTGCGCGGGCGTGGGGCAATCAATCTGTTCGTCGCAGGCCCCCAAGAATTCGCGCAAAAATTCCGCTTCGGGCGCGAGATACATTCTCTCCGAGTGGGTTGTGAGCATTCCGTCTTGGATGTTCATGCCCGGGTTCAAGGAGAGCTCCGTCACCTTTCGAAGAATGATGCCTTGATCGGCGGCTTGCTGGGCGTCCTTCGCCATCAGCATAATCCAGCCCGTGTCGAGCGCGGCGTAGAAATCGTCGTGGCCGCAATGCACGTTGAGCGCATGCTTCGTGAGCGCGCGCGCGCCGACTTGCAGGACCATCGTCGAAAGTTTTCCCGGTGCGTGGTAATACTGCTCCATCGCGTAGACGATGCCCTGGCCGGATGTAAAATTAACGGTCCGTCGGCCGGTGACGGCGAACGCGGTGGCCCCACCTTGGGCGGCGTGCTCCCCTTCCGTCTCCGCCGCGACTTTCTGCTGGCCCCAGACGTTGAGTTCTCCCGAGGCGAATGAGGCCTGATAAATTTCCCCTCCCTCGGTGGAGGGCGTAATCGGATAAAAAACTCCGCCTTCCGTGATGCGTGTCTCGACGTATTGCGTCACCAGGTAGTTGCCGTTGCAGGTAACGCGGAAACCCGGGTACTTAGGTTTCCCAAGCGATGTCGGCGGCGGAGGGGTGCCCGCTTTGGGCATATCAGGTTTTGACGCGGTAGGGGTGACGACGGGGACCGGAGTGCTCATAGGGAGGGAACTAATACGATGGGGAGGAGCGGGGTTTTCTGAGGGGACCAACTCGGCGTTTTGGCGCCAAGAAAACTAGCAGGGTAGGGGGTTTCCGAGTGTGCGGCGAATTACCTGCGAATTGAAAGCGAAAACGCACACGAAGCGGTTCTGCGAGCGGTTTTCCCTAGTTTTTATGAACGAGGCTCGACTCGATTTGCGCGGGTATTCCCAAGGTTTCGATTGCTTGGATTTAAATGAGCGCGTCAGCGGGCCGGGTCCTGGGTGGGTGCGCAGTCAGCCGGCGGCACCCGCGCGCATCATTTGCGCCTCGCCGGCCTGGCATCCGCCGGATCGCTTACTCCGCCCGACCAGGCGACAAATCGTTGCGCCCGCTCGGGCGGCTGGGACCCTCGTGACCAAGCCTCGCCGGCCTTTCCTCGTTCGGCCATGCTCAGCTGCCTCGAGAAACTGGCTCGGCTAGGGCCGTTTGCCTTGGAGTAATTCCTGCGCGAGGGCCTCGACTTGGTAAACGTTCCTCAGGGCCTCAATAATACCGGCGCTGTGCACGCTGACGGCGCGCGATTGGTGGTCTTCGTATCCAAAATCAGCAGACAATGAGGGCAGATTCCCGTCAAAAATGATACCGGTGAACTCGCCTTTCTGGTTGACCGTGGGGCTGCCGGAGTTCCCGCCGATAATATCAGCCGTGCAGACAAAGTTTAAAGGGGTCGTGAGCGTGATCGCTCGCTGGCGGTTTCGCCAACGCTCCGGCAACCCAAAAGGATCTTTGTTTTCCTGCTGCGCACTGCGCATAAAAAGGCCTGCAAACGTCGTCATGGCGGGGATGTTTTGGCCATTTTCGGAATAGCCTTTGACGACCCCGTAGCTGAGGCGGAGCGTGAAGGTGGCATCGGGATACTGGTTGGGGCCGTCGAGGGCGAAGCGCGCCTTACCGATGATGGCGTGGGCCTTCTTTTTCGTCTCTCCAGCGTTCTCGACAATCTTGCGCAGTGCGCGGGCGTCCGGGTCAATCGCCTGAGCCAATGCGATCAGCGGATCTTTCGCGGCCGCGACGACGGCGGCGCCGCCCTCGTATAACTGCCGCCGGAAAGCCATGGTGCGAACTTGGGTCGTCGTAATAAGTTCCGCTGCCCGTCCGCGCGGAGATTTGCCCGCCAGCACCCGCTGCACCGCCGGGTGGTCGGCTCCATAGAAGTCGACGAGCGCGGCCAATGAATCGGCCAGCGTCAGAATCTCGAGATCCGCGTAAATTGGTTTATCAGAAAACAGTCGCTGCTCGAAGGATTCCCGGCGGGCGTCGGTGTATTCGCGCAGGCGCTCGCCGTTGGCTTTCGGGCGTTCCTCCCCTGCGCGCAGGAGGGTGCGAGCCAGCGCAAACGAGTCGCCGTTGAACGCCGCGGCCCCCTCGAGCAGGTGGTATTCGCGGGCGCTCACCGCGCTGGCTTGCTGAGCTTCCTCGATTTGCACAAAGGCCGGGAGGGCGCCGGAGTGGTCGGCACGGTTCGTAAGGCGCTTTTTGAACTCGCTCTCGGCGGTAACCTTGGCCCCAAAAAACGCCGGATCCTGCAAGGCGGCGAGCTCACCATCGAGCAGTTTTCGCGAATTTTGGATTCCGAAAAGATCTTCCTTGGCGCGGCGGGCGTTCTCGGACGAGCGTGCGCTCCAATTTACCAGTAGGACCTCTCGGCGCTTCAGTTCCGCGAGGCCCTCGGGTAACTGATGATCGCGAATGTGGCGCAGCTCGGGCACCGTCAACAGGCGACGGGTGCTACCGGGGTGACCCGAAACAAACGTGAGTTGCCCCTCTTGGGCACCGACCGTGGACCATGTGAGAAAATGCGCCGGCCGCACGGGTTGACCATTCTCGTAGGCTCGGAAAAAACAGATATCGAGGTCGTAGCGAGGATACTCAAAGTTATCAGGATCGCCGCCGAAAAATGCGATCGCCTGTTCCGGCGCGAAGACGAGCCGGATGTCCGTGTACTTCTTGAATCGATACAGGTGGTAAGCGCCGCCTTGGTACAAGGTCACCACGTCGCTGCGCAGCCCGGTTTGAGCGAGGGATTCTTTTTCAATCTCTGCGGTGATTTTGCGCCGGGCGAGCACGGCCGTTTCTCCCTCAGCGCTGGTGGGCACCGCCGCATTCACGCGCGCTGTCACATCCTCGATCGTTTGCAGCACATTGAGCTCGAGATCGACGCACTTCCGCTCCTCGGCGAGGTTGGCCGCATAAAATCCATCACGGAGATAGTTATGCTGCTCGTCGCCCAACTTTTGGAGTTCGTCGGCCCCGACGTGGTGGTTCGTGATGATCAGACCGTCCCCGCTTACCCAGGATCCCGAGCCGCCACTATTGAAGCGTACCGAGGCCTTCATCAGGTGGTCCAGCCATGCATCGGTCAGAGTAAAGCCATACTTGGCTTGAAGCGCGGCGCGGGGCGGGGCCGAGTAGAGCCACATGCCCTCATCGGCGCGCAGGGGGCTCGCGGGCAACCCGGCGCTCACGCCCGCGATTACGAGCGCGATTCCGCGGGCTGCAGGGCGCTCGAAAAAGAAATTTAAGAATCTGATCATGATCCAAAAATACGGCGCATTTAAGGTTAATCCATCTGATTCTCGGTTCCGTGGTCATCGCCACCTTAGGGGAGCGGCGTTAAAAAAAAGGCGCGTTTTAAAGCTCGTGGTTGAACTTGCGATCGCTTCGGGCAGGGTGCTCGGAATTCGTCCTCCCATGCGTGCGATTATTATTTTTTGTCTGATTATTATCAGCGCTTCCTGGGTCGAGGCGGCCCGGCCGCCAGAACTGGCCGGCCCACGTGCAGGCAAATGGGCCCACGAAGCGGCCAAGAGTATTGCGCCGGATTCGCAGGTCGTTTGGGGGCGCCTTGAGAACGGCTTGCGCTACGCTTGGCGACCGCACCAAGGCGTGCCGGGACGGGTTACCCTGCAGCTGATTGTCCTGGCGGGTTCGCTAGACGAGAATGCGGATGAACTCGGCATCGCGCATTACATCGAGCATCTTTGTTTCGGTGGTTCCCGGCATTTTAAGGCGGAGGATATGACGGCCCTCTTTCAACGTCTCGGGATCGAGTATGGCAGTGATGTCAATGCGATCACGACGTTTGACTACACTGCTTTTCGACTCGATTTCCGCGAGAACGATGCCGCCTTGCTCCGCGAGGGCTTGCGCCTTTTTCGCGATTTTGGGGATGGGGTGAGCTTCGAGGCGCGCATCGTTGAGCAAGAGCGGCGGGTTGTGCTCGCCGAGTTGCGCAACCGCAACTCGCTCTCGGGCCAACATCAGCAGGCCTCGCTGCCCGTGGTTTTTCGCGGGCTCCACTTTCCGGCGCGCTCACCCGGTGGCAGCGAGGCGCTTATTGCCAAATTCACGCGGGAACAAATTCTTGGCTTTTATCGTCGGCATTATCGGCCCGATTTAATGGTGCTGGTCGGCGCAGGTGATTTTGACCCGTCGGCGATGAATGCCCTCGCGCGGGATTTATTCAGCGATATGCTCCGGCCGGTCGAGCCGATTCCCGCCCGTGAGTTGGGCCGGCTGGACGCCCGAGGCCTGCGGGCCGGGGTGTTTCGGATTAACGGAGTGAATTCCGCCTCGACGGAGGCCGCGGTCGTTTTACCCGGAGCGATCCGCGCTGATTCGCGGGAAGTCCACGTCGAACGGCAGCAACGACAATTTGTGATGGATCTTTTTGGGGAGCGCCTGAAGAAGGACGTGGAAGGTTTCGGCGGTGAGGCGGGTTACGATGAACTCCTCGGGTATGGGGTCGCGAATGCCTCGGTCGGTGTCCCCGCGGGCGCTTGGAAACAGGGGGTGCTCGCGCTTGATCGCATGGTTCGCTTGACCCTAGAGCGAGGGCTGGATCGTGAAGACGTGGAGACCTTTCGCCGGCGGCAATTAAAGACGGTGGGCCACCAGTTCGACCAGTTGCCCACGCTCGATCCCGGCGCGTTGTGCGAAGCGCTGACCGAGTCCGTCACTGCACACACCGTCTTCGTGGGCTTTGCCCAAAAAGCCGTCTGGCAGCGCGAGTGGCTCGAACGTTTTACCGCTGCCGATGCCCAGAAAATTTTTCGAGGTATGTGGTTGCCGGATACGATGGCGTTTCACGTTGCGGGCGGGATCGACTTTGAGCTCACGGGAGATAAAATCCTCCAAGAGGTCCAGAAGGCCCGCCGGACCGGCGTGGGTCACGTGATGCCGCGAGCGCATCAGAATACGCCTTTTAAACTTCCTCTATTTTCCACGCCGACGGAGGTGGCCGAACGGCGTGAGCTACCGTCGCTGGGCGCCGCGTTGCTGCGGTTGGGTAATAACGTTCGGCTAAATTTCGTGTCGAGCCGGCAGGAGCCGGGTCTGATCCGCGCCGTGGTGCGGGTCGGTTCCGGGCTGTTGGAGATGCCCGGGAATAAGCCCGCCTTGAAGGAGTTTGGTTTAAATACGCTCCTAGCCAGCGGCGCGGTCCACTATCGCCCTGAGGTCATGTCTGCGCTGATCGAAGAGCGGCTGTTGGAATTTAATGTCGATATCACCGACCGTGATGCTTTTTCATTTCGCGGCCTCATGGCGGTCGAGCAGTTGGAAGTGTTTCTCGGGCTCGTGGCGGATATTCTGCACGCTCCCCAGTTTAACAGCTACGTTCATCAGGATCAACGGAATCAGGCCGCGATGGGTCGCGCCTCGTCCAATAGCGGGCTGGCGGATGGCTTGCGCGGGCTCACGGATCACCTTTTTAAGGGAGATGCGCGGTTCACCTGGGGATCGCCGCTCGATTATATTTCAATGAGTGTGGTTGACGTGCGCCGCTGGATGGAGCCGTCCTTGTCGCGGGGCTATGTTGAGGTGACGTTGGTCGGTGATCTCCCGGAAGAGACCGCGGTACCCACTGTGCTAAAAACGTTGGGTGCTTTGAAACCACGCGCGGAGAAAAAGACGCTCGCGGTCCCTTCGAAGCCCGTGCGGATCACCGCGCCGTCCGGCTTTACGCGGATCGAATTTGTCGGCGAACAGAATGTCGGCTTGGTCGTGGGTACTTGGCCGATCACGGAGGAGTTGCACGTTCGCGATCAGGCGGCGTTAGAGGTTCTCGCAAAAATTCTCGAGATCCGCGTTCGGGCGGAACTCCGCGAGAAACTGGGCTTGGCCTATTCGCCGTCCGCCGAGTTCAAGCCTTACGACGGCTTCGCGAATTTCGCGTTATTGCGCGCGCAGGTTGATTGCGCGCCGATCGATACGTCACGGGTGGCCCCTCTCGTGACGACGATTGGCGCCGAGGTGGCGGCGCAGGGTGTCGGCGAAGGGGAATTTATGGGCGCGCGCGGGATTCTGCGCAGTCAATTGAAACAGACGTTCCGTGAAAATAGTTTCTTGGTCAGTATTCTGATGCGCGCGCAGGAAAGACCAGGTGAAACGCGTGAGCTCGTGGAGTTGCACGATGGTTTGATCAGCCAAGTGACCCGCGCGGAAGTGAACCAGTGGGCGGCCAAGGTGCTCGTGCCGAACAATTGCCGCGCCGCCGCTATCGTACCCAAGGCGTTCTTGGGTCTGTTTGAAGCGGGGAAGTGAGCTCGGATCCGGCGGCGGTTAGTGGCAGCGGATGCTTTTGCATTAACCAGTGTTTTTAAAAGGCCGAACCACTTCCTCGAGAACTTTGTCGGGCTGGGAGATTTTCGGAATCCGCGGTTGGTAAAAAAAATGGCGAGGAGGCAAGGCGATCTGAAAAGATTTTTTGAGGGTGGGGCCAGAGGCAGGCTTTGGGTGGTGGGGCTGGGCGAGTTCAGACCGGGCGGAGGGCGGCGCCGAGCCGGTGGAGGCATTTGCCAGTTGTAGGCGAGGCCGACTAAATCCCATTCGAGCGTGACTTTGGCCAGACCGCGCAGAAAGAAGCGCCGGAAGCCGAGCGCTGATTTAATGATTCCGAAGACCGGCTTGACGGTTTGCGGTCGGAGATTGTCGGGCGCGCGACCGGCCGGTGGTCCCCGTGGGGTGCCGCATCTGTTCGGCCAAGGGTGCACTTGCCGGCGGCGCCGGGGCGGTCGGTCCGTTTCTCCAATTGCGCCACGGTGCGGGCGTGAGGTTCGCGCTGCAGCGCGGCGAGGATCGCCAGACGGGCGTGGCCAGCTTCATGGCCGTGACCGCGGCTTCGCTCACAAAGCCGCTCTCGACCAATAGCGTATTGGCTAACTCGTGACGTTGAATGGCGGCCACGTCCGGGAGCAGTTCGCGTTTGTCGTTGGTGGCCTGGCTGACGCGCGGGCCGATGATCAGACGCGAGGCGCTCTCCACGCCGGCCCGGGTGTTGTCGGCCGGTTGGACGCCATCCTTGGTTTTTATAATCCGGCCTCTCTGGGTCGGTGAAGAGTGACCTAGGCCGTAGACTGCGGCGCCGGATTGGGGGCTTGCGGGGCGTGGCCGCGGGGCGGTCTGCCACTGGCGCCGGCCTCGGCGCGACGGGTGAGTTTGGCTTCGTGCTCGGCCTGAAAGCGGTCGTAGGCGCGCGCTTCCATCTCGGCCTTCGCGCGCTGGATTTGACCTTTGAGTTCTTGGGGCCGTGTCGCTTCGGCCGGAATCGCTAGGCTGTCTTGCAGCGGCGCCGCGCCGGCTTGTTCGGCTTTGGCCAGCAACCCGGTGGTCTCTTGGTCGAGGGTGCGGAGGGTTTCTTGGCGTGACGGTGGCTCACGGCGGACGGTTTGTTCGCGTTGGCCAGGATCTTCGAGCCGTCGATGGCCGGGGTGATCTGGCCGACTGGCCGCACGCCGCAGCGCGCGGACCGTTCCAAAATTTGTTTGAAGGCTTGGGTCAGCAGCGGACCGTTTTTGCGGCGGAAGGTGCAGGGCGTGTCGTGGTCGGGGTGCGGGTCCGCGCAACGCAGGCGCACCGCGACGTTTTCGGAAGTCGCGTGCTTGATCGGGCGGCTCGAAAACATGCCCGTCTTGTAATTGGAGACGAGCAGCGCGAGCAGCATCCCGGGCGGGTATTACTCCCTGCCGGTGCTTAGTGCGTTGAGCGCCGCAGCGCGCGTGTCGATCACTTCGACGGCCGAGATCACAAAATGCACCGGGTGATCCGCCCGGCACCCCCTTGCGCAGCTTAGGCGGCAACAGCAGCGGCCGGTCGCGGTCGGTATTCGCATAGGGTGGTAGATCAAACTACATAAAATTACTAAGCCAGGTATTTGGCTAAGTCCGACAGGCTGCTAAAGGAGCGGGCGGCAAGCCGAACCAACGCGAGGCCAAGGGTGCAGCGGTATCGAGTGCTTGGCCAGCGCGTGGCGCCACTCCCGCCGTCCAGTCCGGAAGTCAACCCGCCGAGAAACCCGCCGAGATCTGCTTTGTCATGGAGACGCCATTCTCTCCGTCCTTGCCGATCGGCGGCGGAGCCTGTCTCGCGTCGTTAATTAGCGGTGTTACGTCCCGAAGAAAGCAAAGTGGGGCGCGCCGCCTTAAGTTTTATCGGGCACTCATTCCTGAGTATTTTTTCCCCTCACTACCCACGGATTAGCGAAAAAATTATGAAAAGAGTTGCCCGAGCAAGCATTTTCTGCATCTGTCCCTTTGAACGCAGATTTCGGGTCATACGGAAATCACGAGTTAACTTAAATACATTAAATAAAATGAAATCGAACCTATCGAAGGGTTTTACGTTGGTGGAAATTATGATTGTCGTCGTGATCATAGGGCTTTTGGCCGCTATGGCCGTGCCAGCTTTTAACAAAGTCCGAACCAGTTCGGTCGATAAAGCTGTAATGAACAACGCCCGCCAGATGGCTGCGGCGGCAGATCAATACTTTCTTGAAAATGGTGTAACTACTGTTGTATCAGCGAGTTTGGTCGGCTCCACCAACTACGTCAAGTCTTTGATCGCGGTGGCGGCCGAGACCTACCCAGCAGGTTATACTCAAAGCATTGTGATTTCAATCACTGGAGTCGCTGGTTCCCGAACCATCACCTACGCACCCTGAGTGCGAGGTATTCTTCCGGTTCAGGTTTACTCGGAAGATAAAAACCACCGCGTTATGCGGTGGTTTTTTTATTTCACTCGGTATCGAGCGGCTTCACGCCGCAAAGTGGCCTTTCCTCGAGAAGTTGGTCACGTCTTTAAGATAGAGTCGAGCGTCTTGCCCGGCGAGCGGTTCATCCAGTTTGTGCAGGAGGGGAGACACCAGCTCGACAGTGCGCAGAAGTTCATCGATCGATCCGAGTGGGCGAGTCGGACCCGACACCGGTATGTCAGGGACATCATGCCACTCGCCGTCAACGTAGCGATTCACCTGTCAGACGGTGCCGTTGGTGTAGACGGCGTATTCCGCCGAGATCGTAGCGGCTCCGGCATAACTGATGGCCTGCGCCAAGCCGTCGTCGTGTTTGGTGCAACCGGGCTCCTTGCACTCCACGACAATCCAAGGAAGACCGTTTCGTTGCACGAGGATATCGATGCGATAGATCTTCGACCCCACCCTGACCTTTTTTTCGAAAGTCAGTTCGGTGACCGTCAAGCCGTAGGCGCGTATGAGTTCAAACGCGCACCACTGACGAACGGGCTCCTCTTTGGCGTTTAGGCCGCCATTTTCCTCCACCGTCGATGGGAAGAGATAGGCTTCGCGAGCAATGGTGTAAAACGGGATGCGGACAGCGGAGGTCGAGCCGACGTTCCTCTGTCAGCGTCCGACCAACTGCTCCGCCGTCAGCCCGATATCTTTCGCGATTTAACGGAGCAACGGTGGCGCAATGTCGCGTCCTTTGTGCATGGGGCGGTCGTCCCTCGCCCGTCGACGTGCCGATACTGAATGTGTGAACCGCGTTGGCGCACCGCGGCGAAGCCCAATGCCTCCAGCCGCCGGCACACTTCACCAGGCTTCAGGACCGGTAGGGAGCCCATGGCCGAATTTTAGCCGAACGCGATGCTTTGTGTGCCCACGAATTCGGCTTCGAGTTTTGGCTCCCCATCTTCCAACAACATCTCGACTACTTCGCGGAGGTTCGCCTGCAGCTCATCGAGGGAGGCTGCTTGAGTGTGCGCGCCGGGAAAACCGGGAACGTAGCCAACCAGAAGGTTGGTTACCGGATCGCGCTCAACCACTGCGGTGTATTTTTGCATGGCGGATGTTCGCTGCTTTAATCGATGGATGCAAGTGGTTCAATCGCGGGTGATGGACCCGGGGTGGCGGGTTTCACGACCAATGCTAATTGGACATCAAGCTTCGTGCGGACCGTTGCGCTCAAGGTCTTGAGCCGTTGGACAAAGCGCACGCTTCTGGCGTCCCGCGATGCACCGCGTTTTGCGTCGTGGCCGGATTCGACGGGCACTGCGATATCAGGTTCGACCTAAACAGCGCGCCGCCGAGCGGGTCGCTCGCCAGCACCTGCCGGCAGAGCGCCGCCAGACCGTCGCTGCCCTTGCGGAAATCGACCGGCTCGACCGCCACGAGAATCCGCATTTGCGGGGTGATCTGGATCATGCGCGGGGTCGTCGAAACATTTCCACCAACGGCAGCAGTTCGTCGACCCCGGCGGCGCCACGGTGCACGATGAGACGGGCGCCCCCGGGGTGGATCCACTCAACCATGCCGCGCTCCCCGCCGCCGGAAGATGACGGCACCGACGACACCTCGACGAAGACCGCGGCGGGGGGACGCCCGCGTCGGCACGCCTGGCCGCTGTGCAGTCGGCGTTGCCGATCGTAATAATTGAGTTTGAGCGCCGCGACCGTCGGATTAATCCCGTGGATCCGGGCCACGGCGGTCGCCGCTTGCCACAGTTCCCGGGGAATGCGCTGCCCCGTGTCCGGGTGCACCGGCCAAGTCATGAAACGCCGGGCGAGCGATGGCAGACCCGCCGGCTCGGAATGGTGGACCGCTGTCATCGGGGTGGTCGTTGTCATCGCCACCAGCTTAGCAGGAATCAGTCGCCGAGTTACGCACCCTTGCCGAAGCTACACGTTGTGCCGCCGTGCGCTCGCCGGCGACGAGGCCGACGACATTGCCGTCCTCGAACCTACCGCCGCCGAAGGCTTCGCGCTGCTCGACCGGATGGAAGCGGAGGACGCCGCACGTGGCAAAAACGGGTGAAGTCTGGATGATCGACCTCGGCATGGTCGCCAAAGTGCGCCCGTGCCTTTTGCTCACGGACTATCCGGCCGATGACGAACTCGCGCTGGTCACGGTGCTGCCGCACACGACGGCGCTGCGCGGCCAGCGGTGGGAACTGGCACTTCCGAAATCCTTTCTCAAGCCCGGCACTCTCCACCTCCAGCAGGTGCAGTCTGTGCCCGTCTCCCGCTTGGCCCGTCGCCTCGGCGTGCTCACGGCCGAGGAGTGGCGCACCGTCCAAGACCGTCTCGCCGACTACCTCGGATTGCAGCCTGTTTCCTTTCTAGCCGGTCCAGCGCCCGTTCACTGCGCCGGCCGGGCCGCTTTCCAACCGTCGCTCAGGAGTTTTTTCATCCCGGCGATCTCGGCGCGATGTTGCGCGTCGCTCGCGAGATTCGCGTATTCGTAGGGGTCGTTCGCGTGGTCATACAACTCCGTGCTGCCGTCGGGCCACGCGGTGTAACGTCGGCGACCGTCGAACACCGTCCGCCCAAGATACGCGGGGTCGTAGCCTTTCGAGGGCTGGAAGCTGACGCCGTCGCGGCTAATCACTGTGAACACCGCGCGTTTCCAGGCGCGACCGGGTGTTTCCAACAGCGGCGCAAAATTCACACCTTCAAGATTTTCGGGCGCTTTCAGTCCGCACAGCCCGGCGAGCGTCGGGTAGACGTCGACCAGCTCCACCAACCCGGACGTAATGCCCGGTTTCCTTCCCGGCGCGGCGACGATCAGCGGAACCTTCGTGGTCTCCTCGAAGAGATTCAACTTGTGAAACAAGCCGCCGTGTTCGCCGAGGTGGTAGCCGTGGTCGCTCTGGAACAGGACGACGGTATTCTCCCAGAGCTTCAAGCGATCCATCGTGGCGAGCAACACGCCCACCTGTGCGTCCATGAAACTGATCGCGGCATAATAGGCGGCGATGGTGTCGCCGGGGCGGTCCGTCGGGAATTTGTCGCCGCGGGCCTGCTTGTAGGACAGCGCGATGTCCGGGATCTTGGCCAGGTGTTCGGGCGGTCCCGGGCGCGGGCGCAACGTTGCCGGATCGTAGAGGGCGAAATATTTTTCCGGTGCGATATACGGATTATGCGGCCGGCGGAAACCCGCCGCGACGAAGAACGGTTTGCCCGATCGCACGCTTTCCTCCATCAACGCGGCCGCCTTGCGCGCGACGAATCCGTCCCACGTGTCCTCGTCCTTGGCCCGCAGCACCACGCCGCCCTTGCCCTGTTTGCGCAGAATCTGACCCTCGGGCGGATTCTTCGCCGTGCTGTTTTCTCGGATGTCGATGTCCCAGGAGCGCGGATCCTCGAACTTGTCCCCGTCCCCAGTGTGGTAGATTTTCCCGACCTTGATCGTGCGGTAGCCCTGCTGGCGG
Organism: Opitutus sp. GAS368; assembly: GCA_945903465.1. Taxonomy (GTDB): domain Bacteria; phylum Verrucomicrobiota; class Verrucomicrobiia; order Opitutales; family Opitutaceae; genus ER46. The sequence goes on from CAMDOF010000096.1 coordinate 20,581, forward strand.
AAACACTCCGGCAGGAGCACGGCGTCCTTGATGAATTCGCGGGTCGGAGTCGTGTTGTTGATGACGCGGGTGGTGTCGGGGCGGAGGCCGCTCAGGAACGACGTGCGGGAGGGATTGCACACCGGGTAATTGCAGTAGGCGCGATCGAACCGCATGCCGCGCGCCGCGAGGCGGTCGAGGTTCGGCGATTTCACGACCGGGTTGCCGTAGCAGCCGAGGTTGTCGTTCAAATCGTCGGAAACGACATAAAGAACGTTCAAGCGGGGCGCCGCAGCTGGCGCGCTGACGGCGGTCACCGCGATCAACAGGAGCGTGGCGGCTCGATACTGCGTCATTGGCGCGTACGTTCCGGCCCGGAGGGCTGCGCTTTGTCGCAGCCGGTCGTTGGGCGTCTCGCCGCGGCGCCGACAAAGCGGCGCCCTCCGAATTCGAGGCGAAAAAAGTGCGGCGATTGAGGGGAATGACAGTGTTTTCATGAGTTCAAAATGTGCCGCGGATGCCCAACGTCCAGAGCGCGCCGGCCTGCTCGCGGCTGCGGAATTGCGCGTGGGCCGGCGTGTTCGGTCCCTCGATTTCGAAATCCTCCGGCATGTTGCGCACGTTCCGCACGTTGAAGAAGACCGCGAATTTTTTTAGAAAGTAATACTCGCCGAGGAGATCGACAAAGCTGCGTTTAGAAGCCCAGTTGTAGGTGCCGGGCTCGATGCCCAGACCGGCGCCGACGGCCCCCTGCCGGGCGCGGCCCTGATAGCTGCCGTTGACGCGCACGTTGAATTTTTCGCGGGAGAGGCTGATACCCCAGCTCGCCTTGCGCGGGAAAAAACCGGAGAAATTCGAAGACGCCGGCCCGATCGTGCGCTGGGAGGCGGCATTGGCGAACACCTGCACCCCGCGTCCCCAGTGCGGCAGAAAGGTCAGGTTTTGCTTGTAGGCGAAATCATACCCGGTCATCCGCACCGTGTCCGCGATGTTGTGCTGGGTGGCGACATCGTACGCGCCGTAGGTATTGGGATCCAAACTGTAGAGCGCCAGGAAATCCGGGGTCGCGCGCGACGTGATGCTGCCAAAAAAATTCTCGAAATCGCGGCGGAACGCCCCGACCGAAAACTGGCCGACGCCCTCGAAGTAATACTCGAGCCGCGCGTTGAACGTCTTGGCCGCCCACGGTTTGATGCCGGCGTTGTTGACCGCGATCCGGTTGTTCGGGCTGGGTGGCGCGGCTTCGTCGGGCAGCGTGAGCTCGCCGGTGTATTGGTTGTAATTGGGCCGGCCGATCGAGTGGTAATACGCCGCCCGGGCGATGAGGTTCTCACGGACGTTGTAGCTCGCATTGAGGCTCGGGAAGAGGCGCAGATATTCCCGGTCGACCTTGGCGCCGCGTTCGAGGTAGGTGAGTTGGGAATACGGCAGGCCGCTGTTGGTCGGCACGATCAATGACGGGGCGCCGTTGGTCAGGATGATCCGGGCGCCGGCGTCGCGCCGAAAATTGAGGGTGGGATCGTTGCGCGGGCCCTGAGCCTCGAGATTGGTTTGCTCGGCGCGAATCCCGCCGACGAGCTTGAGCCGGCGGTCGATCAACGACAGGTCGCCGCGCAGATAGGCGGAGGAGACGAGTTCGCCGGCCCACCGTGACCCGCTGACGGCGGAGCGGAAACCACTGTTGGCATCGGGCGCGAGGCGGGTGGGATTGGCCTGATAGTAATCCCAAGCCTTGATATTATCGACCCACTGGACGCGCGGGAAACCGAACGCTGGGGTGCGCTGCGAGTAGACGGGAGCGAAGAATGGGGCGGCACTGTCGTCGCTGCCGACCGGGGTCGTGCTCGCCCGTCCGTCGGCGCCGAGAAACGCGTACGGGGTGGTGGCGGCCTTCTGGTCGCGTTGGTCGTGGCGGAAATCGAGGCCGGCCTTCAGCGTGAAGGGCACGCGGCCGTGAAACTCGCGGGCGAGGCTGACATACCCGCCGCGTTGCAGGTCGGAGGAGGTGACCGGATTGGCCGACGTCGCGGTCATCGCGTAGTTGTTGATATTATACGGATCGAGCGGCGCCCCGGTGGTGCCATCCGTGACCGTGATCGTGTTGGGTCGCAGATAAAAGATGTCCGCGAACGAAACCGTGGCGTTGGTGCGGCGGGCGGTCGTGGTGTTGAAATAGCCCTTGTCGATATCGCGCCGCGTCTGCCGGGCGAGGGAGAGGCCCAGGCCGGCGTCCGCCTTCCAGACCGGGCCGTCGTGGCGCCACACCAGCGTCGGGGTGGCGGTCTTGGTGGTGCGGTCGCGGTAGGTGTTGGCCAGCTGCAGGTCGCCCTGGCCGGGCGCGCCGCGGGTCGAGAACGGCGTGAAGTCGCCGGGATTCACGCGGGTGATGTTGAAGGTGAGGGTGCGGTTCATCACCAGGAAATCGATGAAGTAGTATTGAAACGAAAAGGAGACCCGGTCGTTGCGCGTGAAGCGGTAGTCCACGGAGATGCCGGCGGAGGTGCGCGTGGCGTCCTTGGTGCCGTCGCGCACCTGCGTGCTGGTGAGGTAGGGCTGGTCGGGCGTGGTGTGGGGAAACGCGTTGCCATTGGTGGTCGAACCCGCCCCGCGCCAGGTGTTCTGGATAAATTCCTCCTTCGTGCCGTTCGTCGTGCGGCCGCCCGAAAGGGTGAAGCCAAACCGCGAGTTCACCGGCCGGATATAGGAAAAATCAAAGCCGGGTTTGATCTTGCGCGTCGGCGTTTCAAAGGGGCCCGGGCTCGGGCGGAAGTCCCGGGCGTTGTCGCGCATCATGACGAAGATACTGGCGTTGAAGACCGGCCGCGAGCGTTCAAAGGCGCTGCGCGGAACCATGTTGACCGAGCCGGCGAGGGCGGAACCGCGCGACTCGGGGGTGGGGGAGTAGGCCACCTCGATGCGTGAGATGTTGGTGATCGACAGCATGTCGGTCTGCACATTGCGGCCGGTGGCGTTTTGGTCGCCGGCGCTGGCCATGCTGAACCCATCGACCATGATGGGCACGTATTCGGACGACACGCCGTTGATCGAAATGCCGCGGGCGAGGGCGCCCGCCGTGTATTCGATGGAAACGCCGGGCAGAAATTTCATGAACTCGCCCAGGCTGCCCTCGGCGACGTCGCCAAACTCGTCGGTCGAGACGACACTCTTCAGATTCGGGGCAAAACGCTGCTCGTTGATCGCGATGGCGGCGCCTTCCATGTCGCGGGTGGTGCTGACGACGAACTCGGAGAGCTTCACGACACCGCCGGCTGGGTCGGATCCGGGGGCTCCGGCGACGGCCACCATTTCGATGTCGTGTTGCGCGATTTGGCCGGCGGCGAGCGCGATGGTTTTGGTCTGGGTCTGCAGGCCGGTGAAGAAAGCCTTCACGGTCACCGGGCCGGCGGGAACATTGGTCAGCCGGTAGCTGCCGTCGGATCGGGTGAACGTTTCGAGCAAGGTGCCCTCCACGGTGAGGCGCGCGTTGCCCACATATTCGCCCCGAACCGAATTGATGACCCGGCCCTCGATGGTGCCGAGGGCGGTCGAGTCGGCGGCGTGGACGGCGTGGCGTGGCCCGACGGCGAGGGCGGTGCAGGTAAGGATCAGGGCAACAAGATTATTTCGTTTCATCGCGGGCAGGGGCTTTCCCGGTTTGCGGGACTGGGGTTACTGACTGACAGGAAACTGGATTTTGTCTGGTATCGGATCCAGGAGGGGTTTTTCGACTCATCTTGATGGCGGATTTGAATTAGTAAGTCGTTCTGACGCCGATTGACCAGAGGGAGCCGAAATCGTTGCGGGCACGGAGTTGGGCGATGGCCGGCGTGCTGGGATTGGCAATTTCGACATCCTCGTAGACCGAGGTGACGTTGCGCAGGTTGGCGAAAACGGACCAGCGCCGGAAGAGCGTGATCTCGGCGGCGACATTGAGATAGAGGCGCGACGAGCCCCAGTTGAAGGTGTTGGGATCGATGCTGCGGCCGTCGGCGACCTTGGCCTGGCGCAGCCGGCTGCGATAGTTCCAGTTGAGTTTCAGGTTGAACCGCTCGCGGGCAAGGCTGACGCCCCAGTTGGCGGTGCGCGGGGCGAAGCCGGCGAAGTTGCTGGCGGCTTCCCCGGTGGCGCGCAGTGCGCTGCCGTTGACGAACACCTGCACGCCGCGCGCCCAGGGCGGCAGGAACGTGAGCGCCTGCTTGTAGTTGAAATCGAGCCCCTCCATCCGGACCGTGCTCTCGAGGTTCTGCGTGGTGACGACGTCGTAGGGATCGTAGGTCGCGGGATCCAAGCCGTAGAGGGCGAGGAAAGCGGGCGTGGCGTTGAACACGGTGCTGCCAAAGAAGTTTTCGAACTCACGCCGGAAGCCCGAAATGGAAACCAACCCCACGCCTTCGAAGTAGTATTCGAGGGTGAGCCTGACGGTGCGGGCGCTCCAGGCCTTGATGGCGGCGTTGTTGACCGAAATGCGGTTCGTGGCGCTCGGTGCCGCCTCGACGTTGGGCAGGGTGAGGCCGGCGGCGTATTGATTGAAATCGGGCCGGCCGACCGACCAGTAATACGCGCCCCGCGCAATCAGGTTTTCCCGCAAGTTGTAGCTGGCGTTGATGCTCGGAAAATAGCGGAGGTATTCCTTCTGCGAACGGAGGCCGCGGTCGATGATGGTGCGTTGGGCAACCAGCAGCGGATCGGTGGTGATCTGCAACGGCTGCCCGTTGGGACCAAGGATGCCGCGGCCATTCGCATCGCGCTGGAAGTTGCGCGAAGCGTCCGTGAGCGGACCTTCAGCTTTGACATTCGTCTGCTCGGCGCGGACGCCGCCGGTGAGTTTAAGCCGGCGATCGAGGAACTGCGCGTCGGCTCGCAAGTAAACGGCGGAGAGGGTCTCCTCGGCGTGCTTCGAGAGATTCACCGAGTTGCGGTAGGCGTTGTTCTGATCGACGGTGACGTAGGCTGGGGAGCGGTTGTAGAGATCAGCCAGCGCAGCGTTATTCACCCATTGCATTCCGGGGAAACCGAATCCCGGGGTGCGGCGGGAGAAGATTTCGTCGAACACGACGCTGGCGCTGTCGTCGTTGCCAACCGGGGTGAGGCTGGCGCGACCGTCGGCGCCGACGAAATTGTAGGGTTGGTTCGACCCGCGCAAATCGCGCAGCGAGCGGCGCACATCGACACCGCCCTTGAGTGCCAGGGGGAACCGGCCGGAGAATTCGCGGGCCAAGTTGGCGTAGGCGGTGCGTTGCCCATCGGCCGACTGGGAGGGGATCGAAGTGGCGGTCGAAAGCGAATAGGTGTTGATCTTGGTGAAGTCGACCGGTGCTCCGGTGGCGGGATCGGTCACGGTGATTGTCCCCGGTCGGTAGTAGGTGATGTCATCGAACGACACCGTGACGCCCGTGCGCCGGGCAATCGAACTGCTGAAGAAACCCCGGGACAGGTCTTGAAAGCGGTTCTTCGCATGCGAGGAGCCAAGGCCGACTTCGGATTTCCAGACCGGACCGCCGTGCCGGTAGGTCAGGGTCGGTGTGAGCACCGAGCCGACCCGATAACGTTCAGCGTTGGTCAGGCGAACCTCACCGGCACCGGCGAAGCCGCGGGTGTGGGTCAGGGAAAAATCCCCGGGCAGGACGCGGTTCACGAAGAAACCGAGTGTGTGGTTGTGAAATTCCTCGCGGTTGCCGACGCGGTGGATGGAAAGGGAAATCCGGTCGTTGGGGCCGAATTTGTAGTCGATGGTTCCGCCGAAGGAGAAACGCATTTCGGTGCGCGGTCCGTCGCGCACGGTGAAGTCAGTGAGGTAAGGCCGGTCGGGGGTGGTGTCGGGTAGGGTGCCGCCGTTGGTGGCGCTGCCCGTGCCGCGCCAGGTGGTCACAATGCCGTCGGCGTTGTGATATTGATCGGTCAGGCTCGCGGAGAGGGTGAAGCCGAAGCGTTTGCTCACCGGCACCAGGTACGAGAAATCGAAGCCGGGGTTCACCTTGCGGGTCAGCCGGTTGTTCGGCGCGGCGGAGCGCTGGAAATCGCGGGCATTGTCGCGCATGAACATGAAGGCGCTGGCGTTGAACACCGGCCTGGCCCGATCGAAGGCGCTCTGCGTGACCATGTTGACGGAGCCGGCGAGCGCGGAGCCGGGGGACTCCGGCGTGGGGGAATAGACCACTTCGATGCGCGAGAGGTTGTTCGTCGAGACGGAGGTAAGTTCAACCGCCCGGCGGGTGCTCGCACTTCCCGCGCTGGCCACCCCGAAGCCATTGACCGTGACTGGCAGATTGTCGGAAGGGGTTCCGTTCATCGCGACCTGCCACGGCTCCCCCGAGTTGTACTCGGCCGTCATCCCGGGCAGGAATTTCAGGAGTTCGCCCACGTTGCCGTCGGCGATGGTGCCGAATTCGTCCGCCGCGACCACGGTCATGACGTTGGGCGCGAACCGCTGGGTGTTGATGGCAATCGCGGCACCGCTCATCTCCTTCGTGCTGGCGACGACAAACTGGTCGAGTCGGATGGCGGCGCCCGCATCGCGGATGCCGCGAAAGCGCGTGACGTTGAAGTCCTGACGGGTGGTGCCGCTTGGGAAAACGGCGACGGAGACGGTTTGCGGGACGATGCCGGTGTGGAAAACCGTCACGCGGGCCGGGCCCGCGGGGACGTTAGCGAGGCGATAGTGCCCCGCCGCGTCAGTGAAAGTCTCGAGCGTGGTGCCTTCGACGGTGAGGCGGGCGATCTCAAGGTATTCGCCGGTGGCCGGGTTGACGACGCGGCCCTCGAGGGTGCCGGTCACGGGCGCCTGGGCCCGGACCGGGGCCGCGAACAGGAGGATCGAGGTAACTAAGAGTCCGATTCGAAGCACCCAGGGGCGGGGACGGAAGCGGTGGAGGTTCATGGCGAAAAATTGATCAGGAACCGACTGATAACTCCTAAGGAAACTGGATTTTCAGGGTGATCGGATCCGGGAGGGGCATGGTGGGAGCTGGATGAGTTAGCCGTAAATCAGTCGATTTTGAGAGGGCGGCGGGTTCGGCTGAGGCTGGGGACTTGGGGCAGGGAACGACTGAGACGGAAAGGGGATTGCGGGCGCGAATCGAGGCGCTGCTTGCCGATTGGGGGCAAGCAGCGCGGGGTGGGGATGGGCTGATGCAGACCTCCGGATCGCTCGGAGTCAAGGAGCCCACGTTTTTAGAATTGCGGTAAACGCCTAACCAGGGTCGGAACCGCTTGCGCGGACGCGCCACCAATGCCCCCCCACGGCCTTCGGCATCATGACTTCTAGACGGGCTTAGAAAAACACCCGTGTACGGACGATGGATCGCTTGCCTCGCGGAAAGAACCGCTCACCTGCATGCACGATCTGCGGCTATATCGCGGCCTCGCGCACGCTGCTACTTTCCGTCACGGCCAAAATCCGATTTTGGAGCGGGTTGCTCCTAAGAAACAGCACCTGCATTGGCTGGTTGGAGCGAGAATCCGAGGAGGGCCGCCTGCTTGCGCAGGGAACGCTCCTTGCGTTGGTGAATGAGGGCGGGATTGCCGAGTTTGGCGGGATCGAAAGCCGTGCGGGTCTTGATCATGGTGTAGAGGATCCGGGCCAGTTTGTGGGCGGCGGCGGTGACGGCCCCGGCCGGACCGAGCTTCGCGCGCATGCGCCGGAACCAGTCGCCCAGCGGTGACTCGACGCGGTTCAGCGATTGCGCCACCATGCGCAACGCCGTCGCCAGCCGGTTGGAGACCGGCCGGGTGCTGACGCTGAGCCGGTGGTTGCCGCTGACTTTGTTGTTGGGGCACAGGCCCAGCCACGAGGCGAAGTTCTCGGGGCTGGCAAAGCGGCCCAGGTTGGGACCGACCTGGGTAAGAAAGGTGTAGCCGACGTGGGTGTTGACGCCGTCCCACCGCAACGACAAAAGCACGCCGAACTTCTGAAAGAGCAGGGTGCGCACCGCCGCGTCCGGCTGCCGGCCCCGCTTGGTGAGCCGAGTCTGACGGGGTCAACAGCGTTTAATGTGTCGCCATGCC